>VAXR01000215.1 GCA_005885165.1 Actinomycetota bacterium
CCCTTCCGAACGCGGTACGCGGCGATGTAGCCGGAGTCGCCCTCCGTCCCGATCGCGGCGAAGATCGTCCCGCCGGCAACAGCCACGCCGCCCCACGTCGGAGCGCCCAGCGGTATGTGGGCCAGCGGCACGCCCGTGGCCGCGTCGTGCGCGTTGAGGAAGCCGTTCGTGTCGCTCGAGTAGACGACGCCGTTCGCGACTGCCGTGGAGCTCCACTTGATCGGGCCGCCGTCGGCCGAGGTCCACTTGCGGCTCCCGTCCATCCCGAGCGCCCACTCCTCCCCGCCGATCGTGTCCGGCCCGTAGATGCGCCGCCCGTCTGTCGCCGTCGAGCCGAGGATGCCGCCCACCTCGCTCCCGGTCCCGATCGTCGTGTTCCAGACGGGCTTCAGCGTCCGGCGGTCGACGGCCCAATACGTCCCCGACTTCTGCCCGGCGCCGACCAGCGGTTGGCCGCCCGGGCCGGAGAAGAGCTGCGGCGAGGCGCCGAAGTCGTGGTCCGGCCCGTTCGCAACGCCCTCGGTCGCGTTCCAGACGTCACCGGCCGTCGCCTGGAAGTGACCGCGGATGCGGCCGGTCCTTGCGTCGAGCGCGAGGATCGAGTCGGTCGTGCGCGCGGCGGGCGCGTGGTAGGCGTTGCCCGTCCCCACGTAGACGCGGCCGAGCCGCTTGTCGATCGTGGGGGACGACCAGACGGCGCCGCCGTCATGCGCCGGCGGGACCGTGTAGGTGCGCCAGCGCAGCTTGCCGGTCTTGGCGTTCAGCGCGACCACGTTGCCGCGCACGTGGACCTTCGGATCGCTCAGCTCGCCGTAGAGAGCGGAGATCCCCATGTACACGGTGCCGTGCCACACGGCGGGGCTCCCGTACACGTCCGAGTCCTTCTGGGTGTCGATCGTGCTGTCCCACAACGGCCGCCCGGTCTTCAGATCGACGGCCACTATGTGCGGCCGGTGCGGCTCTGCCACCGGCACGAAGACGCGACCGCCCCCGATCGCCACCGAGCCGTTGATCGGCTGGCCGATCTCGTAGTGCCAGCGAAGGGCGCCGGTCCTGGCGTCGATCGCGACGACGTGCCCGCCGAACGTCCCGGCCACGACCGTGCCCTTCGCGACCGCCGGCGTCCCCAGGAAGTCGCCCCACCCGGAGTGGAAGCTCCACGCCACCCCGAGCTTCGAGAGGTCGGTGGCAGCTGGAGCCTTGCGGCCGCCGTTCCGCGTGTTCGCCAGGTCCTTGCCGTACGACGGCCAGCTGGCGCGGCCGATGGACGCCTGGGCCGCGTGCAGCCAGATGTCGTAGGGGTTCGGAATCGCTGCCGATCCGGCCGTTGGGTTCCCGGCGCCGCCCCCTCCGACGCTCGGTTCGGACGGCGCCCCGCCGCCCGGCGGCGTCACCTGCAGCACTCCGCGCATCCACGAGTGGAGCGAGCAGTGGAACTGGTAGGTGCCTGGCTTCAGGAACCGCACGCCGCGCACCGGCGAAGACTGCCCGCCGCCGATGAGGTCGCTCTTGAACTTCCCGTCGTGGTCGACGATGTCGTGCTTCGCGAGGTCGTCGAGGTTCGTGAATGTGACCTTGTCGCCTTGCGCGATCGTGATCGTCGGCGTGGCGTAGTTCATCGCCGCCGCGTAGGCGGTGTGCTCAGCGGCGTGGGCGGCAGCAGGCGCGGCGGCGGCTGCCGCGAGCACCGCAATGCTCGATCCGAGCGCCTTTAGGAATCCCCTGCGACCTACGTACCCCACCCCCGCTCGTCGCGCCGCCCGTCATGGTACCCGCCGTGCGGCGGGCGCGAATCGCTACGCCGGCGGGACCTCTACGGCGACGTCGCGCTTGGGGTAGTACGCCTCGACGTCTCGATGGCCGTACTTCGAGCGAAACCTGTCGACTATCTCGTCGACCTTCGCCCGGTCCGTCACCGGTGTGCCGCGCGCGCTGTATTCGCCTCCACGGGCGCCGAGGCGGATGTCGGGCGTCTTGACGATGTTCTTGTACCACTGGCTGTCCGACCCGCCCACGGGCAGGAGGTAGACCGTCTCGCCCTCCTGGACGAACCAGACCGGCCTGGAGTTCTCCTCGCCGGACACCCGACCGACGGTCGTCAGGTCCACTTGGTTCGCGTTGCTCAGTGCCTGCTCGAAGTCCGCGAATGCCATCTCGCTCCTCCTTTCAGTCGGTTCTTGACGCCGCCGCTGCGGCCCCCTCAAGCTGATCGTCTCCCCAGAAGACCTGGGAGCGCACCACCACGGTCGGCACGCCGAAGACGCCGAGCTCCAGCGCTCGCTCGGTGTTGGCGCGAAGCTCGGCCTTCACCGCCGGATCCGCCGTCGCGGCCAGCAGGGCGCCGGGGTCGAGATCGGCCCGCTCGGCGGCCGTGGCGATCGACGCGTCGTCGCTGAGCGCAAGGCCGTCGCGGAAGTGGGTGCGCAGAGCAGCGATTGCGAAGCGCTCGCCGGCGCCGAGCTGGTGCGCGCGCACCGCGGCGCGCATCACGCGGAGCCCGTCGTTGGGCCACGAGCCGGGCCAGCGGACCTCGCCCAACCCGCGGTCGGCCGCCCGGCGCTCGATCTCGGCCATCCCCTCGTCCCGCTTCGGCCCCTGTCCCCAGGAGCTGCGCCCTTTCGCCTTGAAGATGGCGCCGAGCAGGACGGGCAGCCAGGTCGGCCGCGCGGGGAGCACGTCGTCGATCCGCTCCGCAGCCAGCCAGACGTATGGCGACCCGAGGTCGTATGCGAAAAGGACCTGCTCGTCGGAGGCGGCCATCGCACGGATGATGGCGAACGCGGGCGTGATAGACCTCGCGCGGATGGCCCCGACGTTCGAGCTGGCGGTGGACTGACGCGGGACGCCGACCCTGCCGGCGAATGCGACCTGGCGGTCGTTGGCGCGGGGATCGTGGGCCTGGCGGTGGCGCGCGAGCTGAGCCGCCGGCACCCCGACC
>VAXR01000216.1 GCA_005885165.1 Actinomycetota bacterium
AACCACGGAGACGTCGGCCGCTTCACGTTCACCCGCGCCGGCACGTTCAACTACACGTGCAAGTTCCATCCGTTCATGAAGGCGAGCGTCACGGTGCTGGCATCGGGCTCGTCGGGCGGGTCGAGCTCGGGCGGCTCCGGCAGCTCGGGCTCCTCGGGCGGGAGCTCGCCCGGCTCCGGCTCGTCGAGCGGCGGCACCAGCTCGAGCAGCTCGAGCAACCCGCTTCCCCACACGGGCCTCCAGGTGATCAGCCTCGTGATCGCCGCCCTCGCCCTGCTCGGCAGCGGGCTCGTGCTGCGGCGCGGTGTCCGCTATCCGACAGAGCCACCCGCCTAGGAGTGGCGAAGCGCCAACCGTTGACCTATCATCCCCCGTTCGGGGGACGCCGGTCGCACAGCCGTGGCCGAGTCAGACACGTTCAGCTTCACGAGGACGCCGGAGTCCGTGCCGGGAGCGCGCGCGAGTCTTGAGCGCCTCGAGCACCAGCTGTCCGGGACGGAGCTCTACGACGCATCCCTCTGTCTGAGCGAGCTAGTGACGAACGCCGTCCAGCACCCGCGGGAGGGAGCGACGGATGACTTCGAGGTGGCGCTGAGCCTGACCGACGCGGCCCTCCGCGTCGAGGTCCGCGACTCGGGAGCCGGATTCGACCCCGGTGACCCGACCGAGGGCGACGAGCGCGGCTGGGGCCTCTTCATCGTCGACCAGCTCGCGAGCCGGTGGGGCGTCGAGTCGGGCGAGGGGACGCTCGTCTGGTTCGAGATCGAGCGCGGCGACGAGGATCGCGTCGATCTCGCAGGCGCACGCGGCGCCGCGACGGGCGAGACGGAGACTGAGGCGCGGCGTAACGAGATCGCGAACGCGGTGGCGCGGCTGCGCCTTCGGGACGCGACCTCTCTGTAGCGTCCGATCACATCCGACCGGACGTTTCCGCGGAGACGCGACGACTCGCTCCCCAGAACTATCTCGCACGTTTCCGCAGAAACGCGGCCATCCGGGGCAAGCCGGCCGTCCCGTATTGGGCGACGAAGGAGGGAGGACAGTTACGTAGGTCGCGACCCCGTAACGGTCCGTTCGCCTCCGCCGGAGGGTTGGTCGAATAACGCTCCTATATGGGTCGTAATTCGACCAACCCCGCGAATGCGCCAAGTTCCTGGTGCACCGTCCCGCCCTCGGGATCTCCTGCAACCCAAAGTCAGGACACTTCCGTGACGGGCGGCTAGTACCCGTCCCCTTCGTCGCCCAAATGAGCCTGGCATGCGGTTGCGGAGCGCGGAGGAGCACGAGCCTCGGGGGAGGGGTGGGCGAGCCTCTGGGGGAGAGGCGGGCGCGAGCCTGGGGAAAGGTAGGTCACCCTGGCAAATTGCCGCGGACCGCGCCGGTGCGATCATCCCGGCCGGCACCGACTCCGAACCGGGAGATCAGACTTGGAAAGCTGGGACATCAGCTCGCTCGACGTCGCCCCTCATCGCCCGCAGGTGCTCAGGAGCGACCGCGAGGCGCGCGTGATCGCCATCCACCTCCCCGCGGGCGAGGAGCCGCAGCAGCACCAGACGCACGAGCGCGCGTACCTCCTGGTCGTCGGCGGGCAGATCGAGGTGGAGAAGGACGGGACGACGGAGAGCGGCGGCCCCGGCTACCTCGTTCACTTCGACCCCAACGAGCGCCGCGAGGTGCGTGCGGCGAGCGATGCGCGGCTCGTGCTGGTGCTCGGGCCCTGGCCGGGGGAGGGGCACCCGAGCGGGCGACCCGCGAGCGCGGCCTGAGGGCCGGGACCGGCCTGCGGGCCGCAAGGTCGCCGCTGCGATAATCGAGGGCTCGATGGACCCGGCCCGCAAGCGGAGAGTTCGCCTGGTCGTCGCGCTGCAGATCGAGGTGGAGAAGGACGGGACGACGGAGAGCGGCGGCCCCGGCTACCTCGTTCACTTCGACCCCAACGAGCGCCGCGAGGTGCGTGCGGCGAGCGATGCGCGGCTCGTGCTGGTGCTCGGGCCCTGGCCGGGGGAGGGGCACCCGAGCGGGCGACCCGCGAGCGCGGCCTGAGGGCCGGGACCGGCCTGCGGGCCGCAAGGTCGCCGCTGCGATAATCGAGGGCTCGATGGACCCGGCCCGCAAGCGGAGAGTTCGCCTGGTCGTCGCGCTGACCGCCGCCGTGCTTCTAGCCGGCGCGCTCGTCTGGACGAGCTTCGGCAGCGCGGAGGGCGCCGCGTCGCCCTCCCAGGTGCGGCGCGACCATTCTGGCCGGTCGTTCCAGATGACCGGCAAGGTGGTCCCCGGATCGATCCGGCACGAGGGAAGCCGGCTCCGGTTCAGCGTGCGCGACCGCAACGGGACTGCGTCGGTCCCCGTTCTCTACTCGGGCGTGGTCCCGGATCCCTTCCGGGACGGCCGCGAGGTGATCGTCTCGGGGCGGATGCGCGACGGCGCGTTCGTCGGGCAGCGCGACTCGCTCGTCACCAAGTGCCCGTCGAAGTTCCAGGACAAGCCAACGGGGAAGACGCTCTAGCGATGGTGGGGACATGACGGGCGCCGTGGGCTTCGCCTGCCTGACGATCGGCCTGATCGCCGCGCTCTACGCGGCCGTCGCCGGCGTCTACGCCGGGCGCACCGGCCGGCTCGAGGTGGCGACGTCCGCCCGCCGCGCCATCTACTGCCTCGCGGGGCTGCTCGCCATCGCGATGGTGATGCTCGAGTCGGCGTACCTGCGCTCGGACTTCTCGTACAAGCTCGTCGCGCAGAACTCGTCGACCGACACGCCCACCTTCTACAAGCTCACGGCGATGTGGTCGAGCCAGGAGGGCTCGCTCCTCCTGTGGGCCTTCCTGCTGTCGGTGTACTCGAGCGTCGTACTGCTGGCCACGCGCCGGCGCCTGCGCGACATCACGCCGTGGGCCACGGCCGTCCTGGGCGTGGTGGCCACGTTCTTCCTCTCGCTCATGGTCGTCTTCGGGCAGGACCCGTTCGCGCGGCTCGCGTCACCGCCGGCGGAG
>VAXR01000217.1 GCA_005885165.1 Actinomycetota bacterium
TGGCGAGCATCGGGAAGATCAGCAGCGGGACCATCCAAACGCTCGCCTTTTCCGCCGCCACTGCCAGGGGAGCGAGGGTCAGGAGGAAGCCGCTCGTCCATGCGTGAATTCCGGCATCGCGGCGCACGTATGCCACCGGTGAGTCGCCACTAAGCAGCGACACCCCGGCGGCCGCCAACACGGTGTCCACGGCGAAGAACGTGACCGCGGCCACCACCACCGGGATCAAGCCCGTTCCGCCGAGTTGCACGGGCGGGCCACTCGACCAGACGCCAAGCACGAGCGCCGCCGCGGAGAGCGAGAGAACCGATTCCGCCACGTTGAACGCGGCCTTGACCGGGGCGGTTCGGTTGACGAGGTCGGTTACGAGGCAGGCGCCCGCGTAGGCCCCGAGCGCGGCGGGCGCGCCGAAGCTGAAGACGAGAGCGAGGGCGAACGCCGACGAGAGCGTCACCTCCTCGACGTGGGTCCGCAGCGGCACCCTGATCGGGAGGATCTCGCCGAGGATCACAAACCCGGCGAATAGCCACAGAGCCAGCTGCGATGGGTGAAGCTCAGTCCGCCAAGCCAATCCCGCCGCCGCAGCGGCGGGAACGGCAACGAACGTCAAGGCGACGGCGTAGCGGCGAAAGACGATCCACCGCTTGCGGTCGTTCGAGGGGACGCCTCGCGGCGCCCACTCGCCGGGGCCGATCATCGAGTCCTACCTAAACCAATGCGCGGCTAGCGAATTCGCTTGCCGCTGCCGGCGTCGGCCGGACGATGATCCGCCGACTTCCCGCCGGTCGCCATCGCGGGCGCCGAAAAGGCGAACGCGGCGGCGATCGCAGCTACTACCGGTGCCGCCCACCGTCCGCGCCGCCACAGCGACGCGCGGAGGGAACCTGCGGTCCGGTTATCCATGATTGACCTCCATGCCTGCGCCGTCCGAGCGGCTTCCAGCCGCCTGGTCGTCTCGGTGGCGCTGTCGAGTCCAAACTTCGTCATGCCAGTTGCGTCAGCGTAAGCGCGAGTGAAGGCGGCTTGCTCGAGCCTGGACGCATATTCCTCACTAACCCGCATCGGTGAAGATCGCTTCGCCCTTTAGGGCTAAAGCTGTCGAAAACCTGATTGGCGCGTAGGCGCTATCGGAACGTCGTGCGCGGCCCTAGAGAGATCGCGGCGCATATGTGACATAGTGCCGGCCCCTACGACGGGACTGCGGACACCTTGAGCGGTGGCCCGCGGGACCAGGATCGGAGTCCGGCGTGGAAACGGGCAGCGGCGAGTCGTCCTACGATCGCCACCGCGGTGAGGTCGAGGCAATGCTGGCTGTCGGTCGCCCGCTCGGCTCGGTAGAACGGATGCTCGAGCGAGCGCCCCTCGATGCGGAGGAGCGCTCGGCCCTCTGGCTGTTCGCCTGGGCGCTCCACGAGCACGCGCCAGTCGAGCAGAGCGAGCGCAGGCCAGTCCCAGTCGACGGCTGACGCTCACACAGAGCCCTTAACAAGGGCTGCCACAATCGATCGGAGCATGGCCTTCGATTCACCCGACAGCGGGCATCCGGCGGCGCCGCCGCCGCTCGGCTACCGGCCGGCGCCCACGCCCGACTACTACCCGCCCACCTACGCGCCCGAGCCCACCGAGCGCCGGTCCCTCTGGAAGCGGCTCGGCAGCGCGCTGGCCGCGCTCGGCGTGCTCATCGCGAAGCTCGGCGTGAAGCTGAAGGCGCTGCTGCTGATCCTCCCCAAGCTCAAGATCCTCACCACCTCGGGCTCGATGCTCGTGTCGATGGCGGCGTACTCGCTGATCTGGGGCTGGCAGTTCGCGATCGGCTTCGTGCTCCTCCTGCTCGTCCACGAGATGGGGCACGTGGTGCAGCTGCGCCGCGAGGGCGTGCGCGCGAGCGCACCGCTCTTCATCCCGTTCATGGGCGCCGTGGTGGGGATGAAGCAGATGCCGCGCAACGCGGCCGCCGAGGCGCGCGTCGGGCTCGCCGGACCGGTGCTCGGGTCGGTCGGCGCGCTCGCGACGCTCGGCCTCTACGCGGCGACCGGCAACAACCTGTTCCGGGCGCTCGCGTTCATGGGCTTCTTCCTCAACCTCTTCAACCTGCTGCCGGTCCTGCCGCTCGACGGCGGACGTGCGATGGCGGCGCTCACGCCGTGGATGTGGCTCGTCGGC
The DNA here is from genome assembly GCA_005885165.1 of Actinomycetota bacterium. Classification (GTDB taxonomy): domain Bacteria; phylum Actinomycetota; class Thermoleophilia; order Solirubrobacterales; family Thermoleophilaceae; genus AC-37. The sequence continues at coordinate 2,164 of VAXR01000217.1, forward strand.
TTCGGCTTGCTCGTCGCCGCCACGGTCGCGTTCCCCAACCCGATCCTGCTGATCATCGTGCTGTTCGGCGGCATGGAGACGCTGCGGCGCTGGCGCGCGCGCAAGTCGCCGGAGATGGCCGCCTATCACCGCGTGCGGCCGGCGACCCGCGCGGGCGTTGCGCTCGTCTACATCGGCCTCGCGATCGCGCTCGCCGTGGGCATGGGCGCGACCCACCTGCACCGGACGCTCTGACGCCGGCTACTGGGTGGTGACCTTCACCTTGCTGCCGGGCGCGAGCCTCGTGCCCGGTTTCGGCTTCTGCTTGATCACCTTGGAGCTGGACTTATGCGGGCCCTTCACCTTGCCGAGCTTGCAGTCGGCCTTCTTCAGCGCCTTCTTCGCCTTCTTCAGGGTCTCGCCCACGACGTTCGGCACGGGCAGGGGTGGTTCCCGTTGTCGAAGACGGCGGCCCAGTCAACCGTGTTGGTCCGGCCCGTCGGGGAACCGACGAGCGGAAGCTTGAGCGAAACGTGGCCGGTCCCGTCCCCGGAGACCTTGCGCGACGGCGAACCCGGCGCGCTGACAGTCACGTGGAAGGTGACGTGGTGCGTCCTGTCCATGAACCCCGTGGACTCCCACGCCGCGAGCTTCACAGTCTTCTGTGACTGCGCTCGCAATGCGCCTCCTGGGCCAACGCTCGCCCCTGTCAGCTGGATGTAGTCCGGATCGAAGCCGCCGACCAGCGAGCAGTCGCGGTAGGTCGGGCTGTTGGCGGCGTTCGAGCCCGTGACGGCGAGGCCGGCGATCACCACCAGCAACGCCAGAGATCCAACCAGTAGGTGCAGTCTCCGCATCGTTCTCCCGTTCGTCGCCCGATGGGCCCGCTGGACCGTGCTACGCACGCACCCGCGGCGCGGTTCAACCCGTCCCTCGCGCAGAATGACACCGTGGGCGTCGTCCTCGCGCAACTCGGCATCGAGCTGCCCGTCGTCCAGGCCGGTATGGGCGGAGGCCTCGCGGGGTCCGAGCTCGCGGGCGCCGTGTCCGCGGCGGGCGGGCTCGGCACGATCGGGATCCTCGCCCCGGACGGGCTTCGAAGCGAGCTGAGCGCGGGCCGCGCGATCACCGACCGGCCGATCGCCGTCAACCTGCTCCTCCCCTTCGCCCGCCGAGCGCACTTCGAGGCGGCGTCGGAGGCGGACGTGGTCGTGACGTTCTGGGGCCGGCCGAGTCGGCCGACGGCAAAGGTATGGATCCACCAGTGCGGCTCGGTTGACGAAGCGCTCGCGGCCCGGTCCGCCGGCGCGGACGCGGTGATCGCCCAGGGCGTGGAGGCCGGCGGTCACGTGCGCGGCACGATCCCGGCGCTCGAGTTGCTCGCCCGGGTTCGCGGGGCGGTGGGCGACGGCTATCCGATCCTGTCGGCGGGCGGCATTGCGGAGGCGGTGGACGTCCGGGCGCGCCTCGACGCCGGGGCCGAGGCGGTCGTATGCGGGACGCGCTTTCTCATGAGCGACGAGAGCGGCGCGCACCCCGACTACAAGGCGCGGCTGCTCGACGCTCGGCAGACCATCCTCACCGAGCTCTTCGGGATGGGTTGGCCGGCGCCCCACCGCGTCGTCGCGAACGAGGCGACCGAACGCTGGCTCCGCCGCGACCCGCGCGGTCCCGTGTGGGTGCGGGCGCTGCATCGAGCGACTGCGCCCGTCGTCTCCCGCGTGCCGGTGCCGATGCAATTCCGTCTGTCGGCGGCGCAGACGCCGGGTCGGCCGATCTTCGGACCGGCCGCGGCGACCGCGGATAGAACGTCGAACCTCGTCGAGGCCGGCCCGCTGTACGCCGGCGAGACGGTGAGCCGGATCGCCGACATCCGGCCGGCCGGGGAGCTCGTCCGCGAGCTGGCCTCCTAGGTGCCAGAATCCGGCGCGGTCCTCGACCGAGAGACATGAGCGAAGCCGCCGTCAACCGCCAGTGGGTACTGGCCCGCCGCCCCGAGGGCCTCGTCGAGCCCGACTGCTTCGAGCTGCGCGACGAGCCGGTCCCCGAGCCGGGCGACGGCGAGTTCCTCGTGCGCAACGTCTACATGTCGCTCGACCCCGCGATGCGGGCCTGGATCTCGGAGCGCGGCACCGGCTACATGCCCGCCGTCCCGATCGGCTCCCTGATGCCGGCGAGCTGTGTGGCGCGCGTGGTCGAGAGCAGGCACGACGGGTTCGAGCCGGACGATCTCGTTCTCGGCGTCTTCGGCTGGCAGGACTACGCCGTCTCCGATGGCGGCGGCCGCGGGCCGATGAGCGTCACCAAGATCCCGGAGGGCGTGGGGCCGACCCTGCCGCTGAGCGCCCTCGGGACCACCACGCTCACGGCGTACTTCGGCCTCAAGGAGGTCGGGAAGCCCGAGCGGGGCCAGACCGTGGTCGTCTCCGGCGCAGCCGGTGCGACCGGCTCGATGGTGGGGCAGCTGGCCAAGCTCTGGGGGTGCCGCGCGGTCGGCATCGCGGGCGGGGAGCGCAAGTGCAGCTGGCTCGT
>VAXR01000219.1:0-2913 GCA_005885165.1 Actinomycetota bacterium
GGTCTCGTCCTGGCGGAGGACGACCGGATGGCCGCCGAGCTCGCGCACGCCCACCTCGAACGAGACGCGCGTGCGCGTCGACGGACGCTCGAAGACGAGCGCCACCGCACGCCCGTCGAGCACGCCGGAGGCACGACGGTCCTGCTTTAGCTCGAGCGCCCGCTCCAGCAGTCCGTGGAGCTCGTCGCTCGTGAGCTCCTCTCCAGTGAGGAAGTGACGCGCCACCAGCGGATCGTAGTCCCGCGCTCGGGCACGACTGAAACGGTCGCTGGCCCGCGCGCGGTCGCTCCAGGTGGAATAGTCCACGGCGCACCGGGGAATCGACTCCTCGCGAGCACGTGGGAAAGGAAGGGAGTGGAGATGGCCGACAAGGCGGGAAAGTCGCAGAGGCAGAGCCGAGGGGGTGCGTCGCGACGCAGCTCGTCCAGCGCCCGCACGACGGCGCGGAAGCGCTCGGGGTCGACGACCACCCGCAAGCGTTCCGCGTCGACAGCAACGCGCAAGCGCTCGGGGTCGACGGCCACGCGCAAGCGCTCGCCATCGACCGCCGCCCGTAAGCGCCCGGCGCGGGCGTCGCGCGCCCGCTCGACCGCGGCGAGGTCCAGCGCCGCCGAGGTGCGCGAGGTGATCGCGCGCGGAATCGTCGCGCCGCTCAACCTGGTCATGCTCACGCGCGAGCGCATCGAGGAGGTGCTCGACGAAGCGGTCAAGCGCGGGCGCATGACGCGCGACGACGCGCAGGATCTCCTGCGCAGCCTCGTGGAGCGCGGCCGGAAGCAGACCAACGACGTGCTGAGCGACCTCGACCAGCTGCTCGGACGCGGCCGCAACGAGCTGGGCGACGTCCAGCGGCGGGGCTCGCGTGGCGCGGGGCGCGCGCGCAAGCAGGCGGGGGAGGCCACCTCGAGCGTGCGCTCACGCGTGCGCGAGGCGGGCGACGTCGCGCTGGCGCAGGCCGACCGCGTGCGCCGCACCGCGGGCGTCGGGCAAAGCTTCCCGATCCTCGGATACGACGACCTGACCGCCGCTCAGGTGCAGGGCCGCCTCGACAGCCTCACGCCGGCGGAGCTCAGGAAGGTGCGCGACTACGAGCGCCGCAACGCCAACCGCAAGTCGGTGCTCGACGCGATCGAGGGGAGGCTGGCCGCGGCGTAGACCGAGCCGGTCACCCGGCCGGCCGCAGGTCGTCGAGCAGCGCAGCCAGGTCGATCCGCTCGCCGCAGGTCTCCGCGAGTAGCTCGTCGGCGTCGTGCGCCTGGCCCTGGCGCCAGAGCCCGCGCAGGTAGTCGCCCGCGTCGCGCTCGGCGAACCAGGCCGGGCCGAAGCGATCGCTCAGGTGCCGCCGTAGCCGCGTCTCGAACGCCCACGCGCGCAGGTAGCGCGCCGCGTAGAAGAACGGGTCCACGTCGGCGAGCCAGGTCTCGCGCGGCCAGTCGATCCGCAGTGCCCGCGAAAGGCGTTCGGCGTATGTCTCGCTCGCCGCGTCGGAGCCGAGCTCGCCGCCGTGCAGCTCGACCTCGTAGAGGAGCTTCGCGCAGTAGCGCCGGAGGAAGAGGAGCCTCAGCGCCTGCGAGTAGCGGATGAGCGGGTCGGGGTCCTCCACTCCCAGGATCCGGCGGAGCCACGCCGCGTCGGCGAGCAGGTGCTCCAGCACGAACGCGAAGCCCTCGGTGACCGAGTTGTCGCCCAGGTAGCGGGCCTCGACGGGCAGGTCGCGATCGACGTTCGCGTAGTGCCACGCGTGGCCGGCCTCGTGGAAGAGCGCGTCGAAGTCCTCGCGGCCGCCGACCGCCGGGAACACGAGGTGGACCTCGTCGGGCACGCGGACCGGCGCGCAGAACGCGCGCGGGGACTTGGTGGGCCGGCTCTCGGAGTCGACCTCCACGCTGCCCCGCTCGACACCCATTCCCGCCAGCGTCGCCTCGAGCGCCCGGAGTGCCCTCCCGCTCGGGAAGGCGGCGTCGAGGCGCGGGGCCCGGACGAAGGCAGCGATGTCGCTGCGCCGCATGGCGGCGAGGGGGAGGCCCAGCTGGCGCTCGAGCTCGGGGTCGAGCAGCGGCTCGTATAGGGCGTCGGTCGAGACGAGGAAGGCGTGGGCCTGCGCCTGGAGCCGCTCGAGGTCGAGCCCGCCGAGCTCCTCGCAGAGGGCGCGCATGCTGCGGAACCCGAGTGACCGCGCGCTGTCCGCCGCGCGCTCGTGCGCCTCCTCGAGCAGGGGATTGAGCTCGCGGGCGGTCACCTCGAGCCGTGCGGCCTCGATGGCGGCGCGGCGATCCGCGTCCCGCTCGTCGGCCTGCACGACGGCCGCCTGCCTGAATGGCAGCTCGTCGCCGTTGATCCGCACGACCGCCGCGGCCTCGCGGCGCGCGAGCTCGGAGACTTCGTCCTTCACCTCGCGCCCGATGTGGCCCTCGGCCGCGAAGCGGGCGAGCTCGCGCGGCGCGCGCGCGGCGCGCAGCTCCTCGACGGTCGCCGCCTCGAACAGGGCGGCGTGGCGCGCATAGATGGGGTCGAGGTCGAAGTCCTCCTTGCGCCCCGAGTAGTGCAGGAGGTACTCGCGGTCGATGGCCGAGGTGAACTCCTCCGCCTCGGCGCGGTAGGTCGCGAGCTCCACGGGCTGCCAGCATAGGTTTCGAAGCCGGCACGCCAGAACTTGCGGTCGCCGCGGCCTTCCCGCGGTGCCGAGCTCGAGCTCTCGATCGAGTCGCTCGCCCACGGCGGGAGCGGCGTGGCGCGCCACGACGGCTACGTCGTGTTCGTGCGGGGCGGCGGAGCTCCGGAAGGTGCGCGACTACGAGCGCCGGAACGCCAACCGCAAGTCGGTGCTCGACGCCATCGAGGGGAAGCTGGCGGCTAGCTGAGTTTCGGGGCTCTAAGGCACCCGCCGCACTTTCACCTTGCGCTTATGCGGCT
>VAXR01000219.1:2919-3279 GCA_005885165.1 Actinomycetota bacterium
GCAGCAGCAGGTGAACGTGTTTCAGGTGCCCTGTGTGTGCGAGCCGGCGCCCGTGCTTCGTGAGGTGGAGCGTCACCTTGCGCTTGCTTCCACCCGGGACGACTACGGTCTTCTTCGCGATGTACGGTAGCCGCCGCCGCTTGCGTTTGGCGCTCGACGCCTGGTGGGCGGGCCGACGTCGGCTCGGCGCAACCGCATAGAGCGTTCCAACGCAGTCCGGACCCCGGCGGCACTTGACCGTTGTGGTCAGTGACGATTCTCTAGCCAGCGTCGTGGGAGCTGAAGTGAAGCTTGCGAATGCGCTGGCAAGCGGTAGTCGAAACGCGAGGACGCAAGGGCCCCGGCTCTTTCTCTCGAGGT
>VAXR01000220.1 GCA_005885165.1 Actinomycetota bacterium
CTCCTCGTCCGGCTCGTCGAGTCGTGCTGTTCCGGCTTCGCTCATTGCGTCTGCCCCATCAGCTCGTGGATCTGCGCCTTGACTCCCTCGCGCACCGGCCAGAGGTCGCGCTGTCGTCCAAAGTCGTTCTCACGGGTAGCGTGTCGCAACTCGCGCTCGAGCCGCTGCAGCTCGAGCTCGAGAAAGGTGAGGCGGAGCGCCTCCGGCGAGGTCTGCTCCTCCTGGCCCCGCATCGCCACCTCTGTAACGAGCGCCACGAGCATCGGGTCGTCGGCGGGCAGGTCCGAGAGCGGATCCTCGAAATGCGAGACGAGGTGGTCGCGCACCGCGCGCATCGCGTCCGAGGAGAAATGGTCGTCGTCGAGCCGCTCGAGATACTCGCGCCCGTGCGTGCGCTCAGCGAGGCACATCGCCAGGAACGTCCGCTCCTTGCGGCTCGCTGCATCGAGGCTCGCCGGCGCGCCTGCGGCCCGCGAATCCACCGCAGAAACCCCAGAGGAATCGCCATTCGGCCGCGCGTGCGCAGGCGCCCGCACCGGCTGCTCGCGCAGCTGCGTGGTGAGGAACGAGGGATCCACACTTAACTTGTCGGCAAGAAAGCGCACAACCTCATCCCTTGTGGCGGAATTTGCCGGTACAGACTCGACCAGAGGCCGCGCCGCCGTCATCGCCCGATCGCGCCCGTGAGGCGTCCGCAGGTCCGCCGAAGCGACCAGCCGACGCGCCTCGAACTCCGGCACCGACAGCGCGCCCTCGAGCAGCCGCTCGAACGCCTCCGCGCCCTCGCGCGTGACGAGCTCGGCCGGATCCGACCCCTCCGGCATCTCCGCCACGAGCAGCTCGACGTCGCGCTCGCGCGCCCCGCGCGCCGCGCGCAGCATCGCCTCCTGCCCCGAGCGATCCGCGTCCAGCGCCAGGTACACCGTGCCCGCAGCGCGGCTCAGCTCGGCCAGCTGCTCCTGGGTCAGTGCGGTCCCCATGATCGCCACGCTTTCGGTCATTCCCCCCTGATGGAGAGCCAGCACATCCGTGTACCCCTCTACGGCCACGATCCGCCCCCTCTTGGCGGCCACCGCCCTTGCGCGGTCGATGCCAAACAGCTGACGGCCCTTATGGTAGAGCTCATTCTCAGAGGTATTGAGATATTTCGGCCGTTCCGCCTCAGTCAATGAGCGCGCGCCGAAGCCCAGCACCCGCCCGCGCGGGTCTGCAAGCGGAAACATGATCCTCCCGCGAAAGCGGTCCACGAGCCCTCCGCCGCGCCCGCGCTGCGCCAACCCCGCCGCCGCGAGCTCCTCCGGGCGGTAGCCGTCGCGCCCCGCGGCCGTCGCGACCCGGTCCCACGCCGGAGGCGAAAACCCGATCCGAAACTCGCGCAGCACATCCTCCCGCAGTCCCCGCCCCGCGAGGTATTCCCGCGCCGCCGCGGCCTCCGCCGCCTCCCCGAGGTAGCGCTCGTAGAACGCCGTCGCCCGCTCAACGAGCGCGCGCAGCCGCTCCCTCCGCCGCCGCCGCTCCTCCGCCCGCGGATCCTCGTGCTCACGGCGGAGCTCCACGCCGTAGCGGTCGGCCAGCATCTCGACGGCCGCAGGGAAGTCGAGCCCCTCGGTCGCCTCCACGAACTTGATCGCGTCGCCCGACTCCCCGCAGCCGAAGCAGTAGAAGACCTTCTTCTCCGCGCTGACCGAGAACGAAGGCGTCCGCTCGTCGTGGAACGGGCACAGCCCCATCCAGTTCCCCCCCACCCGACGCAGGTCCGTCCGCGCGCCCACGAGCTCGACCACGTCCACCGTGTCCCTCAAGCGCTCGATCGAGTCCCGGGTGTAGATCGCCATCCTCCTGGAGCGTAGAAGTCGGCCAGGCTCGATGCACGCCCCCGCACCGACCCATCGCCGCGTCTTGCGTCAGAAGCCCTGCGGCAGCGACAGCTCGGAGAACGCCCGCACCGCGAACCGGTCCGTCATGCCCGCGAGGTAATCCACCACCCGCTCCACCTCGGTCGCGTCCGGGACGACCGGCGCCGGCGGATTGTCCGCGTAATAGGCGAACAGCGCCCTCAGCATCCGCTCGATCCGCGGGTGCTCGCGCTGCGCCGCCGGCGCCAGGTACACGCGCTCGAACATGTAGTCGCGCAGCCGGTCCATCGCCGCGCCGGCCTCCTCGCCCTGCACGATGTCGCCGGTCTCGGCCGACCGGTCGACGAGGTCCCGCACGAGCGTGTCGATCCGCGCCGGCCCCGTCTCGCCGAGCACCGCGATCTCGGCCGCCGGGAGCTCCTCGCGCGCGAGCACCCCCGCCCGGATCGAGTCGTCGATGTCGTGGTTGATGTACGCCACGCGGTCCACCACCCGCACGATCCGCCCCTCCAGCGTGGCCGGCGCCTCCGGCCCCGTGTGCCGGAGGATCCCGTCGCGCACCTCCTCCGTCAGGTTCAGCCCCTGGCCGTCGCGCTCGATCCGCTCAACCACTCGCAGGGAGTGATGGTTGTGGCGGAAGCCCACGCCGTAGCGCTCGCGCAGGCACGCGTCGAGGACGGACTCGCCGATGTGGCCGAACGGAGGGTGGCCGAGGTCGTGACCGAGCGCGATCGCCTCGACCAGGTCCTCGTTCAGCCGCAGCGCCCGGGCCACCGTCCGGGCGATCCCGCACGCCTCGAGCGTGTGCGTGAGCCGCGTCCGGTAGTGGTC
>VAXR01000218.1 GCA_005885165.1 Actinomycetota bacterium
CGGGCAGACCGCTCAGACGGTCAGCTCGATCACGAGCGTCGACCTCAGTGGGATCAGCAAGATCGAGGAGGCGTTCGCGATCGCACTGGCGGCCGGAGCGATGTGGCTGTTCGTGACCGTCGCGCTCGCCGAGCGCCGCCACGAGCTCGCCACGATGGCGGCCGTCGGGGCCTCCATGCGCACGATCGGCGCCTTCCTGCGCAGCGAGACGGTCCTTGTGCTCCTGGCCGGCCTCGCGCTCGCCTCCTTGCTCGGGTTTGTGCTTGCTGAGATGCTGGTGGCGATGCTCCAGCACGTGTTCGACCCCCCGCCGGACCACCTGGCGGTGCCGTGGCGGTTCCTCGGCGAGCTGACCGCGGGCGCGGTCGCGGGCGCCACGCTCGCGCTCGTCGTGGCCACGCGCGCCGTCCGCCGCCTACCGCTGGGAGCGATCCTCAGGGAGCAGTGAGCCGCGCGTGACCTCTCCGCGCGTGCTGATCCTCGAGGACGACCGGGAGCTCGGCCAGGTTCTGGGCCGGGGTCTCGATGAAGAAGGGTTCTCGTCCGTCATCGCCACCACCGGCGCCGACGCGCTCGCGAAGGTCGCCGCCGAGGAGCTCGATGCCCTGATCATCGACATCGGGCTCCCCGACGCCGACGGGCGCGACGTGTGCCAGGCGATTCGCGCAAGGGGTGTGGACGCGCCGGTGCTGTTCCTCACCGCCCGCGACGCTCTGTCCGATCGGCTGTCCGGCTTCGGCGCCGGGGGCGACGACTACCTCACCAAGCCGTTCGCGGTGGAGGAGCTGATCGCTCGCCTGCGCGCCCTCGTCCGCCGCGGGAGCCGCGACCGTACGATCGAGGCCGGCCGGCTCCGGCTGGACCCGACGACGCACGAGATGGAGGTCGATGGTGTGACGGCATCGCTGACCCCGACCGAGTTCCGGCTGCTCGCGGCGCTGGCCAGCCGGTTCGACACCGCCGTACCGCGGAGCGAGCTGGTCGAGGCCGCCTGGCCGGCGGGCGCAATCGTCCACGCCAACACCCTCGACGTGTACCTTGCGCGCTTGAGGCGGAAGCTGCGTGAGATCCCCGACTCGCCGCGCATCACCACAATCCAACGCGTCGGTTATCGCCTGAGGTGGCCCGACTCCGAGTGAGAGGCCTTCGGGCCCGGCTTTCATTGTCGGTCCTGGCGGTCGTGGCGCTGGCCATCGCCGCGATGGCCGTGGGCTTCAACGTGGTGCTCGACAACCGGCTGTCGTCGGACGCCAACAGCGTGCTGCGGACGAGGACGTCAGCCGAGCTCGGCACGCTGACAACGGTCGACGGCAAGCTGCGCGTCGGCGAGTCGCCGGACGACGCCGCGCTCGACGCGCAGGTGTGGGTGTTCGTCGGCAGGAACGCGCTGGAGGGCCCGCCGGCGTCGCCGCCGAAGGTGCGCCGCGCCGCGGCGAGGCTGGCACGGGGCTCGAGGACCCACGCCGAGGTGACCGACCCCGACGTGAGGTTGCTCGCGGTGCCCGTGAGGCACGGGTCAGAGCACCTCGGGACCGTCGTTGCTGCCGTGTCCCTGAAGCCCTACGAGCAGACGCGCAGCACCGCGCGCGTGGCGTCGCTGATCCTCTGCGGTGCCGTGCTGATCGTGGTCCTGTTCATGGCCCGCTGGACCACCGCGCGCGCGCTCCGCCCGGTGAGCGAGATGACCAAGCAGGCGGCGATGTGGAGCGAGGCCGACCTCGACGGACGCTTCGGACTCGGGCCACCGCACGACGAGCTCACGGAGCTGGCGGCCACCCTCGATCGGCTGCTCGAGCGGATCTCGGCCGTCATCCGCCACGAGCAGCGGTTCTCGACGGAGATCTCGCACGAGCTGCGGACTCCGCTCGCGAAGATCCGGGCGGAGGCGGAGATCGCGCTGCGCCGCAGGCGCACGCCGGGCGCCTACCGCGACGCCCTCACCACGATCCTGACCGGAGCGGAGCGGATGTCCGCGGTGGTGGACACCCTCCTGGCCGCCGCACGGGGCGAGGCCGATGCCCGCGGCGCGACCTGCGACGCCGCCCGGGCGGCGGCCGCCGCCGTCGGAATGTGCGCCGAGCTGTCCGACCGGCGCGGCGTGACGGTGACCGTCAACGGCAGCGACCGGCCCGTCCACATCGCGGCCGACCAGGAGGTCGTCGAGCGGATCCTCTTCCCGCTGATCGAGAACGGCTGCCGCTACGCCACACGCGAGGTGACGGTGGAGGTTGCGACCGAGGGCCGGCGGGCGCTGGTCAGCGTCCGCGACGACGGGCCCGGGGTGGATCTGGACGAGGTGAGTCGCATCTTCGATCCCGGCGAGCGGGGCCGCGCCGCGGGCGACGGCGAGGCCGGTGCCGGTCTCGGCCTCGCGCTCGCGCGCCGGCTGGCGCGGCAGGTCGGGGGAGAGGTG
>VAXR01000036.1 GCA_005885165.1 Actinomycetota bacterium
CCCTTGCCCCCGAGCAGCTCGCGCATGTCCCGCGATCCCTCGGAGAAGTCGTAGACGAGCTTCCTGCCCCCGGCCGCCACGGATGAATTTTAAGGGCGGGCGCTTACGCCGCCGCGGAGCGGCGGCTCAAGCAGCCACCCGCCGCAGCCGGATGTGCGCGTGGTGCTCCAGCGTCTCCGCGATGGCGCGATCGGCCTGGCCGAGGGCGCGGTCGGAGGCGGCCGGCGTCTCCGTCAACGGGCTTCCGAGCGCCATGACGAGGAAGGAGTACGCGTCGCGGTCGAGGGCGAACGAGCCCGCCTCGCAGCCGGGGCAGACGACGCCCCCCGCGCTGGCCGAGAAAGCTCCGAGGTGCTCCCGCTCGCCGCACGACGCGCACGCCGCCAGCTCAGGCGCGAATCCCGCCGCCAGGAGGAGCTTGAGCCGGAAGGCCAGCGCCTGCGCCCGCGTGGCCGCCGCCGGCTCGACGTCCAGGAGCCGCAGCTCGTGGCAGAGGAGGTTGTAGGCCGCCCGGTTCGGCTCCTGCGAGTCGAGCAGCCGGAGCACGGCGTCGCAGGCTTGGGTGGCGCGCTCGAGGGCGTCGCGGCGCTCCCGCAGCGACGGATGGGCGTCGACCGTGTCGGCCGAGGTGACGGTGTGGAGCTCGCCGCGGCCCTCGTGAAGGAGCAGGTCGACCCTGAAGAGCGGCTCGAGCCGCCCGCCGAAGCGCGTCTTCACCCTCCTCACCCCCTTCGCTATGGCGCCGATGCGGCCGCGCTCGCGGCTGTACAGGTGAAGGATCCGATCGGCCTCGCCATAGCGGATCGAGCGCAGCACGACGGCCTCGGTACGGAAAGTTGCAGGCATGATCAGGCGGCGGCGTGGATCGGCGTCACTTCCTAGACTCTCCCGCTAGTGCCGGACGGGAGAACGCTGATCCTCTACACGACGGAGCCGTGTGGCTTCTGCCGGCAGGCCAAAGCCCTGCTCGAGACGCGGGGCTTCTCCTACGAGGAGGTCAACCTGGCCAAGGACCCCGTCGGACGCGCGGCCCTGGTCGCCCGGACGGGCCAGATGACCTTCCCCCAGCTGGTGATCGGCGACCGCGCGATCGGCGGGTTCCGCGAGCTGCTCGAGGCAGAGCGCGACGGCGTGCTCGACGAGCTGCTGGCGGCGTAGGTAGGGGCCGCTACGCGGGGATGGCGCGTCTGCTTCGCGGCCGTGGCTGGCAGCGCTCGCAGACGTAGGTGCCGCGACCTGCAGCGCGCAGCTTGACGATCGCCCGGCCGCAGCGCGGGCACGGCTCGCCCTCACGTTGGTGGACCAGGAAGCGGTCCTGGAACGCGCCGCGCGCGCCGTCGGGGTTGCGGAAGTCGTCGATCGTGGCCCCGCGCGCGTCGATTCCGGCCTGAAGCGACGCCACCACGGCGTCGCGCAGCGCCTCGATCTGCGGTCGTTTGAGCGTGCCGGCCGGCCGCAGCGGGTGGATGCGGGCGCGGAAGAGCGCCTCATCCGCGTAGATGTTGCCGACGCCGGCGATGCGCTCCTGCGTGAGCAGGAAGGCCTTGACCGGGGCGGCCCTCCCGCGGGCCAGCAGGCGGAGCGCATCCGGCGTGAAGTCCGGATCGAGCGGCTCGACGCCGAGGCGCGCTGCGAAGTACTCGTCGCGCGCCTCCGAGCCGAGCAGGACGACGCCCGTGCCGAACCGGCGCGGATCCGTGAACAGGACGCGCTCGCCGTCCGATAGCTCGAACCTGACCCTCACATACGGCGGCGGCGACCCGTCCGGCGGCGCGAGCAGGAGGTTCCCCGTCATGCGCAGGTGCATCACGAGGTGGACGTCGTCCTCGAGCTCCAACACCAGATACTTGCCGCGCCGCGCGAGGCGCTCGATGCGGCGACCCGCGACCGCGTCCTGCACCTCGTTCGGAGGCGCCGGCTCGCACCAGCGCGGATCCAGGATCTCGAGCCGCTCCAGCACCCTCCCCTCCACGCGCGGGGCCAGATGGCGGCGGATGGTCTCGACCTCCGGTAGCTCAGGCACTGCTTCCGAGCTTAGGGCGCGGCGGGCGCGCGAACCGGTTCGAAAAACGGCGTGCCCGCCGGCGGCGACTCACGCCGCGGTTCTAGCGGGGATTTCCCTCAGCCCGTCGCCCGCGGGTGCGCCCGGAAATACACGTCCTTGAGGCGCTCGCTCGAGAGGTGCGTGTAGAGCTGGGTGGTGGCGACGTCCGCGTGTCCGAGCATCTCCTGCACCGAGCGGAGGTCGCATCCGCCGGCAAGCAGATGGGTGGCGAACGTGTGCCGGAGCGTGTGCGGGCTCATCCGGTCGTCGAGCCCGGCCGCGGCCGCGTGCCGGCGGACGATCTTGTAGAGGCCCTGCCGCGTGAGCCGCTCGCCGCGGAAGTTGACGAAGAGCTGCGGCACGTGCCCGTGGACGAGCGCCGGGCGTCCACGGCTCAGGTAGCGGCGCACGGCCTCGACGGCCTTCCGGCCGACCGGTACCACGCGCTCCTTCGATCCCTTGCCCCGGGCCCGCAGAACGCCCTCCTCGAGATCCACGTCGCCGACCTCGATCCCGATCGCTTCGGACGCGCGCAGCCCGCACGCGTACATGAGCTCGAGGAGAGCGGCGTCGCGCAGTGCCGTCGGCTCGGTGCCGCGCGGCTGCTCCAGCAGCTTCGTGACCTCGCCGCGCGAGAGGACCTTCGGGAGGCGGCGGCCGCGCCGGGGGCCGCTGATCGTGGCCGTCGGGTCCGACTCCAGCACGCCCTCCCGACGCAGGTGGCGGTAGAAGGACCGCAGGCAGGCCGCCTTCCTGTGGATCGTCGCCGGCGACGCCGGCGGCCGGCCGTTCCCCTGGGCGAGGTTCGCGAGGAAGTCGGCGACGTCGGCGTTCGACGCGTCCACGGGCGCCGTCCCCCGCTCCGCCATGAACCGCCCGAACTGCAGGAGGTCGGAGCGGTACGCGTCGAGGGTGTTGCGGGCCAGGCCGCGCTCGAACTCGAGGTAGGCGAGGAAGTCGAGCACGAGGTGCTCGAACGGCCTGGCCTCGGCGCGGGTGGTGATCGTCGCCACTGTCCAGCGTGTTCGGCCACGCCGGCGGCTTCCCTCGCGGGTGCAACGGTGCTCTCAGTAGGTGACTGGTCTACGGGCGCTCGAACGCGATGAGCCAGAGCAGCCCAATGAGCGTCTTGGCGTCCCGGCAGCTCGCGATCACCTCGTCCAGCCGCTCGAGCGGAACGGTCTCGATCTCGATCCGCTCGCCCTCCCCGGGCTCGGCGTTCTCGTCGTAGAGGTCCGTGGCCAGATAGAGGTGGACTTCCTCATCCGTGAATCCCACCGACGACCAGTACCTCGTCAGGAACCGCCACTCGCGCGCGCCCTTGCCGATCTCCTCGGCCAGCTCGCGCTTCGCGGTGTCGAGCACGTCCTCCCCCTCGGTGTCGAGCTTGCCCGCCGGGATCTCGAGCACGGTCTCGCCCACCGCCTCGCGCGGCTGGCGGACGAGGTAGACGCGCTCCCCGTCGAGCGCCACCACGCCGACCGCGCCGGGGTGCGCGACGATCTCGCGGTCCGCCTCGCCGCCGTCGTCGTAGCGGAAGCGGTCGACGCGCACTCGGACGATCCTGCCGTCGTACGCGTCCTCGCTCGCGATGCGCTCGAACCGCGTCACCCCGCGTCCCCGGCCTCGGCGGCCAGCACCGCCCCGCCCGCGAGGGCGGCGCGGAAGAAGAGCTCGTCCTCGCTCATCGAGCGGCCCATCGTATGAGCCGCAAGGCCCGACTCCGCGTAGCCATCGAGGTCCGGCTCCGCCGGACGAAGCCGCACCGTCCCTGGCAGGTCGAGCTGCTCGCTGTCCGGCACGGCGACCAGCACCGGCGCGAGGAGCATCTCGAGCACCGTCTGCGTGTGATGGGAGAGCCCGCGGTGGCGGTCCCTCGGGTCACCGGACGACATGCGCGGCACGATCACCACACGGCAGCCGAGCGCGAGCGCCGCGTGCGCCGTATCGAGCGCCGCCAGGCCGCCGTGCCCGAGCTCCGTCGCCGATCCGAGGATCCCGGGACCGGGACCGGCGATCGCCGCGTCCCAGCCGAGCGCTGTGAAGCCGGCGTGCAGCGCGCCTGCCGTCGTGATGGCCTCGTGCTCGCCGCCGAACGCGGGACCGGCCGTCACGTGGTCGGCCAGGAGGCCACGGTCGCGCAGCTCGCGCACGGTCCGCGAGAGCTCGCCGGGCAGCGCGCCGCCGGCAGTCTGCACGTACCCGACGCGCAGCCCACTCCGAGCCGCGCCGGCCGCCCAGGCCACGCACGGAAGCTGCCCGTGCACCGCGATCACCGCCACCGGCCGGTCCACCGGGCGTGCGAGCTCGCCGGCGCGCTCTTCGAGCGGCGCCACGGCGTGCTGGAGCGAGCTGTAGTTGAGCTTCATCACGTGCGCGCCCGCCGGCCCGCCGCCCTCGCACCCGCGCGTGAGGTTGGCGTGCACGATGTCGAAGCCGCCGCTCCCGAGGCCGAGGTCGCGGGCAGCCACGTTCACGAGCACCTCGTCGCCGGCCTCGGCCTCGCCGGTCAGGCGGCCGTACGAGATCGCGGGGCGCGGCTCGCCGCCGACGTCGACCGTGACCTCCGCGGCTGGTCCGCGGCGGTCGACCGAGACGACCCGGCCGCGACGAAGCGCGAGGTGCGTCACGCGCTCGCGGCGACGAGGCCGAGCGTGACGTCGAGCATCGTCTCGAGCGCGGCGATGGTCACGGACTCGTCCGGCTGGTGGTTGCGCTCGGTGCCGTTGGCGACGTTGAGGCAGGGAAGGCCGCGGGCGTTGAAGACGTTGGCGTCGCTCGCGCCGCCGGTGGGGATCGGGCGTGGCTCGATGCGGAGCGCCTCGAGCGCGGTCGAGGCGATCTGCACCGCCGGAGCCGACCGCGGCATCCGGTACGCCCTGAACTCCTCCTCCACGACGGTCTCGAGGTCGCACTCGGCGTCGCTGGCGCCGGCGGTGAGCGCGTCGACGATCTGCGACACCTCCTCACCCGCGCGCTCGTGGTCGAGGCTCCGCGCCTCGAGCTCCACCGAGCACGTCTCGGCCACCACGTTCACGGCGGTGCCCCCCTCGATCCGGCCGACGTTCGCGGTCGTCTGCTCGTCGATCCGCCCGAGCTCGAGCGAGGCGATCGCCCTTGCCGCGGCTTCAATCGCGTTGCGTCCCTCCTCGGGGCGGATCCCCGCGTGGGCCGAGGCTCCCCGGAAGCGCCCCTCGATCCGGTAGAGCGTCGGTGCGGCCACGATCAGCTCGCCGATCGGAGACGCGTGGTCGAACACGAAGCCGAGCTCCGAGTCGAGCCGCGAGCGGTCGAAGGCCTTGGCCCCGCGCAGGCCGATCTCCTCGCAGGTGGTGAAGAGCAGCTCGAGGCCGACCGGCGGCGTCTCGCTGCTGAACCGCCTGGCGACCGCGAGCAGCACCGCGACCGCCGCCTTGTTGTCCGCGCCGAGGATCGCCTCGTGCCTGTTCGTCAGCACACCGTCCGACTCGACGACCTCGACCGGGGCGTCGAGCGGGACGGTGTCGAGGTGCACGCACAGGAGGATCGAGCGCACACCGGGCGGCCCCTCTATGCGCGCGAGCAGGTTGCCCGAGTCGGAGCCCGTCTCGGAGCCGCTCGCGTCCTCCTCCACCTCGAGCCCTACCGCCCGGAGCTCGGCCGCCACCGCATCCGCCATCGCCCGCTCCCGGCGCGAGGGGCTCTCGATCTCGCACAGGCGGACAACGTCGCGCACGACGCCCTCCCTCTCGGCGCCGCTCGCGCGAGAAACCGCGGCGGCCGTCAAGCCGAGAAGCGGCGGGCGCGGCTCTCCTCCGCGACCGGCTCCTCGATCGGCGCGGCGGCCGGCGCCTCCCGGCGCGCCCGCGCGCGCGTGAGCGCCGCGTGCACGAACTCGCGGAAGAGGGGCTGCGGCCTGAGCGGCCGCGACTTGAACTCGGGGTGGAACTGCGAGGCGACGAAGAACGGGTGTTCCGGCAGCTCGATCAGCTCCACCAGCCGGTCGTCCGGAGACGTCCCGGAGCACACGAGGCCGGCCTGCTCGAGCCGCTTGCGCAGGTGGTTGTTCACCTCGTAGCGATGGCGGTGCCGCTCGTAGATCACGGGCTCGCCGTAGATCTCGCGGGCGCGCGTTCCGCCGTGGAGCTTCACCGGGTCGGCCCCCAGGCGCATCGTGCCGCCCATGTCGCGGACCTCCTTCTGCTCGGGAAGCAGGTCAATCGCCGGGTACGGGGTCTCCGGGTCGAACTCGGTCGAGTTCGCGCCGTCCATCCCGGCTACGTGACGCGCGAACTCCGACACCGCGACCTGCATCCCAAGGCATATGCCCAAGTACGGGACACCGTTCTCCCGCGAAAAGCGGGCGGCGCGGATCTTGCCCTCCACCCCGCGCACGCCGAACCCGCCCGGGATCAGGATCCCGTCGCACTGGTCGAGCTCGCGCTCGGCATCCTCGCGGTCGAGGCCCTCGGCGTCGACCCAGCGGATCTCCACGCGCGCGTCGTTGTGGATGCCGGCGTGCCCGAGTGCCTCGCTCACCGAGAGGTAGGCGTCGGAGAGCTGCACGTACTTACCGACCATCCCGATCCGGACGGTCTCCGCCGCGGTGTCGGCCCGCTTGACGAGCGCCTCCCAGTCCGACAGGTCGGCCGGGCCCGCCTCCATCCGGAAGTGGTCGAGGATCTGGTCGTCGAGCCCCTCGGCGCGGAAGTAGAGGGGAACCTTGTAGATCGAGTCGACGTCGCGCGCCGAGATGACCGCCTCGACCGGCAGGTTGGCGAAGAGGCCGATCTTCTCCCTGATGTCGCGCGACAGCGCGCCCTCCGAGCGGCAGACGAGGAGGTGGGGCTGGATGCCGATGCGGCGCAGCTCCTGGACCGAGTGTTGGGTGGGCTTGGTCTTGAGCTCGCCCGCGTGCCCCAGGAACGGGACCAGCGTGAGGTGGACGAACATCGACCGGTCGCGGCCCTCGTCGACCTGGAACTGGCGCAGCGCCTCGAGGAACGGGAGCGACTCGATGTCGCCGACCGTACCCCCGATCTCGGTGATCACGAAGTCGACCTCCTGCGCCTCGGCCACGAGGCGGATGCGCTGCTTGATCTCGTCGGTGATGTGCGGGATCACCTGCACGGTGCCGCCGAGGTAGTCGCCGCGCCGCTCGCGGCGGATCACGGTGTTGTAGATGGCGCCGGTGGTGACGTTCGACCCGCGGGTGGTGTTGGCGTCGGTGAAGCGCTCGTAATGGCCGAGGTCGAGGTCGGTCTCGGCGCCGTCCTCGGTGACGAAGACCTCGCCGTGCTGGAACGGGCTCATCGTGCCCGGGTCGACGTTGATGTACGGGTCGAACTTCTGGAGCGTGACCGTGAAGCCCCGGGCCACGAGCAGCCGCCCGATCGACGCCGCCGCGATCCCCTTGCCAAGCGCGGACACAACGCCCCCGGTGACGAAGATGAAGCGTGTCTTCCGGCTAGGCATGCGACCTGCCGAGCGAGTCTAGCCAGTGCAGCGCCGGCGTCCGATCGACGAGCGCCGTGATCGACCGAAACTCCCCATAAACCGTGATCGCCGCCATCACGGCCAGGGCGATCGCCTGGCCGGCAGTCGAGAGCGTCAGCACGAGCCATAGCCCGGCGACCGCCCCGATTGCGTTCGATCCGGTGTCGCCGAGCATCCCGACCTCGCGGAGGTCGAGCGGAAGCAGCACCAGGATCGGCCCGACGAAGACGCCGACCGTCCAGAGCGCGTGCACGCTCAGCGCGCCGATGCTGAGGGCCGTGCCGAGGATCACGAGCGCCTTGGCGGAGCGGCCGGGGCGCAGGTCGAGCAGGTTGAACAGGTTCGTGGCCACGACGAGGACGCCCGCCGCGAGCAGGTACTCCCCGCCGCTGCGCCCCTGCCCGGAGAGCGCGAAGAGGGCGAGCCCGAGCGATCCCGCCGCCTTGAGGATCCCCGTGGACGGCGCGCCGCGCCGGAGGGCCCGCGCGTGGCCGCGCCAGCCGCGCGCCGTCGGGTCCCCGGCGATCAGGTCGTCGAGCAGCCCGAGGAGCGAGACGCCGACGACGTACGTGACCGCCGGGCCCACCCCCGGGCGGAAGACCTTGGCGCCCGCCAGTTCCTGCAGGAGGGAGAGCGGACCGAGCGTGAGGAGGGCTACCAGCGGGATCGCAACCCCCGCCGGAAACGCGACGGACGCGGCGCGGTAGTTGGGCCGCGTCATCCCCTGCGCGGTCATCGCTCGGACCAGGGAGGGACAGACCACGGCCGCAACCAACAGGGAGACGACGACCGTGAGCGACTGCACCTGACGAACCTAGCGCGAGGGACGGACGCAGGGCGCGCGGCGGCTGCGCCGCTACGGCTTCGGCAGCGGACCGTCCGCGCTCTTCTTGAATCCGAAGTTGCCGCGGGCGCCCGCGAGCGCGAGCACGAGCGCGAGCTGGCCGCCCGCAGTGTCGACGTCGTCGACGCTCGAGAGCCCCTGGTTCGAGTAGAACGAGATCTGCGAGGGGTCGGTGTCGATCTTCTCGATGCCCACCACCGGATGCCCGGCCGCGCGTATCCCTTCGATCACGCCCTGTTCGACCGCCTGGTCCCCGGGGGTGCGGTCGGCTCGCGGGTCGCGGTAGAAGGCGATCGCGTCGACCGGGCCGAGGTCGCCGCTGAAGCGGTCGGGGAACGTCTTCTCGAGGCGGTGCGCGAGATTTCCGCCGCGTACGGCCGCCTCTCCGATCAGCCGCCCGAGCGAGCGCAGGCGCTTGTCGTTCTGCTGAAGGTCGGCGAACTTCGGCCCCACCGCGCTCCCGAGCGCGGACAGGTTGGGCGGGCTCCTCAGCTCGAACACCGACGTGACCTTGCCCCCGGCCCGGCCGATCGCGTCGCGGACCTTCGTCTGGAGCGACTGGCCGAGGTCTCCGGAGCCGACGAGCGCCACCGCCTTGTGCTTCAGCTTGCCCTTGCCGACGCGCGCGAAGACGGCGTCGATCAGGCGCTCGCGCTGCGTCACCTCCGCGCGCGCGTTATCCGCGTCCGCGCGAGCGTGCGTCAGGTCGGTGCGCAGCGAGGCGGCAATGTCCTTGTTCGCCTGCGACACGACCGTGTCCCCGAGCGAGGAGCCGAGCACGATGCCGATGCCGAGTGCGAGAAACACGGCCACCAGCGTGAGCGCGTGGTAGCGGAAGTCCAGCACCGCTCCTCACTTCAGGCCGAGCAGGATCTGGATCTTCAGCCAGAGGAGGTCGAGGAGCTGACCCAGGCGCGACGACGTGGCGATCACGACCACGAACGTGGCGAACGCGGCGAGCACGAGCGCCGCCACGGGGCCGCGCGCGGGCGACGGGCGGTACAGCCGGCTCACGCCCTTGGCGTCCACGAGAATCTCCCCCACGCGGAGCCTGGTGAGGAAGGTGGAGGACATTCCCGCGCGGTTCTTGTCGAGGAACTCGACGAGGTTGTAGTGCAGCCCGACGCTGACCAGCAGGTTCGCGCCCTTCTCGGCGGCGATCAGGAGCGCCACATCCTCGCTCGTCGCGGGCGCCGGCACGACCTTGTACTGGAGGCCTAGCGCGTCGAGACGGTCCCGCCCGGGCGCGCGCCCGTCCGGGTACGCGTGCACGACGAGCTCGCGCGCGGCGTGCAGCGCCGCGTCGCTCGCGGAGTCCATGTCGCCCACCACGAGGTCGGGGACCCAACCCTCCTCGAGCGCTGCGTCGGCGCCGCCGTCGACGGCGACGATCACCGGGCGCTCGTCGCGCACGTACGGGCGCAGCGTGCGCAGGTCGCGCTTGTGGTCGACCCCGCGGACGACGATCAGCGCCGGACGATCGCGCAGCTTGGTGGCGAAGTCGGGAAGCTCGATCTGACCGGACAAGAGCTCGCGCTCCTCCCGGATGTGGGAGATCGTGTTCTCGGCGAACAGCGCCAGCGCCTCGCCGATGCGGCGGCGGCTCTCCTCGTACTGGCGGCCCACCGTCTCCGCGTCCTGCACTTCGCCGGCCCACAGCACCTCGCCGTCGCGGATCAGCCGCCCGTCGCGGATGGTCACGGGCTGGCCGTCGTCGAGCACCTCGAACAGCGGGGCGCCGGGCATGTCGATTAGGTGCACGCCGCCCGCGACGAGTATCGCCGGGCCCTGGTTCGAGTACCGCGGGGAGACGGACGGCGCGACGTTCACAACGCAGCGGCAGCCGGTGGCGACGAGGTCCTCGCCGGCGACGCGGTCGATGCCGGCGTGGTCGATGATCGCGATGTCCTCGGGCCCGAGCCGCTTGAGCTCCCGCGGCGGCGCTGCGGCATCGCCGAGCACGACCGGGCTGAGCGGCCGGAAGGCACCAGGTGTCGTTCGTGGAGCGGCCACGAAGGCGAGCAGCGGAGTGTACGCGGAGTCGCTTACGCGGCCGCTGCCAGAAGCTCGCGCGCGTGCCGCCGGGCACCGGCGTCGGAGCTGTCGGCGCCGAGCATCCGGCACAGCTCGGCGACGACCGCCTGCCCCTCGAGCGCGTCGACGCTCGCCTGCGAAACGCCGGCAGAGCCGTCCTTCTCGATGCGGAAGTGGCCGTCGGCCATCGCCGCGATCTGCGGCAGGTGCGTTATGCAGAGGACCTGGCGGTCATCCGCGAGGCGGCGGAGCCGCTCGCCCACCGCGCGGGCCGTCTGACCGCCAACACCGGCGTCGACCTCGTCGAAGACCAGCGTCTCCGCGCCACCCGTCCCCGCGACGCTCATCAGCGCGAGCATCACCCGCGAGAGCTCGCCGCCCGA
>VAXR01000221.1 GCA_005885165.1 Actinomycetota bacterium
GAACCAGCGCTCGATCTCCTGCTCGAACGGAAGCTCGCCGCCGATCGCCGCCTTGAGCTGGAACTCGCGCTCGTTGTTGCGCTGCTTCTCGCCCGGCGCCGGCACGAACGGGTAGAACGCGCCGCGCTTGTAGTTGTAGATGAAGTAGACGGGGCGGCCCTCGTCCTCGAAGGCGAAGACCGCGCACAGGATGCGGTCGCCGTAACCGCCCGCCTCGAGCTGGGTCGAGATCACGTTCACCGACACGACGAGGTCCTCGAACTCGTCGTCGCGCAGGATGATCCAGCGGTAGCCGTACTGGTCATCGGCCGACTCGACCTTCGTGCCCGTGTCCGCCGCCGAGCCGCGCAGGAGCTCCTCGGTGTCGGACAGGATCTGCTTGAAGTCCGCGGTCGCGAGCGGTTGGAACACGATCCCCGCGACCGGCTTGTGCTTGAGTCCGAGCCCGGTTTCGATCGTCACGTACGCGGTGCTCATCGCGAACAGCCGGTCGGGCGCCGGCGCCTTCAGCTTGCCGCGGCCGCCGAGCAGCGCGTCTAGGAAGCCCACGCGTCAGGCCGTGGCTAGGCGGCCGCGGGGGCCGGCGCCTGGAGCTGGGCCTCGAGCTTCTGAAGGGCGGCGAGCCGCTTCTCGAGCGGCGGGTGGTCCATGAACAGCGTGGCCACCGACTCCTTCACGCTAGTCGGAACGATGAAGAAGGCGTTCATCTTGCCCGCCGCGCGGAGGTCCTGGTCCGGCACGCGCTGCATCTCGCCCGAGATCCGCACGAGCGCCGAGGCGAGCGCACTCGGGCGGCCGGTGATCAGCGCCGAGCCGCGGTCCGCCGCGTACTCGCGGTACCGGGACAGCGCGAGCATCAGGAAGAACGAGATGATGTAGACGAGGAACGAGGCGAGCAGGACCACGATGAAGGCGGGGGCGCCGTCGTCGCTGTCGCCGCCCCAGCCGCCGAAGAAGAATCCGAACTGGGTGATCATCGCCGCGATCGTCGCGAAGAAGCTCGCGAGCGTCATGATCATCACGTCGCGATTCTTGACGTGAGTGAGCTCGTGGGCCATCACCGCCTCGAGCTCGTGCGGCTGGAGCGCGTTCATGATCCCAGTGGTCGCGCACACGACGGCCGACTTCTGCGAGCGGCCCATGGCGAACGCGTTCGGCATCGGCGTGTCCGCCACAGCGATCTTTGGCTTCGGCAGGTCGGCCTGGATGCAGAGGCGCTCGAGCATCGCGTGCAGCCCAGGCGCCTGTTCCGGCGAGACCTCCTTGGCGCCCATCGCCGCCAGCGCGAGCTTATCCGAGAGGAAGAGCTGCGCGAGCGAGAGCGCGGCGATGACCAGGACCATGATGCCCACGCCAGCGCCGGCCGCGAACAGGATCGCGACGAAGGCCGCGTAGAGCAGCCCGAGCAGGAAGAGCGTGAAGAGCATCCGCGCCTGCAGGCCGGAGTCGCGGGTGAACGTGGTACGGGAGCGAGCCATGCACCTGATTCTAGATGGGAGCTACGCTCGGCTCGGTGCAACCGGAGATCCATCTCGGACCGGTCACGATCCAGACCTTCGGGATCTGCTTCGCCCTCGGTTTCATCTCGTGCGGCGCGCTCGCCGCCCGGCGCTTTCCGGAGATCGGAAAGCCGCGTGACTGGGCGTACGAGTCGCTCTTCGCGGGGCTGATCGGCGGCCTGGTCGGAGCCAGGGTCGATTACGTGATCGAGAACTGGCACACGGCCCACCGCGATCTGCTCGGCAGCCTCTTCTCCGGCTCGGGGCTCGTCTGGTACGGCGGGGTGATCGGCGGGGCCGTCGCCGTCGTTCTCTGGGCGTGGCGGCGCCAGTTCCTCGGACTCGGCCTGCTCGACTACTCCGCCCCGCTGCTCGCCCTTGGGTACGCGATCGGCCGCATCGGCTGCCAGGTCTCCGGCGACGGCGACTACGGGATCGGCTCGCACCTCCCGTGGGCGATGGCCTACCCGCACGGGACGAAGCCGATCGACACGCGCGTGCAGCCGACCCCGATCTACGAGACGGTGGCGATGGGGCTCATCGCGCTCGTGCTCTGGCGCCTACGCGACAGGCTGCGGCCCGGGATCCTGTTCGCCCTCTACCTCGTCCTCTCCGGTGTCGAGCGCGTGTTCGTTGAGATCATCCGCCGCAACCACGCCGTGGTGGCCGGGCTCACGGTGCCGCAGCTCTTCAGCCTGGCGCTGGTCGCGATCGGGATCGCATGGTTGGCGCGTGCGTCCAAGCCGCTCGTGCAGCCGGCGACGTGATCAAAAAAGTGGCGATTTCCAGCAAGATCCCGCCCAACTAGTACGTCCGTCCAGGCGCGCAGGCACACGTGGTCCAAATCTCGCGCCCAGGGTTAAAGGATTCTCGGGAGGTGCCGATAGAGGTCTTGCGATGTCTGCGGCCTCCAACAAGCTCCTCATCCGGGTCCTTCCGATCGGAGTTCTCCTAGCGGTCGCGGTCGCTGCCGGGCTCAGGTTCTCCCCCGGCACGTTCAAGTACCGCGCGTGGCCGAAGGCCCCGACCAGCGCGCCGATCCGGTCGCTCGTCGATCCCGGTGCAGGGATCGGCGGGCGGCCCGCGCTCGGCCTCGGGCCGCGGCCCTTCGCGATCGCGTC
>VAXR01000037.1:0-10370 GCA_005885165.1 Actinomycetota bacterium
GGCGCTATTCCCTGGGCCACACCGGCGTCTTCCGCTGACGAGCGGTCGCTAATCAGCGGCGAAACCGCGCTTAACGCAGCTTGAACGTGAGGATCCGCGTGCGCTGCTGGACCGGCAGGCCGGCGTCGAGCACGAGCAGGTGCCCCACGTCGGGCGTGGGCGGGTGCTCGAGCAGCTGCTTTGTCAGCGTGAGCTGCTTCATCAGGTCGAGCGGGAAGCCGACGCGCGAGCTTGGCGGCAGCCGGTTCTCGGTGAACCAGAGGTGCTTGTTCGAGGGATCCCAGGAGAACTCGGGCACGATCCAGCCGTCCTTGCCGTCGTAGGTGAGCCTCCGCACCGAGCGCGTCTTCAGGTCGAGGAGGTAGAGGTCGGTGGTCTCCTCGGCCACGGGCTGGAGGAAGGCCGCCTCGAACACGGGCAGCGTGAGCAGGTAGTCCTCGCTGGAGGTGAGGCCGAGATCCCGGGTCAGGTCGGCCCAGGTGTTGAAGAAGCCGGGGCTGTCCCGGCTCGACATGAAGATCACGTCCTTGCCGTCCGGCGTGAAGATGGCCTGCTCGTTCCAGGCCGGGTAGTCGGTGAGCTGCGTGCTCTTGCAGCCCTTCGCCGTAAGACGGCAGTAGAAGAGCTCCGTGTCCATCGCCGTCTTCCACGTCTCGGTGTAGAGGAACCCCTTGCCGTTCGGCGCCCACCACTGCGTCTCGTACCAGTGGCCGTTCGCCGGGCGCACCACGCGGATGTGCGCGAGGTGCGGCGGCCGGCCGTGGCCGGTCACGAAGTCCGCCACCCGGACGTCCCACTTGCCCTGGCCGTTGTCGTCCACGAAGTTCCAGTTGAGGTGCGTCCACACGATGTGGCGGCCGTCGGGCGACCAGTAGGTGTGGTAGTCGTCCTCGCCCTCCCCGGCGCCGTGGGCGGAGTCGAGCCCCGTGATCCGGGTCATGTGCGACCCATCCGGCCGGACGACGTAGAGCGCAGATCCCAGGCCGCCGTAGCCGGGCGACCCGATCGTGAAGTGCTGGTTGTGCCAGGAGTGGAAGAGGATCCAGTCGCCCTGCGGTCGGACGGCCGGCACGTTGTTGGGGCCGGACAGCTTGCAGGTGATGCAGCGCAGGTGCGAGCCGTTCTGGCGCGCGATGTAAACCTGCGCCTTGTCGCCCTTCTTGAAGTCCTTGCCGAACACCACGCGGCCGTCGGGCATGAAGACCGGCGCCTGCCCGAACGCGTAGTGGGTCGTGCGCAGCGTGTAGGGCGCGGAGGTGTAGCGGCTGCCCGACGCGGCGGTGCTCGCGGGCGCGAACACGGTCGCCACCGCGGCCAGCGCGCCGGCACAAGAGGCGATCAGGCGTACTGCGCTCATCCCGGCGCCCCCTGTCATTCCCCGGAATGGTGACGGGAAACGTCGCGATTCGTGCCGGGCGGATGTACAGTCGTGCCCGGCCATCGGTCGGTGGCCGGATCGATCAAGCAGATGTCGCGCGAACAGCTCGTCGACGCGTACCTTCGAGGCGCGATCAGTCGCCGGCGGTTGATTCGCGGACTGGTTGCGGCCGGCGTCTCGCTCGCCGCCGCCAACGCGTACTCGTATCTGGTGCCGGAGCGCGTCGCGGCGTCGCCCGGCAGCTACAACCTCTCCGACGAGGCCCAGCCCCGCGCGTCTCCGCCGCCGCCGCCTCCGCGCCCCGACCGAGCCACGGCGCGCCGGGGACCCGCCCTCACGCTCCAGGCGTCCCGGTCTGGCCGCCGAGTGCGGGCGACCGTCTCGAGCGACGAGGCCGCGGACTTCGTCGTCTCGGCCGTCACCAAGTCCGGCGCGCTGGCGACAAAGAGCTTCCGTCTCGGCTCGGCGGGCACCAGGAAGTTGACGCTTCGCCTGCCGCAGGACGCGCCGCGCCGCATCGGCGTCGTCGCACGCGCAACTGACGACGCGGGCCTCTTCTCGAAGGCCCAGGTCTCCCTCAACGCGCGCTGAGGGCGGGCACTCCCGGATCGCCGCGCGACGGCCTCGCGCGAGCGCCGCGGCGTCGCGCCAGCACCTCGTACCAGCATCCGGCCCAGGCCGAGAGCGCGCCGAGGACGACGAGCGGCAGCACCCGCCTGTACACCGGCACCAGGGCCCCGCCCCAGCGGCGCACGTTCGTATTCGTCCGCGACAGGCGTCGCGGGACGTATTCGAGGAGCACGTTGCGCACGACCGGTGCGCCATCGTCTAGGACGATCCTGGCCAGCGCCCGGCCACGGGTGAAGTGGTGCGCCACCAGGCGCGCACCGTTGACGCAGGGGCTGCGGTGGTATAGGCGCACGTCGGCCGCTCGGTACGCCCCGTAGCCGAGCCGCGCCAGCTCACGATTCACGAGCGTGTCCTCTCCGGCCCGCATCTGCTCGGGAAAGCCGCCCACCTGAAGGAGGTGGTGGCGCATGTAGGAGCAGTGGTCGGGCGGTCCTCCGAGCGGCCCGGACGGGCGGGCCGGCAGGCCGGCCGAGTGGTCCAGGAAGTACGAGGCCCACCCTGACGCCGAGCGCGTGGCATTCAGCA
Source organism: Actinomycetota bacterium (assembly GCA_005885165.1). GTDB lineage: Bacteria > Actinomycetota > Thermoleophilia > Solirubrobacterales > Thermoleophilaceae > AC-37. The sequence continues at coordinate 2,534 of VAXR01000037.1, forward strand.
AGGTGCCGGTGACCATCGCGTGACCCTGGCGATGAGCGCGCAGGCGCGCCGCGAGACTCCCGGGCGGCAGCACGACATGCGATCCCGGGAAGGAGATGAACTCGCCGCGCGCGAGGCGCAACCCGGCGTTCCGGGCTGCGCCGGGCAACGCGCGGCCCGGTAGCTCGATGACCGCGACCTGCGGGAAGCGCTCGCGGACCACCGCTGCGGTCCCGTCCGATCCGCTGGCTACCACGACCACCTCGAAGGGCTCCGGGCACTCCTGCGCGACCACCGAGCCTACGCTGGCCTCGATTCGATCCTCGTCGTCGTGCGCGATCACGATGGCGGACAGTGCGGGGCCCTCCTCGAGGTCGGCCTCGATCACCGCGGCGGGAACGGGCGCGGCCCAGCCTCTCGGAGCCGGCTCGAGCAGCGGCTGCCCGGGCGGACGCGGTCGCCACCGCACCACGGAGCGCGGCGGCTCGAGTACATGGTCGTAGCCGGCTTCCTGGTGTTCCCGTTCCGGGTCCGCTTCGGCGTACTTCGCGAAGCGCGCCTGCCGGCGCCGCTCGTCGAGACCGGCGAGGTGCTTGATCCGGATCGTCGTACGGATCCAGCGGGAACGCGGGATCTCGTCGGGAATCGGCACTCCGTGCAGTCGGCGGTCCGCAAGCCTCTGACCCGGGCGGTGCGCGAACAGCCGGTACACCCACAGCCCCGCGCCGTCGTAGTGCTCCTCATCGCCGACCATGCGATGCACACGAAAGCCATAGGCGAGACCGGGAACCGCGTCGCGCTCGATCAAGTCGCGGAGCGCGGCGGCGTCGTCCACGTCGATCCGCTCGTCGGCGTCGAGCCACATCAGCCAATCGGCGCCGGATTCCCCGGCCGCAGCGAGCAACCGGTTGCGATTGGCGCCGTCGTCCCACGTCGTGTAATCCGGGCGGGGCGGGTTCGTCAACACCTCGTCGACGAGCTCGCTCTGCCTGAGGATCGACGCGGTCCGATCGGTGCTGCCGTCGTCGAGAGCGACCACGGCGTCGGCGAAGCGCGCCACGGAGTCGAGATACCCCGGCAAGTTGTCCTCCTCGTTGCGCACCGGCAGCAGGCACACGAGCCGATTCATCCCCTGGTGACCCTGAGGCGTGGCCGCCGCCGATACGCGGGCCTCCTCCACCAGTCTGTCGATGTCCAGGTTGCCTGGGCACGTCTGGCTGGCGTCGACCTCGCGGTGGCCGACGACGTGCTCGCGATCGAGCGGGATCGACCAGCGTTCCGCGATCTCGCGCATGAGCGCCGCGCCCGCCGCGTACTGCTCCGCCGTCCGGGGTGCTGCATCGGGTGCTCCCGCATCCTCGAACTCGATGCCCACGCTGCTGCAGTTCGCGTCGCCGCGGCGGAACAATCGGCTGCTGGGTCGGTTGGAGCGGACATGCCGCGCCGCATCGTGCTCGTCGACGAACTGGACGACGCGCCCGTCGAGCCCGACGAGGTAATGGGCGCTCACTCCGCTTCCCGCTTCCGCGAACCAGGCGCTCGTGGAGTCGAAGCTCCCCACCGTGGTGTGGACGACGATCCCGCTCGGGCTCTCTCCGCGCCGGCCCGGGATGAGGTGAGGCGTCGAGCGGCGCTCGACCGACAGCCCGGAGTCCACCGCGCGATCGTACTTGCGGCGAGCCGTCCCCAACAGGAGAATCGTGCGGTGCCCAGAGTCGGTAGATGGAGAGGCGCCGTTGCGGCCGCCTTTGCAGCGGCAGCGATCCTTGCCGCCCCGAACCCGGCAGGCGCGGTGCCCGGCAACACCCCTGACCCCGGTTGGCCACAGGTCGACGGTCCCGTCAAGGCGATCGCGCTTGCGGGCAACCGCCTCTACATCGGGGGCAGCTTCACAACCGTCGGTGGACAGGCGCACCAGAACGTCGCCGCGCTGAATGCCACGACCGGCGCGGTGGATCCGGGCTTCACCGCCGGGGCGAACGGCCAGGTGCAGGCGCTCGCCGTCTCGGGTTCGCAGCTGTACCTCGGGGGCCAGTTCATGACCGTCGACGGAATGGGCCGCCCCCGGCTCGCCGCGGTCGACCCCACGACGGGATCGCTGACCTTGGCCTTCGACCCCAAGGTGGGGACGGGCGACGTACGCGCGCTCGCACTCTCGTCGACCCGCCTCTACGCGGCCGGCGACGCGATCCAGCTAGCTGGCTCACCCCCGGCGCCGAACCCGCGCCAGCTCTGGGCCTTCGACCCGGCAACCGGCAACGTAGACACCGGCTTCAACGGGCCCCAACCGAACGCGCGCATGCGCGCATTGCTTCTCTCGGGGACGCGTCTCTACCTCGGCGGCGAGTTCACGATGCTCGACACGACGGCTCGCCGCGGGGTGGCGGCGGTCGACCCTGCGACGGGAGCGCTCGACGCGGGATTCGACGCCAAGGCGGACAGCGACGTAGACGCACTGGCGGCGGCAGGCTCGCACCTTTACCTCGGGGGCTCGTTCGCGCACGTCGGCGGCCTCCAGCGGGTCGGCCTGGCCGCGGTCAATAATGCGACGGGGGCCGCCGACCACGGCTGGGTGGCGGACGCCGACCACCCGCTCGACGCCCTGGCCACCTCCGACTCGCGCCTGTACGCGGGCGGCGTGAAGGGCTCGTTCGGCTCGCTCGGATCGCGCACCGTGGTTGCCGCGCGGGTCAGCGACGGGCAGCTGAGCACGGACTTCGGACCCGATTTCGGAGCCGGGCTGCCGCAGGTCTATGCGCTGGCGATCTCGAACTCACGCCTCTACGCGGGCGGGAGCTTCACCATGGCCGGGGGCGAGGAGGGAGTCGCCGCCTTCAGGCTGCTGCCGCCGGTGAACGTCTCGGCACCGTTCATCCAGGGCAACCCGGTGAAGGGGAAGAGGATCTCGTGTCGACCCGGGGTCTGGCGCAACGACCCCACGGGCTTCGCCTTTCGCTGGCTGCGCAACGGGGTAGCGATCAAGGGCGCGACGGCCGCCACCCACAAGATCGGCAAGGCGGACGTGCGGCATGGCATCGCGTGCCGCGTGACCGCCTCAAACCCGGTCGGCCCCGGTACCGCCCGCAGCGCGGCGGTGACCCCCGCGCTGCCAGACACGACGCCGCCGAAGATGAAGATCGTCAGCCGAGAGCTGAGGATGAACGGCAACGGGGTGGTGCGCGTCCGCCTGTCGTGTCCCAAATCCGAGAAGCGGTGCAGCGGGACGGTGGTGCTCCGGGTCCTCGGCCTGAAAGGGAGGCCGCTCTTGGGTGTAAGCGGCTTTTCGGTGCGCGGTGGGCGTCGCCGCGCCGTGAAGGTCGCGCTCGACGCTGCCAGCCAGGACCTCGTCAGACGCCACAGCCCGCTTCAAGTGCGCGTGCGCGTCAACGCCAGGGACGCGGCCGGAAACGCCGCCCGGATGAGCCGCACGCGCACGCTGGTCGCGGCGTAGCGGCTTGCCGCTCCGCATCAGCCGCAGAGCTGGCGCTCGGCGCGCTGCGGCTCCGGCGGCAGGCGGAACGATCGCAGGCGCCAGGCGACACCGATGTTCGAGACGAACCGGTCGAACGTGAGCGGCCCGTCGACCGCCTTCAGGATCTCGCGCAGGTGCGAGCAGCGCAGCGCGCGCCGTGCCTCCGCGACCGACCGGAGCCTGGAGAGCCTGCGCCCCGTGCGCGATCCAAGGTCGGCGTAGCGGGCGACCACCCACGCGAGCGGCAGGCCCTTCTCGTGGCCCGCCCGGTAGCGCACGGGCCATACGCGGCCGTTCGGGCCCATCTCGGGCCGGAAATCGAGCCGCGCCGCGATCGCGTCGGCGAGCCCGTGGCGGTCGACGATCGTCACGCGGTGGCCGGCGCTGTACGAAACGAGGCCGACTGCGAAGAACGCCCCGACGACCCGGTTGCGAAGGGAGCGGTTCGGCGGAGGGTTCGGGTAGAGGGGGTCCCGGCCGAGCGGGCGTACGTGGGGGTTGAGCTCGACGACGGCGCGCTCGCCCACCCGCCGGCGCAGCACGAGCCCGGCGCGGATCTGCCCGGTGAGGCGGTAGTCGGCCACCGTGACCGGGTGGCCGTTGTGCGAGCTCGCCACGTAGAACGCGCGCTCGTCGACGAAGCGCCGGAGCGCCACGGGATAGCCGGGGTAGCGCTCGCGCAGCTCTAGCCCTGCGACCAGCGACCAGGCGAACGCCGCGCTCGCGAGCCCCACCGCGACCCGCGACCAGCGCGCCGGTGCGACCACCAGCACGGGCAGCAGGACCCCGAACAGGCCGGGGAGGAAGAGCCGTCCGTGCATGAAGTCGCCGCCTACCCGGACCACGTACAGCGAGTGGACGAGGCCGCAGATCACGGGCGCCGCCGCCACCGCCAGCGTGCCCCTTTGCCAGCGGCGCCGGCGCCATTCGACACCGGCGAGCACTGCCGCCGCGGCGAGCGGCACGTACAGCGCGTACGGCCCAACGAAGTCCTTGAGGTACGCCCACCCGCGCGACCAGTCGGCCTTGCCCGCCTCCTTCGCTATCGCCGTGTTCGGCACCAGCGCCGCGAAGTAGCCCATGCGGAAGAGCTGGTACGCGACCGGGAGCAGAAGCGCCCAGCCCACGAGGCGCGTGCGCGCGAGGCGCTTGCCCGCCGGCGCGAGCAGCGCCAGGACCACAAGGAAGCCGAGGCTGAAGACGCCGAGGTCCGGGCGGATCAGCGGGCCGATGCCGATCAGAAGCGCGGCGGGGACGGGGCGGGCCCACCACGGCGGTGGGTCGCCGGCGGCGGTGGCCATGCGCGCGAGGGCGAGGAAGGCGGCGCCGAGCCAGGCGAAGACGAGGCCCGTCTCGAGGCCGGAGGTGGCGAAGTCCCAGACCGGCGAGATCGAGGCGAACACGATCGCTCCCACCGGCAGCGCCACTGAACGCCCGGGGCCGCCCGATCGCGCGCTCTCCGAGCGCCAGAGGAGAAGCGCCCCGACGGCGCCGCAGGCGAGGCCGGCGACCGTCAGCGCGAGGCCGATCGCCACGGCGGTCCACGGCAGGTTGAAGTCGAGCAAGCCGTGAACCGCTGCCAGGATCGCGACCCACAGCGGACTGGTGTAGGCCTCGACGCGCTCGCCCGCGTTGAACACGGGCCCCAGTCCGTGCAGGAGGTTGTCGACCACGCGAAAGTCGATGTAGGCGTCGTCGGCGGCCCACCGCCGCGACCACCCCAGTACCGCCAGGAGCAGGACCGGCAGGCCGATGGCGGCGGTCGCCGGGTCGCGGCGCGTGAGACGGTCCGCGAGGGTCGCGACCGGGCGCGGTCGCGCTCGCGCCGATCCGGCCGCGCCGGCGCTCACTCGACCGGGTCGAGCCGGGGGTTCGGCTTACGCTGGCGCCCGACCTTCGCGCAGGGGCGGCCGTCGACCTCCACCACGTCCGCCGTGAAGTCGTTCTGCCCGCGAAGGAGCGACGAGCCAACCCCGTAGGCGTCGACCGGCGCGCCGAGCGATTCGAACAGCCGGATCTTTTCGGCGTCGAACCCTCCCGAGGCCACGATCCGGACCCTGTCGTGGCCCGCGTCGTCGAGCGCGGAGCGCACCCGCTCGACCAGCCTCGGGTTGACCCCGGTGGGCCGGAACTCGCCCATCTCCCCGAGCAGCGAACGGTCGACGAGGTTCTCCGAGGTGTCGAGGCGCACGCCCCAGAGGTCCTCGCCAAGCGCGTCGGCCACCTCGAGTGCGGTGCGGACGGAGTCGTTCTCGAAGTCCACCAGGACCGTCACGTTCATCTCGCCGGCGAAGCGCCGTGCGAAGGCGGTTGCGGCCGCCACGGTGTCGCCGCCGTACGAGGCGATCAGGCCGTGCGGGACCGTGCCAACGCCGCGGCCGCCCCACCACGACGCCTGGGCGTCGGTCGACACCCCGATCGCTCCCGCCACGTGCGCGGCCCAGCCGTCGCCAGTCTGCACCAGCCAGTGGTCGTGGCGTGCGGGGAAGAAGAGGATCTCCTTGCTTCCGGCGGCGTCCTTCACCTCGCGCACGTTGCGCATCACCAGTGTGCGACGCGCCATGCAGCCGAGGTAGACGGTCTCGAGGTGGACGAACAGCGAGTAGTCGCCCTCGATCTCCATGACCGTCTCCCAGGGCGAGATGTCGTCGCCCTCGTACAGCGCACGCACCTCCAGCTCGCCCCAGCCGTTCACCCAGCCGGAGTCCCCGGACCGCCCGGCGCACTCCTTCACGATCGCGACCGCCTCGTCGATCCCGCCGAGGATCGAATGGTCCTTCTGGAACACCTGCATCAGCACCCGCGGGTGCTTGTCCTCGCCCTCCAGGAGCTCCTTCGTGAAGTTGAAGTAGGCGTCGCTGTAGTAGCCCTCGCGCAAGCGATCGACCGGCAGGCGGAATACGTCCGGGTGCAGCCGCTCGCGCACGCGCGTGATCCTGCCAGGTCGGTGCGGGTCAGACCAGGTGGGTTTCGGCGGCCTCGTCGTCGGCCACGGCGGTCTCGCACGAGGGGCACCACCAGCGCGCCTCGAGCGCCGTGCCGCACGCGTCGTGGCGGAGGGGCTCCACGCGATCGGAGTGGCGGGCGCCCCAGTCGGCCAGCAGCCGCAGCGCTCCGGCCAGCTCGCCGCCCGCCTCGGTGAGCTCGTAGGCGAAGCGCGGCGGCCGCCGGCTGTAGGGGTGGGCGACCACGAGCGCCTCGTGCTCGAGGTGCCGGAGCCGCTGCGTAAGCACGTTGGGCGCGATCCCCGGCAGGGCCTCCTTCAGGTCCCCGAAGCGGTGGGGACCGTCGAGCAGCGCCTCGACGATCAGGAGCGTCCAGCGGTCGCCGACGCGCTGCAGGGCGGCCTCGAGTGGCGCCGGGGCGGTATCGAGCGGCTGCGCATCCATGCTCGAAGCGTAGCCGGCATCGTGGCTGTGTATAGTGACTTGCAATTCGCAACTAACCCTAACGCGCCCGCTCTGGAGCGGCAAACCCGGGGCCGCGCGAGACGAAGGAAGAGGACATGGCTGCACTGGAAGAGCTGACGGAATCGGTCCAGGAAGTGGCCGAGAAGGTGGGATCCGCGGTCGTCGGACTTGGACGTGGATACGGACGCGGATCGGGTGTCGTCGTGGCGAGCGGTCGCGTGGTGACCAACGCCCACAACATCCGCGGCGACGAGATATCGGTGACGTTCGACGACGGCCGCACGGAGGCCGGCGAGCTGGCGGGCGCGGATCCGGACGGCGACCTCGCGGTGATCGCGGTCGACACGGGCGATGTGACGCCGGTGGAGATCGGGGCCGCCGAGGAGCTGCAGCCCGGCTCGGTCGTGTTCGCGCTCGCGAACCCCGGCGGGCGCGGGCTGCGAACGACGCTCGGGCTCGTGTCCGCCACCGAGCGGAGCTTCCGCGGCCCGCGCGGCCGGCGGTTCCGCGGGGGCATCGAGCACACGGCGCTCTTGCCGCGCGGGTCGTCCGGTGGACCGCTCGTCGACGCGTCCGGACGCCTCGTCGGGATCAACACCCTGCGCGGCGATGGCGGCCTGATCCTCGCGCTGGCGGCCGACGCCGGCTTCGAGGACCGTATCGAAGCGCTGGCCCGCGGCGAGGCCGTGGCGCGCCCACGGCTCGGGGTCGCAATCGCTCCGGCGCGGGTGGCGAGGCGACTCAGGCGGGCGGTCGGCCTGCCCGAGCGCGACGGCCTGCTCGTGCACGGCGTCGAACGCGACGGCCCCGCTGACGTGGCCGGGATCGAGAAGGGCGACCTGCTGGTGGCCGCGGGCGACCGCGACCTCGCACGCGTGGACGACCTGCAGGCGGCGCTCGCGAGCGCCGAGGCCGGCGGCGAGCTGCGCCTGGTGGCGGTTCGCGGCGTGGACGAGCGGGAAGTAGTGGTGCGGCT
>VAXR01000037.1:10415-16037 GCA_005885165.1 Actinomycetota bacterium
TCGCGCATCGTCACGGGCGTGGCCGAGCGAGTCGGCGCGTCCGTGGCGAACCTGCGCGTCATGCGCCAGACAAGGCGGGGCCGGCTGCCGTCGGGCGGCGGCAGCGCGGTGGTGCTCACCCCGGACGGATACCTGCTGACCTCCGCGCACGTCGTATCGAGGCGCAGCAGCACCGGGCGGGCGTCGCTCGTCGACGGCCGCGAGTTCGACTTCTCGGTGGTCGGTGCGGACCGCTTCTCCGACCTCGCGATCCTGCGCGCCGATGCCCGCGACCTCACCGCCGCCGAGCTCGGCGACGCCGAGAGGCTGCGGGTCGGCCAGCTGGTCGTGGCGATCGGCAACCCGAACGGCTTCGCCGGGTCGGTGACGGCGGGCGTCGTGTCAGCGCTGGGCCGCTCGCTGCCGGCCGGCACGCGCGGCGGTCACCGGCGAGTGATCGACAACGTGATCCAGACCGACGCCGCGCTCAACCCCGGGAGCTCCGGCGGCGCGCTCGTGAACAGCCGCGGCGAGGTGGTCGGCGTGAACACCGCCGTGGCCGGCATCGGGCTGGGGCTGGCCGTCCCGATCAACGCCGCCACGCGCGGGGTGATCGGCGCGCTGATGAGCGAGGGCCGCGTGCGCCGCGCCTACCTAGGGATCGCCGGCGGGCCGCGGCCGCTCCCGCCGCGCGTTCGGTCGCGATTCGACATCGATGCCGCCGTCGAGGTCGTGGAGGTTCTGCCCGACAGTCCGGCGGCGCGCGCCGGGCTCCGGCCGGAGGACCTGATCGTGGCGGTCGACGACAAGCCGACCGCCTCGGTCTACGACCTTCAGCGCCTGATGGTGGCGGAGCTGATCGGCACCGCGATCCCGATCACGGTCGTCCGCGACGGCCGCGAGCTCGAGCTGAGCCTGGTGCCGGCGGAGATGACCGAGTAGGGTCGCGACGCTCGTCCCGCTTGGCGCTCCGCTCGTCTCGCTCCATCCCATCGCCGCCGCGCTCAGCTCCTGCCATGCGGTGGCTTCGGGCCTGGTCGGTTGGGCGACGAAGGGGGAGCCCGGGTGGTTGCGGCGCTCAGTGCGTTACGGCACTGTCACACGGGCCGGGCTCGCTTGGCTGGGGGTCCATTCTGCGCACCTACAGGCAGCCGTCCTGACTTGACCACCGTATGTGTGGCTAACTCAGGACAGCTGGTCGGGCGACCTACGCACGAAGGACTCCTCGCCCTCCGCGGGGGCGAACGCGGCGTGACAGCACTCTGACGAGCGCGCCGGGAACGTAACTTCCACCCGTTCTTCGTCGCCCTCCCGGGGGCCGCAGGTGGTGCGCGAGCGTAGGAGCGGAGCGCGCGAGCGGGTGAGCGGCGCTAGACGCTCTGCGTGAGGCCGCCGTCGACCAGCACGGCCGTGCCGGTCACGTACGAGGCCTGCTCCGAGCAGAGGAACGCCGCAACCGCCGCGAGCTCTTCGACGGTCCCGAGCCGCCCGGCCGGCACCTGCTCCGCCGCGGCGCGCTCCGCGGCCTCGCGTGAGCCCGCCATCTCGAGGATGCGGTCGGTGGCGATCCGCCCCGGCAGCACCGAGTTGACCGTCACGCCGTCGCGCGCCACCTCGCGCGCGAGTGTCTTCAGCGCGCCGAGCAGCGCCGCGCGATGCGAGTTCGACAGGATGAGTCCGGGGATCGGCTCGCGCACCGCGCTCGAGGAGACGCTGACGATCCGGCCGAAGCCGCGCTCGCGCATGCCGGGGACGACCCGCTCGACGATCGCCATCGGTCCGAGTACGAGATTTCGGTAGGCGGCGCTCCACTGCTCGCGGTCGAAGCCCAGCGGATCGCCGGCCGGCGGCCCCCCGGTGTTTGTGACCGCGATGTCGACCGGGCCGAGGCCGCGCTCCACCTCCTCGAGGAGTGCCGGCACCGCGTCGAGGTCGGCGCTGTCGTGCACCAGCGGGAGCGCTCCGATTTCGCTCGCGGCGGCGTCGATGCCCTCGCGCGAGCGGGAGCTGACGGCCACCTTCGCGCCCTCGGCGGCGAGCGCTGCCGCGATGCCTCGCCCGATTCCCTTCGAGGCGCCCATGACGAGCGCGACGCGTCCCGAGAGCCCAAGTTCCATGCGCACCGAGCAGCGTAAACGTGTGCAAAGCTTGTGACGGATGTTTCGAACTTTCGTGGAGCGGTAGGTTTCGCCCATGGGAGGACTGGTGCGCTGCGACGGGTGCGGGGCGCTCCGCTGGAGCCCCCTCCGGCCAGCAGCGGGACGGGAGCCTGCTGAGTGCGAGATCTGCGGCGAGCCCCTCAAGCCGGAGCGCCGGAGGCCGGGCCGCAAGTTCCGGGGAGGCGTCGCGCGGGAGCGCCGCGACGTCGCCCTGCCGATTTCAAGGCCGATCGAGCCGGCCGGCTGAGCGGTCGTACATCCGTCCAGATGCCGCTGCAAGGGTTCAGACAACCGCTTGCGAGACGAGGCCCCCTGGCTTACCGTGAGTACAAGCAGCGCCCCATCGCGTGCCGCCTTCGGATCGACGGGATGCCCGTCCGCAGCGAGACGCTCCTGACGGAGGCCGGCCCGAACGCGCTCGTGCTGTCGACCACGCTGAGCGACCGCGGGATCTGGCTCGACAGCACCTACCTGGGCCACGGCAGCGCCGAAACCCAGATCACCCATCTTCTCGTCGCCCCGGGCCGCTCGGGAGAGACCGAGTCGCGCACCGTCGCTCACGACGAGATCCCGGTCATCCACGTCCGCAGGCTCTGCCTGTACGACCACCTGCAGCGGCTTCAGGACTTCCTCGATTCACTCGGTCACACCGGCCAGGTGCACGGTCTCGACCTCGCGATCGAGGCGGTCGAGCACATCGGCTGATCCACCCCTCGCACGGGAGGCCATGCAGACCGCGATGGCCGGCAGGCTGCCCGGCCTGCTCGGGGTCGAGCTGGTGGCGATCGAGCGCGGCTCGGTGGAGGCTCGGCTCCCGATCGAGGAGCAGCTCCTCGCCCCGAACGACTACCTCCACGCGGGGACGGTCGTCACGCTGGCGGACAGCTGCTGCGGCATGGGCTGCATCGCGTCGCTGCCGGAGGGCGAACGCGACCCTTGCGCACGGCGGCCGGACCACGCAGGTCTGGGACGCCACGGTCACGCGCGAGTCCGATCGCAGGGACCTGGCGCTCTTCCGCTGCACGCAGTATCTGCTCGGGGCGGACGACGCTCGCACGCGCCGGCAGGGCCCGCGAGCGTAGATTTCGCCGCCGATGAGGGTCGGCGTGCTCACGGGGACAGGCACCTACGCGTTCCCGGGTGCCGGCGAGGCGCGCGCCGACACGGTGCCCACCGGCTTCGGCGACGTTCACGCCACGCGACTCGGTCTCGGCGAGGTCGAGGTGCTGCACATCTCTCGCCACGAGCCGGGCCACCGTCGGCTCTCGAACCACGTTGCGCACCGGGCCAACATCGCCGCCCTGATCGAGCGCGACGTGGAGGCGGTGATCGCGGTCACCGTCTGCGGCGCCGTCGATCCGACGGTCCCCCTGGGGTCCCTGATCGTCTTCGACGACCTCCATTTCCTCGCAAACCGCCTCGCCGACGGGTCGCTCTGCACGCTCTACGACCAACCCGGCGATCGCCTCCGCGGTCACTGGATCTACGAGTCGCCGTTCGCGCCCGGCCTGCGCGAGGTGCTCCTCGCCGCCTCCCGGGAGGCGGGTGTTCCGGCCCGCGACGGCGGCTGCTACGGGCACGTCGACGGGCCGCGCTTCAACACCAAGGCCGAGATCAGGTCGCTCGCCGCCGCGGGCGTGACGGCGGTGAGCCAGACCGCCGGGCCGGAGACGGTGCTCGCCGGGGAGGCCGAGCTGCCGTACGCCCTGATCGGCTACGCCACCGACTACGCGAACGGTGTGAAGGAGGAGTCGACGCCCGTGGAGGAGCTGGTGCGGCTGATCGGCGCGAGCGGCGAGGTCTTCGGGAGCGTGCTGGCGAGGGCGCTCCCGCTGCTCGCGACCGCGGACCTCACCCCGCCCGGCGTGATCTACCGCTTCGAGTAGACCGCGCGCGCCGCCGCGCTGCGGCCAGCCCCCAGCGCGCCCACAGCGAGACCACGTCGGCCGTCGTCGACCACAGGTGCCCGGGCGGGCCCGTATAGATCCACGCGAGGAGCCTTCGCGGCGGCGACGCGGGTGGAAGAGCGGCGCCGGTATCGACCCGCGCACGTCCGCTCGGAGCGGCCATGCCGCCACGCTATCGTGGCGCGGCCATGCCGGGCCAGGTGACCACAGCTACACGTGAGCTCGGCGATTCGCGCGTGCACGTCGACGTCGAGGTCGCGCCCGAGGCGATCGAGCACGAGGTAGAGAGCGCGGCGCGCACGCTCGGCCGCGAGCTCAAGATCCCGGGCTTCCGCAAGGGCAAGGTTCCCGCCGAGGTGGTGCTCCGCCGCGTGGGACGGGATGCCGTCCTGGACGAGGCGGTGCGGCGCGCCCTGCCCGGCTGGTACGAGCAGGCCGTCGCGGACGCGGGGATCGTGGCCGTCGGCGATCCTCGCCTCGACCTCACCGAGCTGCCCGACCCCGGGTCGCCGCTCCAGTTCTCGATCGAGGTCGGCGTCCGCCCGAAGGCGAAGCTCGGCAAGTACCAGGGGCTCGAGGTGGGCCGCCGCGAGCCGGAGGTGCCGCCCGAGGCCGTCGACGCCGAGCTCGAGCGCCTGCGCGAGGCCGCCGCGTCGCTCGAGAACGTCGACCGCCCCGCGGAGCGCGGCGACTTCGTGGTGATCGACTTCACCGGGACGGTGGACGGAGAGCCGTTCGAGGGAGGCGAGGCGCGCGGGTACCTCCTCGAGCTCGGCTCCGGCCGCCTAGTCGAGGGCTTCGAGGAGGGGCTGGACGGCGTGCGTCCCGGTGAGGAGCGGACGGTGAACCTCACGTTCCCCGCCGACTACCGGGCCGAGGAGCTGGCCGGACGCGACGCCGAGTTCGCCGTGACCGTGAAGGAGGTCAAGGAGAAGCGCCTCCCCGAGCTGAACGACGACTTCGCCGCCGACGCGGGCGGCTTCGACACCCTCGACGAGCTCCGCTCCGACATCGAGAGCAAGCTGCGCGAGGCCCGCGAGCGCGAGATCGAGGCGGAGTTCCGGGAGGCGGTCGTGGACGCCGCCGCCGACGGCGCCAAGATCGACGTCCCCCGCGAGCTGGTCCACGCCAAGGCGCACGAGATGTGGCACACCACCAGCAGGCGGCTGGAGCGCCAGGGGATCCCGGCTGACCGCTACCTGCAGCTGACGGGCAAGTCCGAGGAGGAGATCGTGACCGAGGCGGAGCCGGACGCCGAGCGCGCGCTGCGCCGCGAGAGCGTGCTGGCGGCGGTGGCGGAGGCCGAGAAAATCGAGGTGAGCGACGACGAGCTCCTCGAGTCGCTCGGGCAGGTCGTGACGGCCGGCGGCGGCCAGGCAGACGAGAAGCAGCTACGCAAGGCGCTCGACCGCGCCCGCTCGCGCGGGTCCGACGAGGAGCTCAAGGCGGACATCGCCATGCGCAAGGCGGTGGACCTGCTGGTGGAGCACGCGAAGGCCATCCCCGCCGAGAAGGCGGAGGCGCGGGAGAAGATCTGGACGCCCGAGAAGGAGGGCGCGGAGCGCGCCGGGCAGATC
>VAXR01000222.1 GCA_005885165.1 Actinomycetota bacterium
GGCGGGGGTGCTGCTGGCGCTCTCACCGTTTCCGGGACGGCGCCTCGTCGTCGCGCTGGTGAACACCGGCATGGGGCTGCCCCCGGTCGTCGTCGGGCTCTTCATCAGCATCACGCTCTGGCGAAGCGGGCCGCTCGGCTTTCTCGAGCTCCTCTACACGCCGGCGGCGATGGTGCTGGCCCAGGTCGTGATCGCGTTTCCGATCGTGGCCGGGCTGACCCTGGCGGCGGTGCAGCAGCTGAACCCGAACCTGCGCCTTCAGCTGCTGGCGCTCGGCGCCTCGCGCGTCCAGCTGCTGGGCCTCCTCCTGCGGGAGGTGCGGCTGCCGCTCCTCGCGGCCGTCATGGCCGGCTTCGGGGCGGTCATCTCGGAGGTCGGCGCGTCGTTGATGGTGGGCGGGAACATCCGCCACTCGACGCGCGTGCTGACGACGGCGACCGTGCTGGAGACCGGCAAGGGCAACTTCGAGATCGCGATCGCGCTCAGCATCATCCTGCTCGCCATCACGTTCGCCGTGAACTGGGTGCTGACGACCGTCCAGCAGCGGAGCGGCCGGCGGTGAGTCGGCCCATCCTGGCGGCGCGTGACCTCGAGATCCGGCGGGGGGCGGACCTCGTCCTGCGGGTGCCCGCGCTCGATGTGCGACAGGGCGAGGTCCTGGCGATCATCGGTCCCAACGGGGCGGGAAAGTCGAGCCTTCTGCGCGTCCTCGCCCTGCTCGAGGCTCCCGCGGCGGGCGAGCTGCGTTTCCGTGGCGAGAAGGTCGAGCTCCGGACGCGTTCTCTGCTGGCGCTCCGGCGCCGCATGGCGGTCGTGTTCCAGGAGCCGCTGCTCTGCGACATGACGGTCGAGCGCAACGTGGCCCTCGGCCTCCGGCTTCGCGGCCTCGACGGCGCCCGGGGCGCGGTCGAGCGGTGGCTCGAGCGCCTCGGCGTCGCGCCCCTGCGCCGGCGCCCCGCGCGAACCCTCTCGGGCGGTGAGGCGCAGCGGGTCAACCTCGCTCGCGCGCTCGTGCTCGATCCCGAGGTGCTCTTGCTCGACGAGCCGTTCGCCGCCCTCGACCCGCCGACGCGGAGCACCCTGCTGGCGGACCTGCGTGCGATCCTGGCCGAGACGCGCACGACCGCCGTGTTCGTGACCCATCACCGCGACGAGGCGCTGGCGCTCGGCGATCGTGTGGCCGTGCTGATGGGCGGCGCGGTGGCCCAGCTGGACGTCCCCGAGCGCGTGTTCGGCTTCCCGGCCGACGAGGAGGTCGCCCGCTTCGTTGGTGTCGAGACCCTGCTTCCGGGGACGGTGCTCGGCGCCGCCGAGGGCCTCGTGACCGTCCAAATCGCCGGCGCGGCAGTCGAGGTCGCGGGGGAGGGTAGCGCGGGCCAGCGGGTGCTCGTCTGTCTCCGGCCGGAGGACGTCGCGCTCGCCCGCGCCGACGCGCGGCCCTCGAGCGTCCGCAATCACCTCGCGGGCCGGATCACCGCCATCGTCCCGCTCGGCTGCCTCGCACGGGTCGTCGTGGACTGCGTGGTGCCGATCGTAGCCGTCGTGACGCGGCGCTCCCTGGGGGAGCTCGGCCTGGCGGAGGGAGAAAGGGTGATCGCGTCGTTCAAGGCGACGGCGGCGCATCTGCTGCGCCGCGGGTGAGCCGACGCCGGCGGCGAACGGCAGCTCGACTGGACTGTATTGACGGAGCCGGTGCTAGGGACTATGCGGTGCGCAAGCAGCGGCCGAGCGGCCACGCGAACAGACTCACCACCAGGAGTGTCTGTCGTGAAGTTCCCTCCTTCCCGGGCGTCCGTCGCCGCGATCCTCGCGCCAGGGGCAAGGCGCCCTCGACCGGCCCGATGACTCACCTCGGTGCCGCGGTCCTAGCTGAGGAGGTGCGTCCATGGAAGTGACCAGGCGAGACTTTCTCCGCTATTCCGCCAGCGCCGCCGGCGGCACCGCACTGGCGGGCCTCGTCGGCTCGGGGGTTCCTCTCGGAGCGGTTGTCGCCCAGGCGCAGGAGCTCCGAATCAAGGATGCGAAGGTGACACCCAGCATCTGTCCCTACTGCTCCGTGGGATGCGGCACGCTCATCCACACGGTCAACGGGCAGATCGTCAACATCGAGGGCGATCCCAGGAGCCCGCACAACGAGGGGACGCTCTGCCCGAAGGGAGCGGCGATCTTTCAGCTGCACGTCAATCCGAATCGCCCGACGCAAGTCCTGCACCGTGCGCCCGGCGCGGCCGAATGGGAAGTGTGGGACATCGATCGCGCCATGGACCGCGTCGCCGAGCTGGTCAAGACGACGCGCGA
>VAXR01000072.1 GCA_005885165.1 Actinomycetota bacterium
CTCGACCGGCCCGAAATGGCGGTCGAGCTCGATCAGCTCGCTCTCGGTCTCCGCGGCGGCCTTGAGCCGCTCCGCCGCGAGGTCCTTGCCGCGCGGGCTGTCGATCCGGTAGAGCTCGACGGCCAGGCCGGCCAGGTCCTTGAGCTGCGACTTGTGGAGGCGCCGCAGCTGGCGCCGGCGGCGTCTCAGCCGGATCCACTGCCCGACGCCCGGCGCTCCGTCCTGCGCCGCGCCGGCGGATGCGGCCGGCTTCGACGCGGGCTTCTTGGGCTTCGCGTTCAGGCCGGCCTTCTTGAGGGCGTCCTCGACCGTCACTTCCTCGACGGTCGAAAGCGCGCTCTTCGCCTCGATCCCGGCGCTCTCGAGCGCCTGGATGACGTCGCGGGTGGTGAGCCCGCGTTCCTTAGCTAGTTCATGAAGGCGACGTTTCGCCATACCAGATCGCCGCCGATCACTCTAGACCCCTACAGCACGAATCCGGGACGACTCCCGCGCTTGCGAAAGCCGTCCCGGTTCGCATTACGACAGCTAGCCGCCGAAGTGCGCCTGCTCCTCGACCGGCTGGGCCGCTTCCTCGTTGGTGGTTACTTCCTCGGAGACGACGCCGGTCTCGGCGGAACCCGTCTCCTGGGCCGCGGTGTCGGGGTTGCACCCCTGACCCTGGCCCTGAGCACAGTCGGAGCAGTTCTGCCCCTGGCCCTGCGAGCAGTCAGACGGGAACGTCTGTCCCTGTCCCTGCCCCTGGGTTGTCTGCCCCTGACCCTGGCCCTGGGTGGTCTGAGCCTGCTGGCCCTGACCCTGCCCCTGCTGCGCCACGGCGCTGCTCAGGCCCCCAATCCCGGCGACGCCGAGAATGGCGGCGATGATGTACGCCGTCGGGCGCCCCTTCAAGCGATGCAACATATCGCTCCTTTCCCCTTCTTGGGCATGTAATTGCAACCTACCGGCGGGTGAGGAGGTCTGTCAAGGGGTCTGGCTGTCGTGATTGGAGTCCTGCATCCGCCAGCGCGGAATTATTACCCGCTGCGGCGGACTACTTCACGTGGGAGTTCTGCCCCAAATGGTGTAGGAGCCGGCCCGCGATCCCGCGCAGCGTGTTCATTCCGTAGGTGTGATCTGGGTCGTTATGCGTGAGGATCGTCAGGGCCAGCCGCATCTTGCCGCGCTTCAGCAGGGCGGACTGGCTGTCGACCCAGCCGGTGCCGGCGCCCCAGCCGCTCTTCTCGTAGAGCGACCAGCCCGGGGTGCTGACGTCCCAGATGCCCCAGCGCCCGTATCCCGGCTGGATCGAGTTGAGCAGGTGCAGGGCGAGGCTCCGGTGGCGGGGCGCGATGTAGTGCTCCAGATGCAGGAAGAGCTTGGTCTGATCGGCAGCGGCGATGCTGGTCCGGCCCCACGCCTCGAACCCGCCCGGGTGGGTGGAGAAGTGCTTCATGTGCACCTTGCTCGCCAGCCGGTTGAGCCCGTCGAAGCCGACGTGGTTGTAGAAGATGTCGTTCGCCGCCTGGTCGTCGGAGTACTCGATCATCCGACTCACCTCGTCCCGCTCCCCGCTCGAGAGCTTGCGGTAGCGCACGTCCGGTAGGTCGAGGTAGGCCACGAGGATCATGGCCTTGATCACGCTCGCGGACGGCTCGGTGTGGTTCGGGCGGTACGCCCAGAGGTGGTGCGGCGTGCGCAGCGCGAAGGTGATTACGCCGGCGCGGGACTGCGCGTAGTTGAGCGCATCGCTGAAGCCGGGCTTCCAGGTGCTGCCGGCGGCGGCCGCGGGGAGGGCTGCCGCGGCCGCGGTTGCCGCGGTCGCGAACGACACGACGAGGATCGTCAGCCGCCGGCGCACGCGCCGCAGCATAGCCCGGCGCCGCATACGGCCCTGCACGTTGTTAGATGACTGATTCCGAGCCCGGTGCGGGGGTTTGGGATCAGTCATCTAGGTGCCGGTCGTGTCGTCGTCCGGCGGCTTGCCGCCCTTCATCGAGGCGAAGGACGGCGTCCCCCACGGCTCGAGAACGGTGTGCTCGCGGAGGTAGAGGATCGTCTCGCGCACGACCGCCGCGATCGGGAGCGCCACGAGCGCGCCGACCACGCCGTACACCTCCCCGCCCACGAGCAGCGAGAGCAGTACGAGCAGCGGGTTGATCCGCAACGCGCGTCCGAAGACCTGCGGGGCCACGACGTGCCCCTCGAGTTGCTGGAGCGCGAGGAACAGGAGCGCCACCCAGACGGCGGTGAGCGGATCCTCGAACAGCGCGACGAGCACCGGCGGCAGCGCGCCGAGGACCGGGCCGATGAACGGGACGAGCTCCATCAGGCCGAAGAAGACCCCGAAGAACAGCGCGTACCGACCGCCGTCCGGGAAGATCCCGACGAGCCCGTAGATCCACAGCAGGAGGCCCGCGCTCAGCCCCATGGCGAAGCTGAAGATGAGCTGCCCCTGCACGTACCCGAACACGGCTTTCTGCGCCCGCAGCGGGTAGTCGTCCTCAGGGCTGCCGTCGCCCGGCGGCATCACCGATCGGACGACCCGGCCGATGCGGTCGCTGTAGACCAGCATGTAGACCGAGATCACGATCGTCAGGATCACGGCAAACGCGGCCTTGGCCACCGACGTGACCAGGCTCGTCGTGAACTTCACGAGGCTGCCGGACCCGCGCAGGACGTTCCGCTCGATGGTCGAGAGCGCGCTCTGGCCCTGGGACTGGAGCTTGATCCCGATGTGGTTTCGATCGAGCCAGCTCTGCACGTCCGAGAGCGACTTGTTCGCGGAGTCGACGATGCCGGGGACGTCGCGCTGGAAGGTCTTCACCTGATGGCTGACCGGCGAGGAGAGTGCCGCGCCGATCCCCACCAGCACGGCGACGAACCCGACGTACACCACGAAGATGGCCAGGCCGCGGGGAACGTGCGCGCGCCGCCGCATGAGCTTGACCAGCGGGTTGACGATGAGGGCCACCACGGCGGCCACGACGAAGATGAGGACAACGCTGCGGGCGGCGCTCGCCACGGCCCACAGGAGGAGGAGGCCGGCCGCGAGCGCGATCGCCTGGATCCAGCGCGGGATCACGACCGGCTCGACGCGGGCCGGCGGCACGGCGGGCTCGAGCGTCAGCGGGCGATCGTCGGGCGGCGACTCGGCGCCTGCGGGCAGGATCGACGCGCCGTCGGTCTCCGGCGGGCCGTCGGCGGCCGCCGCGTCCGCGGCGGGCTTGGTCTCGGCGGGCGGGGCCGCCCGGGTGGGTCGATCGGCCATCGTGCCAACGCCATTGTGCCGAGACTGGGAGACCGCATCCCGGGTCCCGCGGCGGACGGCGTTTTCCGCGTGCGGCCTACGTCGGGAACGCCAGGCCGATCGCGTAGGTGGCGCCGCCCACGATCACGCCGGCGAGCGTCATCTCGAGGCCCGCGGCCCACCAGGTCCGGAGCGTGACGAGTGACTTCGCCGCGCCTACGAGGAAGTGCGCCACCAGCGAGATCGCGGCGGCGAGCAGGATCGCGGTCGTGCCGGTGTCGAAGATGAAGGGGATCACCGGTACGAATGCGCCCAGACCGGTGCTGACGCCGGCGGCGACCGACGCCTGGACGGGGTTCCCCGGGTGCTCGGCGGCCCCGAACTCCTCGACGGCGAGGGCCTTCAGCATCGCGTCGGGCTCATGGGCGAGCCGCTCGGCGAGCTCGTCGGCGGTCGTCGGGTCGATGCCCTTCAGCTGGTAGAAGAGCGAAAGCTCCTCCTTCTCCTCCTCGGGGTGGGTGGCGATCTCCTCGCGTTCGCGCTCGACGTTGGCCGCGGCGACTTCCGCCTCCGAGCGCTCGGCCAGGAACGCGCCCGTCGCCATCGACAGGGCAGACGCCACGGCGCCGGCCAGGCCGGCGGTGAGCACGAAGCTCGACCCCCCGGTCGCGCCCGAGACGCCGCTGACGATGCCGAACACCGCGGCCAGGCCGTCGTTCGCCCCGTAGATCGCGCCCGAGATCCAGCTGCCGCCTGTCTGGTGCCACGTCTCGCGCCCGAGAATCCGGTCGAGCCGCGCCTGCGCGCCCGGTATCGCCACCGGCGAGGGCTCGTGACGCTCCGGCCCTTGGCGCATCTCCTCGACCGCGAGCGAGTGGGAGCGCTCCTCCTTGCGGATCTCGCGCAGGAGCCGGTCGGTCCCGGGATCGCCGGTCGGGCGCTTGTAGAGGTCGTCGACCTCGTCGTCCTCCGCGGCTTCGCGCGCGGCGAGGAGCCGGTCGATCGGCGCCAGGCGCGCCTGGGCCCGGAGCCAGGGCGAGAGCCGCACGCTCGCGGGGTCGGGGATCGGGATCCCGAGCTCGCTCATCCGCGCCTCGAGCCGCCGGCGGTGCCCGCCCTCGGCCTCGGACATGCGCCGGAGGATGTCGGCGCGCTCGTCGTCCATCCGCTGCGCGATCAGCTCATAGACGGCGCCGGCCTCGATCTCGCCGCGCCACGCCTTGAGCAGCCGGTCGCGGACCTCCGGGCTGACCGCGCTCTGCGTTTCCACGGAAACCAAGATGACACGCCGGCATGAGAGGCTTCGCCGTCCATGCCCACCGCAACGCTCATCACGGGCTGCTCGTCCGGCATCGGCCGCGCTCTCGCCGAGGAGTTCCAGCGGCGCGGCCACCTTGTCTACGCAACGGCGCGGCGGCCGGAGACGCTCGCCGATCTCGAAGCGAAGGGGATACGCACGGCCGCCCTGGACGTGAACGACGCGGGCAGCATCGAGGCGCTGATGGCCCGCCTCGAGCAGGACGGCGTGACGGTCGGCATGCTGATCAACAACGCCGGCTACGGCGCGATGGGCCCGCTGCCGGAGCTGCCGGTCGAGGAGCTGCGGCTGCAATTCGAGACGAACGTGTTCGCGATCCTCGCGCTGATCCAGGCCGTGCTCCCCGGGATGGTCGAGCGCGGCTTCGGGCGCATCGTGAACGTGGGAAGCGTCTCCGGGATCCTGGTCACCCCGTTCGCCGGCGCGTACTGCGCGAGCAAGGCGGCCGTGCATGCGCTCTCGGACTCGCTTCGCATGGAGCTGGCGCCGTTCGGCATCCAGGTGATCACGGTGCAGCCGGGCGCGATCCGGTCGCAGTTCGGTACCACCGCCGGCTCGGGAGTCGCCGAGCGCGAGGAGCGGCTGTCGCTGTACGCGCCGGTGACCGGCGCGATCAGGGCCCGCAGCCAGGCTTCCCAGGAGCGATCCACGCCTGCGGAGGTCTTCGCGCGCAAGATGGCCGACGCCGTGCTCGCCGATAACCCGCGCCCGGTTGTGCGGATCGGCCGCGGGAGCTCGCTCTTCCCGTTCCTCGGGCGCTGGCTTCCGATGCGCCTTCGCGACCGCGCCCTGAGCCGGCGGTTTGAGCTGGGGCGCCTCCGGCGGTAGGTTCCGCGAGAGGAGAGCATTCGCACATGAGCTTCCTGCAGCCGGCCCCGCCTCCGTTCGACCTCGACGAGTACCGGACGAAGCCCTACCTCGCCCGGCTCAAGGCGAATTGCCAGGACTGGGCGGTGAACGGCTTCGGCTCCCCGGGCGTCGTCTACCTGCTCTATGCCGTGAAGCTCGCGATCTACGTGGTCGGCGGGTTCGCCGTGATTTCGGCCACCACGTCCGGGGTCGGTGGACTCGGCGACATCGGCGACTGGTGGACGCGGCCGATCGTCTTCCAGAAGTTCGCGGTGTGGACGCTCGTCTGGGAGATCCTCGGCATCGGGTCGGGCTCGATGCAGCTCGCCGCTCGCTACGGCCCGATCATCGGTGGCGTCCTCTACTGGCTGCGGCCCGGGACCGTACGCCTGCCTCCCTGGCCCGACAGGGCGCCGTTCACCCGCGGCACGCGCAGGACGCCGGTTGACGTCGCGCTTTACGCCGGCGTGCTCGCCGCGGGCATCTACCTGCTGCTCTCGGACGGCGAGGCCTACGGCCCGCTTGCGCACGGGCGGCTCCAACCCGGCGCCATCGCCGTGCTGCTCGGTGTCTGGGCGCTGCTCGGCCTGCGCGACAAGGTGTCGTTCCTCGCCGGCCGTCCCGAGATCTACGGCTTCCTGATGGTCGTGTCGCTGTTCCCGGCGAGGAACCTGATCGTCGGCTGGCAGTTCGTGTTCCTCTTCATCTGGTGGGGCGCGGCGTCGTCGAAGCTCAACCGCCACTTCCCGTACGTGATCTCGGTGATGGTGAGCAACACGCCGTGGAACCGGTCGCGTAAGGTCAAGGCGCAGCTCTACGAGCGCTATCCGGACGACCTGCGGCCTGGGCGCCCGGCCGTGCTCGGCGCGCACCTGGGGACGGCGGTCGAGTTCGGCCTGCCGCTCGTCCTGATGGTCTCGCGCGGGGGCACGATCACCACGCTCGCGGTCATCGGCATGATCGTGTTCCACGCCCACATCACGTCGACGTTCGCGCTCGGCGTCCCGCTCGAGTGGAACCTCTTCATGATCTTCGGGCTGCTCTTCCTGTTCGGGCACTACGGGAGCGTGCCGTTCTCGCACCTCGACAACCCGCTCCTGATAGTCGTCCTCGTTCTTATCGGGGTGGTGATCCCCGTCCTCGGCAACCTCTTCCCCGAGAAGATCTCCTTCCTGCCCGGGATGCGCTACTACGCCGGCAACTGGGCGACCAGCTTCTGGCTCTTCCGCAAGGACAGCGGCGCAGAGGAGAGGTTCGACGAGCGCTCCTGCGAGGTCGCGCGGATCACGGTCGAGCAGCTCGCCAAGCTCTACGGGCGCGAGATGGCCGATTACTTCAGTGAGAAGGTCCTCGCTTTCCGAGGGATGCACAGTCACGGGCGCGCGCTGCACGCGCTCGTCGCGCGGGCCGTCGACGACCCCGACGCCTACTACGTCCGCGACGGCGAGGTGATCTCCGGGCTAGTCAACGGCTGGAACTTCGGCGACGGCCACTTCCACAACCGCCAGCTGATCGAGGTCGTCCAGGAGCAGTGCGGGTTCGACGGCGGCGAGCTGCGGGTGATCGTGCTGGAGTCGCAGCCGGCGCACATCCAGCGCCAGCGCTACCGGATCTACGACGCGGCGACCGGCCTGATCGAGGAGGGCTGGGTCGACGTGGCCGAGATGGTTCGCCGCGGTCCGTGGCTCGAGGAGTCGTTCGAGTTCCCGGTCGAGGTGATTCGCCGGGGCGAGCGACAGCCGGGCCAGGCCGCGGTGGCTTGAGCGACCGCGGAGTGGTGATCGTGGGCTCGGGCCCGAACGGGCTCGCCTGCGCGGCGGCGCTCGCTCGGGAGGGCGTCAGGGTGACCGTCCTCGAGGCCGAGGACACGATCGGCGGCGGCGCCCGCAGCGCCGAGCTGACCGTTCCGGGGCTGATGCACGACGTCTGCTCGGCCGTCCATCCGATGGCCGTCGGCTCGCCCTTCCTTCGGTCGCTCGATCTCGGGCGGTATGGCTTCGAGTGGTGCTGGCCCGAGGTCGACTGCGCCCACCCACTCGACGACGGGAGCGCCGGGGTGATGCTCCGCTCGATCGACGCCACGGTCGAAGCGCTCGGCGCCGATGGCGCGGCCTGGCGGCGCGTGTTCGGCGTCCCAGGCCGCTCGTTCGACGTTCTCTCCGAGGACCTCTTCCGCCCGGTGCTCCACGTCCCGAGGCACCCGTTGCGGCTGGTGCGCTTCGGGATCGCCGCGGCGGCTCCGGCAACGGTCCTCGCGCGCGTATTCAAGACGCCACAGGCGCGCGCCCTGTTCGGCGGGATCGCGGCGCACGCGCTGAGCCCGCTTGGGCGGCCGATGAGCTCGGCGGTGGGCTCGGCTCTGATCTGCGCCGGCCACCGCTTCGGCTGGGCCGTGGCGCGCGGCGGTTCGCAGTCGATCGTCGACGCGCTCCACTCCGTGGTGCACGAGCACGGGGGAGAGGTGCAGACCGGGGTGCGCGTGCGGTCGCTCGTTGAGCTGTCGGGCGCCGACGCGGTGGTCCTCGACCTGGCGCCCAGGCGAGTGGTGGAGCTCGCCGGCGATCGCCTGCCGCGGCGGGTCGCCCGCGCATATCGCCGCTACCGCCACGGGCCTGGCGCGTTCAAGGTCGACTTCGCCGTCGAGGGCGGTGTCCCGTGGACCAACGAGGCCTGCCGGCGCGCGGGGACCGTCCACGTGGCCGGCCCGTTCGAGGAGGTCGTCGCCGCCGAGCGGGAGATCAACAGGGGCCGGATGCCCGAGCGTCCGGTTGTCCTGGTGGCTCAGCAGTACCTCGCCGATCCGGAGCGCTCCGCCGGCGACGTGCACCCGATCTGGTCCTACGCGCACGTCCCGAGCGGATACGACGGGGACGCACAGCAGGCGATCGTCGATCAGATCGAGCGCTTCGCTCCGGGCTTCCGCGACCGCATCGTGGCGTCGACCGCCCGCTCGACCTCGGAGATCGCGGCGGCCAATGCGAACTACATCGGCGGCGACATCATCACCGGCGCCAACACGCCCGTGCAGACGCTGATCAGGCCGCGCCTGTCACTCGATCCCTACAGCACCGGCATACCAGGCGTCTACATCTGCTCGGCCGCGACGCCGCCCGGCGCGGGCGTCCACGGGATGAACGGGTACAACGCGGCGCAGTCGGTGCTGCGCCACCTCAACTAAGGCGGCGACGGAGCCCAGTCGCGGATCGCAGCCACGATCTCCTCCGGCGCGTCCTCCTGGATGTAGTGGCCGGCCCCCTCGAGCGTGACCGTGCGGTGGTTCGGGAAGAGCTCCTCCCACCGCGCGCGCTCGCGATCGCGGAAGGCGACGTCCTTCGTCGGCCAGACGATCAGCGCGGGCCGGTCGCGCAGAGCCGGAAGGCCCCGCTCGATCTCGGCCAGGAACGGCCGGCTGCCGAGGATCTCGCGCGGAAACACGTGCATCGGCCGGCGCGACTGCGATGTGGGGAAGGGGCCGCGGTAGGCCTCCATCACCTCCGCGGGCAGCTCCCGCCGCTTGACGTTCGACGGGATGATCCGCTCGACGAAGGCGTTTCGCCGCAGGATGAGGTAGCCGCCGATCGGGCCGCCCATCAAGCGCGAGAAGACCTGGGTGCCGGGGTCGGATTTGGGCCAGGCCCACGTGTTCCCGATCACGAACGCGGCGAAGCGGTCCGGGTGGCGCGTGGCCACGGCGAACCCGATCGGCCCGCCCCAGTCCTGGACCATCATCGTCGCGCCCTGGAGATCGAGCTGGACGACCAGCTGGTCCACCACGCCGGCGTGCTCGGCGGGAGTGAAGCCGTAGCGGGGCGCCGCGGTCGAGAGCCCGAATCCCGGATAGTCGACCGCGATGCAGCGATAGCGGTCGCGCAGCCCGCGGACGATCTCGCGATAGAGGAAGGACCACGTCGGATTGCCGTGCAGCAGGAGTAGCGGAGGGCCGCTGCCCTCGTCGACGTAGTGGACCCTCGCGCCGCCGATCTCGGCGTAGCGGTCCTCGAACGGATACAGGGTCTCTGGAACCCACTCCGGCCGGGCGCCCGTGGTTCGGCGTTCGCCGGTCATAGACCGAAGTCAATCATCGAATAGCCTCCGCGACCTCGCCCGTCCCCGGCCGAAGGAGGCCCCATGCACGCAGTCGTAGTCAGGGTCAACATCAACGACGAGGACGCCGCAACGCAGGCCCTCAATGAGCAGGTCGTACCGGGCGTGTCGCAGGCGCCCGGGTTCGTGGCCGGCTACTGGACGCGCAAGGACGACACCGGCCTGTCGATGATGGTTTTCGAGTCGGAGGACCAGGCCCAGGGGGTGACCGATCGGATGCGCGAGATGGTTCCGGACGCCGTGACGCTCGAGGGCATCGAGGTCCGCGAGGTGGTGGCGAACGCCTAGACGCGGCGACGGCTAGGCCGCGGCGAGCAGCTCGCCCAGCGCGCGCTCGATCCCGGCGGCAGCGTCACCCACGTCCGGGAGCGCGCCCCGGTCGGCCAGCAGCCCGAAGTAGACCCCGCCGTCGTAGCTGAGGATCCCCACCGACAGCGCCTGGTTGCGCGGGTTGAGAGGCACGACGGGGAAGACCTCGCGGACCGGAACACCGGTCAGGTAGAAGGTCTGCTGCGGGCCGGGCACGTTCGATACGACGAGGTTGAAGAGCCGCGGCCCACTCATCGCGGCCACGGCGAGCGACGAGACGAGCGGCGGGGCGAGGCCCGTCGCGCCCACGATCAACGCCCCCGCCCGCACCTGCGCCGAGCCCTTGATCGCCGTCATCTCGCCTGAGATCGCGGCCAGGCGCTCGAGCGGATCGCCGCGCAGCGGAAGGTCGACGAACACGGTCGAGATCCGGTTGCCGAGCTCCCCGCGCTCGGCCTCCCGGACCGAGGTAGTCGGAGATCATCAGGGCCACGCCCGCCAGCAGGACGTCGTTCACGGTCGCGCCGGTCGCACGGCGCACCGCCTTCACGTCGTCGAGGCGCGCCCGCGCCAGCGCGAACAGCCGATCGCTGCCGATCGTCGCGTTCAGGCGGGTGGCCGGGGCCTGCGGCCGTCCGCGGGCCAGCTCCCGGATCACGTCCCCGGCGCCGCGGACGCGCTTGGTCGCGTCTCGCAGGTCGAGCGACAGCGCCCGCGACACGGCCTGGCGAGCGGCTCGCCGGGGCAGGTGGAGCTGGGCCGCCGCGCGGTTCGCCAGCTGCTCGAGGGGAGCGCCGGCGCGCTCGGCCGGATCGTCCGGCGGGGGGCCCAGCTCGATCCCTTCCGGCGTCGGGTCGAGGATCACGGTGCCGACGTCGACCGCGGCCACGCCGTCGACCAGTGCGTGGTGCA
>VAXR01000226.1 GCA_005885165.1 Actinomycetota bacterium
GATGAAGCACTTGGAGCCGTTGATGACGTACTCGTCGCCCATCTTCACGGCGGTGGTGCGCATGCCGGAGACGTCGGAGCCCGCGTCCGGCTCGGTCAGGCAGAACGAGGCGAGCTTGGGCTCCTCGGTGAGCATCCCGAGGTACTTCTTCTTGACCTCCTCGGAGCCGCCGATGGCGATCGGGGACGTGGCCAGGCCGTTGCACATGAGCGACGTGCCGATGCCCGAACAGCCCCAGCCCATCTCCTCCTCGATGATGCAGCCGCTCAGGTAGTCGAGGCCCGGGCCGCCGTACTCCTCGGGGATGTGGGTGTTCATCAGCCCCACCTCCCAGGCCTTCTCGATGATGTCCTGGGGCCACGTGCTGTCGCGGTCGTAGTCCCAGGCCACGGGGCGGATCTCCTTCTCCGCGAAGTTGTGCGCCATCTCGCGCAGGTCCTTCTGCTCGTCGGTAAGCGTCAGATCGACCACTGCTGCTCCTCTGTCGTATCCGCGCGCGCGAGCGGCGCGGCGGCGGGCTGAAAGAGCCCGATTGATTGGTCAGTCAAGGCTCGCCCACAAGGGTAGCCGAATCTGGGCCGACAGGACGCGAGCCCGCATTGCGAGAGGGATACGGGCTGGTCGGAGCACCTCACACGAAGGCCCTGATGAGTGCGTACGCGCCAAACGCGATCACCGCAAGGGAGATCAGCACCAGCCCGAGCTGCTCGGGGTAGATCGCGGGCCGGCTGGGGGCCATCGTGCGGCGGCGAAGGCGGCGCCACATGGTCCACACTGTAGGGAGTGGATTCGACCGTCACGACCACCGTCTCGGGCGTCAGCGCAGGCAGCTTCGGCACCGTGATCATCATCCTCGGGACGCTGCTCGTGATCGCCGCCCTGCTGAGCCTGCGCTGGCAGCGAAGCGCCTATCAGCGCATCGGTCGTGGCGCGTTCTCGCTCGACGAGTCGGACCGGACCCTCCCTGCCGGACCGCCGCCCGGCAGCCCGGCCGCGCGAGCGGAGGCCGAGGCCGAGATCCGGCAGATGATCGAGGCGAAGTCCGCTAGACGCGTGGCCCGCGGGCAGGCCCCGCTCGACATCGAGGCGGAGGTCGCGGCGCTCACGCGCCCGGCGCCGTCCGTCGACGAGGGGCTGCGCGATGAGGTCCGCCAGCTCGTGATCGCGCGCAACGAGCGCCGCCTGGCGCGCGGGCAACCACCCCTCGACGTCGAGGAGGAGGTCGACCGCCAGCTGCGCGATCTGGCCACGTAGGTCCGCGCGACTTTCGGGTATGAATTACGGCCGATGGCAGTCGGACCCGACAGACACTTCGAGCTCGAGGAGATCCTCGTTCGGCCGGGCACCTACTTCAACCCGCAGACCGAGGTGATGGTCGTGGTCGACGACTCCGCCTCGATGGACTCGGAAATCTTCAACCTCGAGGAGTTCGAGGGCGCGGACTGGGTCATGGTCTCGGACGACCTTCCCGTGGACGAGGCCCAGCGCGACGAGATGCTCGAGTCGTTCCAGGCCCGGCACAGCGGCAGCGACGGCCGGGACGTCGGACTCGACGACGAGGAAGAGGAGCTCGAGGAGGAGCCGCCGGCGCTCGGCGAGGAAGAGGAGCTCGAGGAAGCCGAGTAGCCGGCCCGGGCGCGTAGGCTCACGCCGGTGCGCCGCGTCTACGCGCTGTCAGCCTTCATCCCGGTCGCGATCGTGCTGGAGATCGCGAACGCGCCGGATACGGCCGTGTTCTTCGCGGCCGCGCTGGGGATAGTCCCCACCGCCCAGCTGATGAGCGACGCGACGGAGGCCCTCGCGGCGCGCTCCGGCCCCGGGATCGGCGGCCTGCTGAACGTCACGTTCGGCAACGCGCCGGAGCTGATCATCGCGATCTTCGCGCTCGGCCAGGGGCTCCAGGAGGTCGTCAAGGCGTCGCTTGTCGGGTCCGTGATCGGGAACGCCCTGCTCGTGCTCGGGTTCGCGATGGGCGCCGGGGGGCTCAAGCGCGGCGAGCAGGCCTTCAACCGCGATCACGCGCGCGTGCAGTCGCTGACGCTGCTCGCCGTGGGGGCGGTCCTGGTGGTGCCGACGGTCGTGCGGGCGCTGGCGGGCGGGTCGCTGCCCGGGATCGAGGAGCACCGCCACCACTTCCCGGGGGGCCTGGAGGCCGTCGCGCTGGCGGTCGCGGTCGTGCTCGTTCTCGTCTACGCCTGGGAGCTTGCGCGGTCGGTGCGCAGCCGCACCGGCCGGTTCGAGCCCGTACCCGAGGAGGTTCAGCCGGAGGGCGGCGTCTGGTCCGTCCGCAGGTCGGTGGTGCTGCTCGCGGTCGCCGCCGTCCTGGTTGGGGTGATGAGCGACGTCCTCGTCCACTCGATCCTGGGCGCGTCGCGCTCGATCGGCCTCTCGCCGTTCTTCATCGGGGTGTTCGTGGTCGGGATCGTGGACCAGATGGACCTGGCACTGAACATCGCCCTGGGCTCGAGCGTCCAGATCGCGATGCTCGTGACGCCGCTGCTCGTGCTCCTGTCGTTCCTCGTCGGACCACATCCGATGGCGCTCGTCTTCAACGGCTACGAGGTGGCGGCGCTGCTGGCGGCCGGGGTGATGGCCCTGCTCGTGACGCTCGGGCCACGGTCGACGTGGCGGCAGGGCGCCGCGCTGCTCGGCGTGTACGCGGCGTTCGGCGTGGTGATCGAGCTGGCGTAGGCGTTTCCGCGGAGACGCCTTGCCGGGCGAGCGGGACCCATAGACTCATCGCGATGCTCCAGCGCCAGTTCGGCACCACCGGCCTGCATGCCTCAGAGATCGCGTTCGGCACGTGGGCGCTCGGCTCGGATTGGTGGGGCAAGACCGACGATCCGGACGTCCTGATCGGGCGCGCGGTCGAGCTCGGGATCACCTTCTTCGACACCGGTGACGCCTACGGCCAGGGCGCGAACGAGGAGTTCGTCGGACGCGCCCTCGCGCGTGCGGATCGCGACTCGATCCAGATCTCGACCAAGTTCGGCTACGTACTCGACTCCGACCGCCAGCAGCATTCCGAGGGCGAGCGGCCGCACGACTGGTCGCCGGAGCACGCCCGCGAGGCTCTCGAGGGCAGCCTTCGCAGGCTCGGCACCGACTACGTCGACCTGCTCCAGCTGCACAACCCGCGAATGGACGCGATCGAGCGCAATGACCTCTTCGCAGAGCTCGAGGCGCTCCGCGACGAGGGGAAGCTCAAGCACTTCGGTGTCGCGCTCGGCCCGGCGATCGGGTGGCGTGAGGAGGGGATCCGTGCGCTCGAGACGCGGCCGATCGCCGCTCTCCAGACCGTCTACAACCTGCTCGAGCAGGAGCCGGGGCGGGATTTCCTCGAAACCGCCGAGCGCACGGGAGCCGGCGTGATGGCGCGCGTGCCCACCTCGAGCGGTCTGCTCGAGGACAAGTACACGCTTGAGACAACTTTCTCCGGCTCAGACCACCGCCGCCACCGGCCGCGCGAGTGGCTCGTCGACGGTTTGAAGAAGATCGAGCAGCTCCGCTTCCTGGTGATCCCGGGCGAGCGGACGATGGCCCAGGCGGCGCTCCGCTTCATCCTCGCCCAGCCCGCGATGGCCTGCGTGGTGCCAACGATCACCTCGCTCGACGAGCTCGAGGAGTTCGCGGGCGCAGCCGACGCCCCGCCGCTCACGCCCGACGAGCTCGCGCGGATCGACGAGCTCTACGAGACGCGCTTCGGCCTGGAGCCGGCGGTCAGCTGAGCCGCTACTTCAAGAGCGCCGAGCACCGCTGCAGCGCCGCCGTGTCGCTCGGCTTCGCCTTCTCGAGGCAGCGGCTGTAGCGCTGGAGACGCTGGTTCGAGGCACCGCCGGCGCCCGGCGACCCGCCGTTGCCACCAAGGGCGCCGCCGAGCCCGCCTCCCAGGCCGCCGCCTAGCCCGCTCCCGAGCCGCCCAAGCAGCTGCTGGCGAAGCTGCGAGATCGGCCGGGCGCTCTTCGGCGCGACGATGCGCTGCGGCTGCCCGACCGACGCGAGCTGCACCGAGAACTGCAGTGTGCCGCCCTTGAGCCCGCCGAGCCGGGCCTGCGATCCACTCGGGACCTTGAACTGGACGCTCACGGCGATGCGGCGGACCTTGTTGTCGGCCTTGCCCACGTAGACGTCGAAGCGCGGGTTCTGCACGACCTTCTTGGCGACATCGATGTCGTGGGCCGTCAGGCGAGGTGTGCGGGTGAGCCCGCCGACCGTCCCGCTGAGGCGGTTCAGGTCCGAGAGCATCTTCCCGACGTCGAGAGCCGCCGAGACGTG
>VAXR01000227.1 GCA_005885165.1 Actinomycetota bacterium
AGGATGAGTGTGTCGTGCCTATAGCGGCGCGTGTGGCGCGTGACCTCGCCCTTCGGCGCCAGCGACCAGTGACCGTTCTCAGGTCCGCCGAGCAGCGCCGCGAAACAGGCACCCGAATCGAAGCGAGGAAAGCAGCACCAGTCGATCGAGCCGCTCCGGTGGACAAGTGCCGCCGTCTCGAGGTCGCCGAGCAGTGCGTAGTCCTCGATCCGCCGCATGTCATCGAGGCTACGGCGCGCGCGAGACTTCAGCGCGTTCGGGACGCGATTCGCCTCGTGGCGATAGCACCGTTCCTCCGATCGCGCTGAAGCCGTGTGGCACCCAAAGCGATCATTCGCGGCGGCAGAGCCTCCACGATCGTGCAACCGTACCCCGAATGGTTGCTTGCTAATGCGCCCAGGGAGACTCGAACTCCCACCCCGCATACGCGGGACAAGGCCCTCAACCTTGCGCGTCTACCAATTCCGCCACAGGCGCTTGCTGCCGCGGATTATAGGTCCGGGCGGCTCCGTCGCCAGGGACTTGACTGCCGTCCGCCGGGGTCGCTACTCTGCGAACATACGTTCGAAACCGGCTATCAGGAGGACTCGCCTCGTGGACCTCAAGCTCACAAAGCGGCAGCAGGAGATATTCGAGTTCATCAAGCGGTACTCCGCGCGGCACGGCTATCCGCCCACGGTTCGCGACATCGGAAAGGCGATCGGGCTCACGTCGCCGTCCACTGTCCACGCGCACCTCACGAACCTGGAGAAGGTCGGGCTGCTGCGCCGGGATCCGTCCCGTCCGCGCGCGCTAGAGCTGCTGGTCGATACGGCCCGCAAGGCGGTCGCTCCGTCCGGGGTGCCCGTGGTCGGCCGCGTCTCGGCCGGCGCCCCCGTCCTGGCCGAGGAGAACATCGAGGACTACGTCAAGGTGCCGGACATCGCCGGGGGGCGCGACGGCGAGTTCGTCCTCCAGGTGCACGGCGAGTCGATGAAGGACGCGGGGATCCTCGACGGCGACCACGTGATCGTGCAGAAGCAGGAGACCGCGCGCAACGGCGAGATCGTCGTCGCGCGGATCGGCGACGAGGCGACGGTCAAGCGCTTCTTCAAGGACAAGGACCACATCCGCCTTCAGCCCGAGAACTCCGCGATGAAGCCGATCCGAACGCGCGAAGCGGAGATCCTGGGTCGCGTCGTCGGCGTGTGCAGGAGGATCTCGTAATGAGCACGCTGACGGCCGAGAGCTTCGCGCTTCACGAGCTGGAGCGCGAGGAGCCGCGCACTTCGGATGGCGGCGGGCTCACGCTGGCGATGAAGGTCGCCAACGTCTGGGAGGGCCTGCTCGCCACCGGGGTCGCGGCCTGCCCCGTGTGTGGCGATCGGATCGAAAGTGCGGCGGGCGGCGGGCGCTGCGTCGGCTGCGGATCGACGCTCCACTGATCGCCGCCCCCGTTTGCGCGGGGTGGATTTGTCGCATCCGCACGCCTAGAATCGGTGGTGCCGGCTAGGCAGTCGCGGGAGGTCGGGGAGAAAACCGGCCCTCGAGGAAAGTCCGGACACCGCAGGGCAAGGTGGTCGGTAACGCCGACCCGGGGAAACCCGCGGGAAAGTGCCACAGAAACACACCGCCTAAGCGGGAGGTCGCAGCTGAACCTCTCGCCGGCAAGGGTGAAATGGTGCGGTAAGAGCGCACCGGCGGCGCGGTGACGCGCCGGCCAGGCAAACCCCACCCGGTGCAAGGCCAAGCAGGGACGATGACGCTGCCCGCCGAGTCCCAGGTAGGCCGCAGGGCCGCGAGGCCCGCCCGGCAACGGGCAGATGGATGACTGTCCACGACTGAATCCGGCTTACCGGCCGGCTAAGGGAAGGCCCCGCTGAGGCGGGGCGTTCCTATTTTTGGCCCGTGCACTCGACGCCCGGCTCGCGATCGACGGCGATCCTCTACGACGCCGACTGCGGCTTCTGCAAATGGGCGCTCGGCAAGGTCCTCCTCTGGGATCGCCACGAACGTCTGCGCCCCGTCGCGCTCCAGGACCCCGAGGCCGACGAGCTGCTCGGCGGAATGGACAAGGAGCGCAAGATGGAGTCGTGGCACCTCGTCACGCCCGATGGAGAGGTCCACTCGGGCGGCGAGGCGTTCGCGCCGCTGGCGGCTCAATTGCCCGGCGCGGCGCTCCTTGGTTCCTTCGCGCGCGCGTGCCCGCGCGCGACTAACCGCGGCTACCGGTTCGTCGCCGACCATCGCGCGCTGTGGGGCAGGCTCACGAGGCACACGAACCGCGACGCCACGCTTCGCCGCATAGAGCGGGCACGGCTTGGTTGAGGAGAGCCCAGGCGGGTAGTAGCTATCCGTCCAACGCCAGCCCGGCGGGTCG
>VAXR01000223.1 GCA_005885165.1 Actinomycetota bacterium
GTCGTCGCCGCTCGACCAGATCGGCACGCTCGAGATGGTCAAGGGCTGGCGGGAGGGCGCGTGGCGGAACGCCGAGCGGCTGCTTGACGCGCGCACGGCGGCGGAGCGGCAGCAGGTGGAGCAGTCGATCGACATCGACTCGCGCGTGTGGGCCGAGGCGATGTCCTCGGTCACCCAGCCGGGATACCGCGCGACGCGCGACGCGTACTGCCGCGCGCATCACGAGCGCACGTAGCGCGCCGCATCTGTATTCTAAGTGACCCGTGGGTCACAAGGCAGGGAACAGAACCGTTCGCGCGGTGCGCGCGGCCGCCTGGCTCGCGATCGGCGGGCAGCTCGCCTTCATCGCGTCCTGGATCGTCGCCGGAGCGCTCGAGCCGCGTTACTCCGACGTGCACGACTACGTCAGCGAGCTAGGCGCGAAGAGCGCTGCGCATCCGTGGATCGTGAACACGGGCATCGCGGTGCTCGGGTTGTCGATCGCCGTGCTTGGGCCGGCGCTCGTCCCGACGCTCCGCCGCCCGCTCTCACGCATGTCGCTCGCCGCGCTGTTCGTGATCGCCGGTGTGGCCACGGGGCTCGACTCGGTCTTCCGTCTCGACTGCATGACCAGCGAGCTTCACCCGTGCGCCGTCGCCGAACGAGCAGGCACGCTGTCCGGCGCGCACTACACGCACGGATGGCTGGCCTTCGGCGCGGAGATCGCGCTCGCGGCGACGCCTTTCGTGCTCGCCCGTGCTCTCTGGCGCCGGCTCCTCTCGCTGTCGTTGATCCAAGGCGGCGT
>VAXR01000224.1 GCA_005885165.1 Actinomycetota bacterium
TTCTTTCTGCGCTGGCCGCGGGCCGTGGCCGCGCTCTCGCGCCTTCAGTGGGGAGGGAGCGCGCGGCCGTTCTTCGCGTCGCTCGCGGCGCTCCGGCGGCTGCCGCCCGGCGCGACAGTCGTAGACGCGCCGTGCCGCTCGGGAGCATGGCTCGGCCTGGCGCCGGGGCAGGACGTGCGCTACCTGGCGATCGACCCCTCGGACGAGCGGCTCGCGTGGGTCCGGCGGCTGGGCGCGCAGCGGGGGCTCGATCAGCTCGAGCTGGTCCGTGCCGATCCGGCGGCGCTGCCGGTCGACGACGCCTCCGCCGATCTCGTCGTGTCGTACTGGGGGCTCCACTGGGTCCCGGACCCGGCCACCGCCGTGAGGGAGCTCGCGCGCTGCGTCAAGCCCGGCGGCGCAGTCATCGGCTCGATGGTCTGCTCCGGCACGAGCCTTCGGCAACGCATCCTGGTCCATCCCGGTACGGGCGGCTTAGGGCCAACCGGCAGCGTCGGGGACCTCCGTCGCTGGCTCGAGGGCGCAGGGCTCGCGGGAGTGGAGATCGAGACGAGCGGGCCGTTCGCCTACTTCCGGGCCACGGCGCCCACCGCCTCGCCCGCGGCCGCCGGCGAGACCGCCGCGCTGTCGACGGGCCGCGCTTAGCCGCCGTTTGCAGAACTAACGCAGAATGGGGGCGTGTTCCTCCTCGGGCTGGCGGCCGCCGTCGTCGCCTCGGTGCTCTTCAACGTGGGCGTCGCACTCCAGGCGCTGGACGCGCGGGAGGCTCCCCAGCACGAGGGCATGCACCTGTCGCTGCTCGCGCGCCTGGTGCGCCGACGGCGGTGGCTGCTCGGCTTCGCTCTGGGCGGCCTCGGGTTCCCGCTCGAGGTCCTGGCCTTCGCCGACGCGCCGTTCGAGGTGGTTCAACCGGCGCTCGCCGCCGGCCTCGTGCTGCTCCTGGTGCTCGGTGCGCGGATGCTCGGCGAGCGAGTCGGGAGCTTCGAGCTCGTCGGGGTGATCGCCATCATCGGCGGGATGGCGCTCGTCGCGTGGGGTGCGCCGAACCACAGCGAGGCGCACCGGAGCGCGATCGTGGTGACCGCCGTCGTGGGGACGCTCGCGGTGCTCACGTTCGTTCCGTTCGCCCTGCGCGGCGGGCGCTTCGACGGCGCGGCGGTCGCGATACTCGGTTCGGCCATCGGCTTCGCCGCGGGGAATATCGCCACCAAGCTCATGAGCGACGACTTCAACGGCGATCACATCCAAAGCGCGATCATTTGGATCGTGATCGCGGCCGGCACAGGAATCGCAGCGATCCTCTCCGAGATGACCGCCCTGCAGCGAGCCAAGGCGACCACCGTCGTGCCGGTGTCGTTCGCGGTGCAGACGTTCCTGCCGATCATCCTCGAGCCGCTCTTCCTGAGGGAGCGCTGGGCGACCGCGGACTACTACGGGATCCCGCTCGTGTTGGGGATGGTGCTGCTGTTCATCGGCATGCTCACGGTGTCGCGTACGCGCGCGGTCACGCAGCTCGTGGCGGCCGGCGAGGGTGGCACGTGAGCCTAGGAACGGGGCCATGACCTTCTGCGAGCAGGCGGGCGAGTGGGCCGCGCAGCTCGACGTCGCGGACCTTC
>VAXR01000225.1 GCA_005885165.1 Actinomycetota bacterium
TGACGATCGAGGTGCGCGCCGACGATGGCACTTGGATCCCGCACGGCATCGCGGTACTCGAGATCGAGGCGGGCCAGATCGCCGGGATCGACGCTTTCCTTGACCGCACGCTTCTGCCGAGATTCGGAATCCCGGTGGGACGCTAGGAGCCACCGCTCACCGAGGTGTCGGGTTGGATCCGAATTGAGAGGAGTGTCATGTCGGCGACAGCAGCCGAGTACAACGCACAGGTGATCGACGAGTTCCGCGGCAACGAAGGGCGCGTCGGCGGTATCTGGGATGGCACGCCGCTGCTGCTGCACCACACCGGCGCGAGGTCGGGTGCGAGCCGAGTAACCCCGGTCGGATACCTGGCCGACGAGTCGAGGTGCGTGATCTTCGCCTCGAACGGCGGAGCGCCGAGCAACCCCGCCTGGTACCACAACCTCAAGGCAAAGCCGAACACCAGAATCGAGGTGGGGCGCGAGACGATCGACGTCCTGGCCCGGGAGGCAACCGGCGAGGAGCGCCAGCGGCAGTTCCGAAGGGGGGCCGGCGCTTCCCGGACCTCGCCGAGCACGCGCGGAGGACCGATCGCGACATTCCGGTGATCGTCCTCACGCCACTCGGCGGGGCCTGACGACATGGGCTCCGGGGACGAGCGCTACCTGATTGCGGCGGCGCGAGCCGGCGATGAGAGGGCGTTCGGCCGGCTCGCATCACGCCATCGGCTGGGGCTGGAGGTGTTTTGCCTGTTGATGCTCGGATGCCCCGACCGGGCCCACGAAGCCGTGTGCGAGACATTGCTGCGCGGTTGGCTGAGCGTGGATCGGGTCGTGCCGTCAACGTCCGCGCGGATCTGGCTCTACGGGCTGGCGATCGACGTCTGCCTCGAGGATCTCGACGGGACCGATGAGTCTGGCGGCCGGCGACCGTTTGACGGTGTGAGACATAGGAACGAGCGGTCGCACTAACGGCAGGACCGCACCGCCTCATTCCTGATCACCCGTACCAGTCCCTTCCCAGACCCTGGAGGACCAGTGACGTCCGCATCCCCAAATCTCAACCGCTGGCGCGCGTTCGCGGTGCTGGCGGTCGCGTACTTCATGACGATCGTCGATCTGACGATCGTCAACGTGTCGCTGCCGACGATCGGCCGCGATCTGCATTTCTCGGCTACGAACCTGCAGTGGGTTGCTACCGCATACGCGCTCACGTTCGGCGGCTTCCTGCTGCTGGGTGGGCGGGCCGCCGATCTGCTCGGCCGCCGCCGCGTCCTGATGGCGGGGCTTGGCCTGTTCTCTGCCGCGTCTCTGGCGTGCGCGCTGGCGACGGGTGACGGGTTCCTGATCGGCGCCCGTGCCGTGCAGGGGATCGGCGCGGCGGTGATGCTGCCGGCGTCGCTGTCGATCGTGATGAACATGTTCGAGGAGGGCGCCGAGCGCAACAAGGCGCTCGGGATCTGGGGCGCGCTCGCCGCCAGCGGCGCGACTGTCGGGCTGGTCGTCGGCGGGCTGCTGACCCGCTACGCCGGGTGGCAGTACATCTTTTACCTGAACGTTCCGATCGCCATCGCGACGCTGCTCTTGGTGCCGCGGACCGTGCCCGAGAGCCGGCTTGCCACCACCCGCCGGCGGTTTGATGCGCTCGGTGCTCTGACCGGCACTGCCGGGCTGGCGCTGCTGGTCGACGCCGTCTCGCAGGCGCCGCAGTACGGGTGGGGCGGCACGCGAACCATCGCGGTGCTCGCCGCGGCCGCGGCGCTATTGGTCGCGTTCGTGGTGACCGAGAGCCGGGTCGAGTCGCCGTTGCTCCCGCTTGAGATCTTCCGGCGGCGCACGCTGACCGGCGCGAACACCGCGGGGCTGCTGCTGGGCGCCAGCTTCTACGCGTTCTTCTTCGTCGGCACGCTGTACATGCAGGAGGTGCTGCACTACAGCCCGCTGCAGGCCGGGGTGGCGTGGCTGGCCGCGTCGATCACGTCGGTCGGGCTGGCCGGCCTCTCGCAATACCTGGTGACTCGTATCGGCCCGAAGATCGTGATGGCCATCGGGATGACGCTGATTGGCACCGGCGTGCTATGGGCAACCCAGGTCCCGGTCCACGGCCACTACATCGGCAACCTGCTCGGGCCGTTCGCCGTCGCCGGCGCCGGGACCGCGTTCGCGTTCATCCCGATCTCGATCGCCGGCCTGGCAGGCGTCGAGGAGCACCGGGCGGGGCTGGCGTCCGGATTGCTGAACACGAGCCAGCAGCTCGGTGGAGCGATCGGGATCGCGATCGCCTCGAGCGTCGCCGCCAGCCACACCAAGGTGCTGCTGCACGCCGGCCACGCGGTGCCCGCGGCGCTCACCGGCGGCTTTCAGCAGGCGTTCTTGGTGCTCGGCGCGATCGCGCTGCTCGCCCTCCCGGCGATCTTCACGCTCGTCCGCCGAAACGAGCCCTCGGACGCCGTGCGCAAGACCACCATGCGCGAGCCCGAGCCCGCGCTCGCCACCACCAAGTGACACGCAAGGAGACCCACACGATGAATGCCCTCGCCAACAGGACCACCATCGTCGTCGGCGCATCCCGCGGCCTCGGCCGCGGGATCGCGACCGCCCTCGGCGACGCCGGCGCGCCCGTCGTCGCCGTCAGCCGAAGCCAACCCGGCCTCGCCAAGCTCGCCGACACGACCCCGAACATCAGCACCGAGGTTGCCGACGCGAGCGATCCGACGGTCGCCGGCGCCCTCCTGGACCGCTACGAGCCGAGCATCCTGATCCTCGTCGCGGGCGCCACCCCGCTCATGCGTCCGCTGCAGCACCAGACGTGGGAGACGTTCTCGGTCAACTGGCACACCGACGTCCGGATCGCGTTCTATTGGCTACGCGAGAGCCTGCTCAAGCCACTGGGACAAGGCAGCCAGGTGGTCGTCATCTCGA
>VAXR01000073.1 GCA_005885165.1 Actinomycetota bacterium
TCATCGACGGCGGGGGAGGAATGCTCGTCTACGGCGGCCTGACGGTGAGCCGGAGCTCGATCAGCTCCAACAGCGCCAATCTGACAGAGACCAACAACTCGGTCATAAACGGCGGTGGCGGTGTCTACACGCTGAGCCCGGCGGCCTTCTTTGACAGCACGCTCGCCAACAACTCGCTGACGATCAGCGCGGGGATGAACACGATCGAGAGCGGTGGCGGCGCGCTCTACAACCTCGGCGGCACGTGGACGCTCTCAGGCACGACGATCGGCCCGAACAACTCGGCGTCGCTTACTCTCGGCGGCGGCGCCAGCCAGGTACAGAACGGCGGTGGCGCCGTCTACGACCTCTCGAGCGGGCCGAATACAGGACCGAGGCTGAGTCGATCGACGATCGCGCAGAACTCGCTCACCATCACCGGAGCAGGTCCAAGCGACGGCGGCGGCGGGATCATCTCGAATGGCGGCAAGGGAAGGCTCGCTGGGGTGACGATCGCGAACAACAGCGCGAGCGGCGCGCCGGGCGGCGGGATCTTCGCCGCTCAGGGGACGGGGTCGTCCGGGCCGTACACGTTCCAGGACACGATCATCGCCAACAACTCCGCGGCGAGCGGCCAGAACTGCGCCGCGGCGAGCGGGGTAACGGGTGCGTTCGCCTCGGGCGGCTTCAACATCGAGAGCACGAACCAGTGCGGGCTGGGGGCGGCGGGAGACCACGTGAACACCAACCCGCAGCTCAGGCTGCTGGCCAACAACGGCGGGCCGACGCAGACGATGGCGATCCCGACCTCGAGTCCTGCGTTCGACAAGGGATCGAGCTTCGGCCTACTGAGCGACCAGCGCGGCGCAAAGCGACCGTTCAACTTCCCGACCATCTTGAACGCGGCGGCGCCCGGAGCCGACGGGTCCGACATCGGCGCCTTCGAGATCCAGCCCCGCAACGTCTTCAGCTTTGGTCAGCTGAAGCGCAACAAGCACAAGGGAACCGCGGTCCTGACCGTCAACGTGCCGGGTCCCGACTCCGGCGTCGTCGTCCTCTCGGGCGACAAGGTGAAGACGAAGACGAAGCATGCGGGCGGCGCAGGTCCGCTCAAGATCTCGATCGTGCCGAACGCGACCGCAGAGGCCAAGCTCCTTACGGACCACAAGCTGAAGCTGACCGTGCATGTGACCTACACGCCCGACGGCGGCGGCGTGCCGCGCACGAAGAGCTTGAAGGTCAAGCTGGTCCGAAAGCCGTAGGCCTTCGTCGCGCGAGCGGTCTGAAGGACGACGGGCGCGCGCTACCCGCGCCGCTGCACACCGCGGGCACGGTCAGCGTCTAGCGCGTTTCCGCGGAAACGCGGTCCACGCCGTCGAGCAGCCGCCAGTTGGCGCTGAGGACGCGCTCGGCCTCGGCCACGAGCGCATCGTCCTCGCCGTCTCGATCGGGCGACGTGGCCGGTTCCCGCGCCTCGGCGATCGCCCCACGCGCCACGCGGGCGTGCTCGACGTCGAGCACCGCGTGCACGTCGAAGTACCGCGTCGCGGGTCCCGGCTCGAACCCGTAGCGCTCCACGAGCCCGGTGCGCTTCGTCTCGGAGATCGCGGGCTGCGCGGATTCGATTGCGTAGAGCGAGACCAGCGTCCTGAGCTCGGACCGGTCCGGATCCGCCCACGCACGGGCGCAGTCAGCCGTCTCCGGCAGCGGCTCGGCGCCCGACGACCCGACAGCCTCCTGGAAGCCGGCCCACAGCGAGACGTGCGCCTCCTCCTCGGCGGCGTGCCGCTCGTTGCCGGTCGACGGAGACCGCCGCGCCAGGTCGCTGGTCGCGGCGGCGAGCGCCTCTACCGCGTAGGCATATTGGCCCGCGTAGAACGCGAGCTCCGGACGCGTCATCGTCCCCTCCGACCAGCGCAGGTAGAACGGATGGCGCAGCACGTTCCAGCGGTCGGCGACCGCGTCGAGTCGGTCCCAGAAGTCCACAAGCCCTCCCGTGTCGGTTCGCTCGGGAGACTACGCGCGAGAGCGGCCGGGACGCCTCCCGCCCCTACACTCAGCGGCGCGTGATTTCGACGAACCAGTTCAAGAACGGAACCCATATCGAGGTCGACGGCACGGTCTTCAAGATCGTCGAGTTCCAGCACGTGAAGCCCGGCAAGGGTGGCGCGTTCGTGCGCACCAAGCTCAAGCGGACGAACGACGGCGCCGTGATCGACAAGACCTTCCGCGCCGGAGAGAAGTTCCGCCCGATCCGGACCGAGGCGCGCAAGATGCAGTTCCTCTACGCGGACGGCTCCGACGCCCACCTGATGGACCTCGAGACCTACGACCAGCTGACGATTCCGGAGGAACAGGTGCGCGAGCCGCTCAAGTGGGTCCTGCCGAGCGAGGAGGTCGACGTCCTCTACGTCGACGAGCAGCCCACGGACCTCCAGGTGCCGAGCGCCGTCGAGATGGCCGTGGAGGAGACCGAGCCGGGCGTGAAGGGCGACACGGCGTCGGGCGGCGGGGACAAGCCCGCGAAGCTCGAGTCGGGAGTGACCGTGCGGGTCCCGCTGTTCGTAAACGAGGGCGATCGGGTGCGCGTCGACACGCGCTCCGGCGAGTACGTCTCGCGCGCGTAGCGACGGCTGGCGATGCGACGGACCGATCAGCGACGCGCGGCCGTTGTGGCGCTCTACCAACGTGACGTGACGGGCCGCCCGCTGAGCGAGCTCGTCGAGTCGCAGGCCACGCCTTTCACGCGCGAGCTGGTCGAGGGCACGGACTCGGAGATCGAGGAGCTCGACGCGCTGATCGCGCGGTACGCCGAGGGCTGGACGGTGGACCGGATCGCGCCGCTCGAGCGCAACATCCTGCGCGTCGCGCTGCACGAGCTGCGGAGCCGCGAGGACATCCCCGACGAGGTCGCTATCGACGAGGCCGTGGAGGCTGCGAAGGAGCTGTGCGCCCGGGAGGCGCCGGCCTTCGTCAACGGCATTCTCGGCGCGGTCCAGCGCCAACGGGCGGCTAGCGCGTGAACGAGCAGCCCGCCTCGCCGACCAAGGACGAGCTCGACGCCCAGGTGGCCGAGCTCGAGCTCGCCGCCGCGCGCCTTCGCACGGAGGAGATGGAGCCCGAGGAGGCGGCCGAGCTCGTGGAGCGCTGCGCCGAGCTGGCCGCGCGCGCCGGCTCGGCGCTCGACCGGGAGGCCGACGCGCGAGCGGGCGACGCCGACCCCGGACAGGAGAGGCTTCTCTGACCGTCTCCTCCGCCGAGGCCGTCTTCCCGGTCGCCCTGCAGCAGAGGGTCGACTCCTACCTGGCCGGCCTGAGCTTCGCGCGCGAGCCCGCGACGGAGGGGCTCGACGAGGCCATGCGCTACTCGCTCCTCGCCGGCGGCAAGCGCGTCCGGCCGGTGCTCGCGCTCGCCACGGCCGAGGCTGTGGGCATGGACCCAGATGAGGTCCTGCCGCTCGCGGCCGCGATCGAGCTCATCCACACCTACTCGCTGATCCATGACGACCTCCCAGCGATGGACGACGACCAGCTCCGTCGCGGCCGGCCCACCTGCCACGTGGCCTTCGGCGAGGACGTCGCGATCCTGGCAGGCGACGGACTGTTCGCCGAGGCCATGCGCCTGGTGGTCGAGCACCAGCCGGGCGAGCCTGATCGCGTCCTGGCCGCGCTGGGGCGCCTCGTCGACGCGGCGGGCGTCAGCGGGATGGTCGGCGGTCAGTTCATCGACGTGACGGTCACCGACGACCTCGATCCCGACCACCTCCGCCATCTTCACGAGCTCAAGACGGGACGTCTGATCGCCGCATCGGTGGAGTGCGTAATACAGCTGGGATCGATAACCGGACCTGCCACAATTGCTCTTCGTCGCTTCGCGGCGGAGCTTGGCGTGCTGTTCCAGATCGTCGACGACATACTCGACGTAACCGGGAACGAGGCATCGCTCGGGAAGCCGCAGGGCTCAGACGAGCGGCACGGCAAGCGCACGTACGTGAGCGTCTTCGGACTGGAGCGCGCCCGCGAGCTCGCGCGTGAGTCGCACGCCAAGGCGCGCGCGGCGCTCGGCGAGGCCGGCGGCCGCACCGAGGCGCTGGAGCAGATAACCGACTACATCCTGACGCGACAGAGATGAGCCCCAAGGACAGCGACGAGCGGACGAGCCTCCTCGACAAGATCGACGGGCCGGCCGACCTGCACGGTCTCTCGGACAAGGAGCTCCAGCAGCTGGCGCAGGAGGTGCGCGAGCTGATCATCGACACGATCGGCGAGGTCGGCGGGCA
Source organism: Actinomycetota bacterium (assembly GCA_005885165.1). Classification (GTDB taxonomy): domain Bacteria; phylum Actinomycetota; class Thermoleophilia; order Solirubrobacterales; family Thermoleophilaceae; genus AC-37. The sequence goes on from VAXR01000073.1 coordinate 4,259, forward strand.
CTTCGGCGCGAACCTCGGGACGTGCGAGCTCGCCGTGACGCTGCACAGCCTGCTGGATTCCCCGCGCGACAAGATCCTCTGGGACGTCGGCCACCAGGCGTATCCGCACAAGGTGCTGACCGGGCGCCGCGACCGGCTGAAGACGATCCGCAAGTACGGCGGCCTTGCCCCGTTCTGCTCGATCGGGGAGTCCGAGCACGACATCATGGGCGCGGGTCACGCGTCGACGTCGGTCTCCTACGCGGTCGGGATCAAGGAGGCGATGCGTCAGGGCTTCGAGCCCGACGGCAAGGTCGTGGCGGTGATCGGGGACGGCGCTCTCACCGGCGGCGTCGCGTTCGAGGCGCTCCACAACGCAGGCGGCCTCGACGTGCCGATCGTGATCGTGCTGAACGACAACGGCATGTCGATCGCGCCCAACGTCGGCGCGCTCTCCCGCTACTTCAACCGCATCCGGTTCCAGCCCGACCTCTATCGCGCGCGTGAAGCCGTCGAGACCGGCCTCACGAAGATCCCGGCGGGCATCGGCGAGCGATTCGAGCGGCTGGGCCCGCAGCTGAAGGAGTCGATCAAGGCGTTCTGGGCGCCGGGCCTGTTCTTCGAGGAGCTCGACCTCGCCTATGTCGGAGTGGTCGATGGCCACGACGTCTCGGCGCTCCGGAAGTCGGTCGGCGAGGCCCTGAAGGCCGACCGCCCGGTGGTCGTCCACATCAAGACGGTGAAGGGGAAGGGGTTCGCTCCCGCCGAGGAGGGCGGCCTCGAGGGCATGGAGAAGTGGCACGCCGCGAAGCCCGCCTCGATCGTCAACCGCAAGGCGGCCCCGAAGAGCCCGGTTCCCGACAAGGTCGAGGCCGCGCCCCCGCCGCAGTACACGGCGGTCTTCGGCCGCGCGCTGGTCGAGGAGTGCCGGCGCGACGAGCGCATCGTCGGGATCACCGCGGCGATGAACTCGGGGACCGGCCTGAACATCCTCCAGGAGGAGATTCCGGAGCGCTACTACGACGTGGGCATCGCCGAGCAGCACGCGGTGCTCTTCGCCGCTGGCCTCGCGCTGGGCGAGATGAAGCCGGTCGCGGCGATCTACTCCACCTTCCTCCAGCGCGCGTACGACCAGATCGTCCACGACGTCTGCCTGCAGAAGCTCAACGTGGTCTTCGCTATGGACCGGGCCGGGCTCGTGGGCGACGACGGCCCGACGCACCACGGCGCGTTCGACATCGCGTACCTCCGCTGCCTGCCGAACATCGTGCTGATGGCGCCGCGCGATGAGGCGATGCTGGTCGACATGCTCCGGACGGCGGTGACCTGGGACGACGGGCCGATCGCGCTGCGCTACCCGCGCGGCGAGGCCGAGGGCGTGCCGATTCCCTCGAAGCCGCGCGCGATCGACGTCGGTCGCGGGGAGATCCTTCGCGAGGGCGACCGCGTGGCGCTGCTCGGCTACGGGTACGGAGTTCCCCTCGCGCTCCGGACGGCCGCGCTGCTCGAGGAGCACGACGTGGACGTGACGGTGGCCGATGCCCGCTTCGCGAAGCCGCTCGACGCCGAGCTGATCTCGACCCTGGCGGCCGAGCACGAGCTCGTCATGACGATCGAGGACAGCGTGCTCCACGGCGGCTTCGGATCCGCCGTGGCCGAGCACCTCGTCGACCGCGATCTCGCCTCGAACGTCCGCCTGCTGCGCGCCGGGTTGCCGGATCGGTACGTGACCCACGGCAAGCCCACGCTTCTCCACCAGGAGGTCGGGCTCACGCCGGACGCGCTCGCCGAGCGCGTCGTGCAGGCCGTGGGAAGCCGCTCGGGCGCGCTGGTCTAGCCGGCCCGCGCCGGCTCCGAGGTGTCCCGCCCGTACACGGTGCGCACGCGTCACGTCGTAGTGCTCGTGCGCTCGCGGCCCCCGCTCCTGCCCTGCGCGTCCCGCTCGGCCGGTCGCCGATCGCAGGCGCCTCCGGACGGCACCGAGCAGGCTGTCCTGAGTTAGCCACATATACGGTGGTCAAGTCAGGACAGCCGCCTGTAGATGCGCAGAATGGACCCGCATCGAGGCGGGGTCGGCTCGCGTAGCGCTGCCGTAACGCGCTGAGCGGTGCGGCATCCGGGCTCCCCCTCGTCGCCCAATCGGACCAGGCCGGAATCCAGGGCGTGGCAGGGGCTGAGCGTGCCCACCCCGCCCGCAGACGCAGAGCGACCCGCTTTCGCGGGCCGCTCGAGGGAGGAGTGATGCGTATGTGCTGCGATGGGAAAGAAGCTTGACCAGCAGCGTACGCGCGTTCGCCCCGATGTTGTGTGCGGGGCCGCACAGTTCCGGGCCGCCGGCCGCCGGGAGTTAGCGTTGTCCCCTCTGCGGGTACGCTCCGCCGATGCCGAAGACGAGGCTCGACGCGCTCCTCGTCCAGCGGGGGTTGTTCGAGACGCGTTCGCGGGCGGCGGCGGCGGTCCTTGCCGGCACGGTTCGCCTGGGGGAGGACGGGCTGCGAGCCGAGAAGCCCGGGCAGTTCGTCTTCCAGGACGTCGTGCTGCGGATCGACTCCGCCCCTCCCTACGTCTCGCGCGGCGGGGCGAAGCTCGCGGGGGCGCTCGACGCGTTCGCCATCGACCCCCATGGCCGGCGCTGCCTGGACGTCGGCGCCTCGACCGGCGGGTTCACGGATTGCCTGCTCCAGCGCGACGCCGCGCACGTCGTGGCCTGCGACGTTGCATACGGCCAGCTGAACTGGCGCATCCGGAACGACGCTCGCGTGACGGTGCTCGAGCGCTGTAACGCGCGCGGGCTAGCGCCCCGTGTCCTGCCGTACGCGCCGGACCTCATCACGATCGACGTCTCCTTCATCTCGCTGGGGAAGGTCCTGCCCGCGGTGCTGGGCTGTGCCGCCGGGCGGTTCGACTGCCTTGCGCTCGTGAAGCCGCAGTTCGAGGTGGGGCGCGAGCGCGTCGGCAAGGGCGGCGTGGTCCGCGGCGTCGACGACAGGCGCGAAGCCATCCTCGGCGTGGCGCAGGGCGCGGCGGACGACGGCTGGGCCGTGCTCGGCCTCTCCCCCTCCCGACTCACGGGGCCGGCGGGCAACAGGGAGACGTTCGTCTGGATCGCGGAAAAGGACCGCGCCGACGCCGGGATCGACCGGGAGGTCGAGGTGGGGCGCGTCGACGCATGAGCCGTACCGAGAGCGTCACGGTCTTCACGCACCATCAGCCCGAGGAGACCAGTGACGCGGTGAAGCGGCTCATGGAGGTCGCCTCCGAGCGCGGCGTCGAGGTCCGGTTCCCTCAGGCCGAGGTCGAGAAGCACGGGATCGAGCCCGGCCCGGGGCGGGTGCTCGGAGTCGACCCCGAGGCCGCGGTCGACCTCGCGCTCGTCTTCGGCGGCGACGGCACGATCCTCACTGCGCTGCGCGCGTGCGCTCGGGAACGGACCCCCGTCTTCGGCTTCAACTTCGGGGCCATCGGCTTCCTCTCGACCGTCGATCGCGAGCACATCGAGGAGGGCCTGACGCACGCCCTCGACGGGGATTACGAGCTCCTGCGCATCCCGGCCCTGGCGGTGCAGTTCGACGGCGAGCGGCGGATCGGCGTGAACGACATCTCGTTCCAGCGGCGGCCGAGCAGCCGGGTGGCGACGCTCGGTTACTCCGTCGGCTCGGAGCAGCTCGGGCGCGTGCGGTGCGACGGCCTGGTGGCCGCCACGCCGGTCGGTTCCACCGGCTACAACCTCGCGAACGGCGGGCCGGTGCTCGCCTGGGGGGTCGAGGGGTTCGTCGTCTCGTTCATCGCGCCGCACACGCTCACGGCGCGGGCGCTCGTCGTCGCGCCGGCCGACCCGCTGACGGTGACGAACGAGTCCGAGACGGACGCCGTCGACGTGACCACCGATGGCCGTCCCATCGGCGCTCTCGAGCCGGGGGCCGAGCTCCAGGTTCGCTTCCACGACGACCAGGTTCTCCTGGCCCAGCTCGAGGGCGCGAGCTTCTACCACCGCTTCCGCGACAAGTTCGGGCGGCTCGCGAACTAGCGCCGCCCAGCGGCGCGAAAGGGGACCCTCCGCCAGAGCTCGTCGGCGACCGGCGCTCCGCGCCGGTGGCTCCTAACGCTCTGTCGGGGGTCCCCGTTCGCGCTGCTCCGTCGGCACGCGCTGGTAGACCTGCTCGTAATGCTCCTGGAGCTTCGGGTTGAGAACCTGCTTTTGATCGAGCGGGCTGAATTGCGGTTGGGGCCCGGTTTGACCGCGATCACCGGCGAGACCGGCGCGGGCAAGACGATCCTCGCCCACGCCCTCGATCTTCTGCTCGGCGGGCGGCCGCGGTCGGGGATCGTGCGCCCGGGCGCCCGGGAGGCCTACGTCGAGGGCGTCTTCGCCTGCCCGCCCGGGGGGCTCGTCGGCGACGAGCTCGCGGAGCTGTGCGAGCGCCTTCCCGAGGGCGAGGACGAGCTGGTCCTCGGGAGGCGCGTCGGGGCCGAGGGCCGTACCCGCGCGTTCGTTCAGGGCCGTTCGGCGAGCGCCTCCGACCTGCGAGAGCTCGGCTCGCGGCTCCTCGCCTTCTTCGGCCAGCACGAGCACCGCAAGCTCACCGTCGCCTCCGCGCAGCTCGACCTGCTGGACGCGTTCTGCGGCGCCGAGCACCTGGCGCTCCGCGACCGCTACGCGGCTCAGCACCGCCATGTGGCCGCCATCGCGCGAGAGCTCGAGTCGCTCCGTGGACGTGCCGGCGCGCTCGATCGCGACCGCGACCTCCTCGCGTTCGAGATCGAGGAGATCGAGGAGCTCGACCCGAGCGCGGCGGACGAGGAGGCTCTGCTCGCCGAGCGCGGTCGCCTGCGGTCGCTGGACGCCCTTCGCGAGGCGGCCGGCGGCGCAGCCGAGGCGCTCGCGCCGGACGGCGCCGAGGCCACCGGCGCCGTGGCAGCACTCGCGCTCGCCGAGCAGCACGCGGGCGCCGCCTCGGGCGCCGACTCTGAGCTCGACGGCCTGGCCGCCCGGCTCGCCACGCTGCGGATCGAGGCCGAGGACCTGGCCGGCGAGCTCCGCCGCTATCTCGAGGGCCTCGACGCGGAGCCGGGGCGCCTCGAGGATGTCGAGGCCCGACTGGATCGGTACGACCGGCTGAAGCGAAAGCACGGGGGCAGCGTCGAGGCCGTGCTCGCACACGCGGCGCGCTGCCGCGCTGAGCGCGAGCGCCTCGAGTCGGCCGAGGTCGACCTGGCGCGCTACGAGGCCGAGCTCGAGTCCCGCGGCGCCGAGGAACGCCGGCTGGCGAACGAGCTCGGCAAGGCGCGCCGGGCTGCCGCACCGCGCCTGGCGAAGGCCGTCCGTGAGGAGCTCGCGCAGCTCGCGATGGAGGACGCGCAATTCGACGTCCGCCTCGAGCCTCGCGGGGAGCTGGCCGCAACGGGCGGCGAGCGAGCCGAGTTCCTG
>VAXR01000074.1 GCA_005885165.1 Actinomycetota bacterium
AGCGCTCCGCCGAGGCGAGCGGGGTTGTCGCGGCCAGAGCGCCCGCGGCTAGTACGCCCTCGGCCAGGAGGTCGCGTCTCGAGCGAAGCCTGCCGGGCCCCCTACCGGTGTCCTGCGCCCGCGCCATGGCGCGACGCTACATGCTTAGGGCGTGCTCACGCGGCGGATCGAGGCTCTGGTTCCGCTCGCGGCGGCGCTCGCGCTCGCCGGCTGTGGCAGCTCGCACGCGCCGGCCCGGCACCGTGGCGTGTCCGGATCGAGGCGGTCCCGCCATGCTCCGGCGCGCGTGTCCGTGGTTCGCACCACGCTTGGTCACTCGGTGCGCGGGCGCGCGATCGAGGCGGTTCACATCGACTCCGCAGGTGCGCGCCGCGCGGTGCTGGTCGTCGGCTGCGTCCACGGCAACGAGCCCGCCGGCATCGCCATCGCGCGCAGGCTCGACCGCGAGCGGCGGCCGGGGCTCGACCTCTGGGTGATCGACGATCTCAACCCGGACGGCGTGGCGGCGGATACCCGCCAGAACGCCGACCGCGTCGACCTGAACCGCAACTTCCCCGAGCACTGGCGCCCGATCGGCCACCCGGGGGACCAGCAGTACTCGGGACCGCACGCGCTGAGCGAGCCGGAGTCCCGCATCGCCGACGCGCTCATCGAGCGGCTCCGGCCGGCGGTCAGCATCTGGTTCCACCAGCCACTCGACGTGGTCGACCAGTCGGGTGGCGATCCGGGCGTCGAGCGCCGCTTCGCGGCCCTGTCGGGGCTGCCGCTACGCAGGCTGACGCGCTACCCGGGCAGCGCCGTGGGGTGGCAGGACCAGACGCTGCCCGGCACCACCGCGTTCGTCGTCGAGCTGCCCGGAGGGCGGCTCACGCACGGCGAGATCGATCGCTACGCGCGGGCGGTGGTCGCCCTCGCCGGCTGAGCGGTGGGCGGCGGCTTGCCGCCTTACCTTCCGCTTAGCCGGCTAGTGCAGGCTTTTTACGTGCGCACCCCACGCCGGCGGACACCGGTTAGAACGGCCACGCTACGGCTCCTGCGGCCGCTGTTTCGCTACAGCGCGATGCGCGAGGCATACGTCCTGCGGTTGATCGGCCGCTCGTTCGGCCCGGTGCTCGTCGAGCGCCGCGACTAGCTCGCCGGTCGGATCCAGGCCGGCGGCCGGGGGTAGAGTCCTGAGGGTGCCGGAGCAGTTCTGCCGCGTCAGCCCCGATATCGAGCTCTGCTGGGAGGATTTCGGGGAGCCCACCGATCCGCCCGTCCTCCTGATCATGGGGCTCGCGACCCAGATGATCGGCTGGCCCGAGGAGTTCTGCGAGGGGCTGGCCGGGCGCGGGTTCCGCGTGGTCCGCTTCGACAACCGCGACAGCGGGCGATCGACGCACATCAAGGGCCGCGCCCCGACCGTCGGCCAGCTGCTGCGCCGGAGCCGCAGGGCGGCCCACTACACGCTGGCCGACATGGCTGCGGACGCGACCGGGCTCCTACGGGAGCTCGACCTCGGACCCGCGCACGTGGTGGGCGCCTCGATGGGCGGCATGATCGCCCAGACCGTGGCGGCGCGGCACCCGGAGGCGGTGCGCTCGCTCGTCTCGATCATGTCGACGACCGGCGGGCGCTTCGTGGGCCAGCCGTCGCCGTGGGTGTATCGGATCTTCCTGCGGCGCCCCGGCGAGGGCAAGGAGGCGGCTGTGGCGCGCACGCTGAATGTCTTCCGCGCGGTTGGGTCACGGGGCCTGCCGCTCGACGTCGACACGATCCGGGACATCGCGGAGCGAAGCTGGGACCGCGATCACGATCCGTTCGGACCGGGCCGCCAGCTCGCCGCGATCATCGCGTCGGGCAACCGGACCGCGGAGCTCCGGCGCATCGCGATGCCCACCACGGTGATTCACGGGACCTCTGACCGGCTGGTCGCGCCGTCGGGCGGGCGGGCGACGGCCCGTGCCATCCCCGGCGCGCGGCTCGTGACGATCGAGGGGATGGGGCACGACCTGCCGCGCCCCGCCTGGCCGCGGATCCTCGACGCGATCGAGGAGACGGCGGCCCGCGCCGACGCCCTGCGCCAGCGCGACGTCGTCTAGGCCGCCCGCCGCGGGCTGCCTCAGCCGACGGTTAGCGTCTTCGTCTTCGTGCGCGGCGTGCCGCCGTCCGGCCTGAAGGTCACCGCGACCGACATCCGCTGCTATCGGGTCGAAGACCAAGCGTTAAGGAAGCGCCGGTCGCGGGAATGTGCGCAACTTGGGCTCTTTCATGTGTTTCGCGGGAAAGCCACGCTCTACGCCCCGAGGAGGAAGATGAGACGTCCGCTGCACGCAGGTCTCGTCGCGGTTGCCGCCGTTCTCGCCTCGACCGGAACGGCGGTTGCGGATCCCGCCCACGATTACGCCGGGTCGCGCACTCCGCGCTCCGAGCGGCATCGCGTGCCCGCGGACTCGGTGTTCAGCGCGAAGCACTACCTGACCGGTCCGGACGTCTCGAACCACAACGGCTGCGCGATCGACTGGGCCAGGGTGGCGGCCCGGCGCGCCTTCGCGTTCATGAAGGCGACCGAGGACAACGACTTCGTCGATGTCTGCTTCGCTCAGAACTGGCGTCAGTCGAAGGCGGTCGGCCTCCCGCGCGGCGCGTACGACTTCGCGCATCCGCACGCCGATCTCACGACAGCGCGCTCGGAGGCGGCCCTCTTCATCCAGATCGTGAAGGCGTCGGGCGGCTTCTATCACGCACTGCCGCCGGTGCTCGACGTCGAGGTCAACGACGACGGGATCTCGCAGCACCAGATGCGGCGGTGGATCCGGACCTGGATCGGCGAGATCCACGCGCACACCAAGAGGAAGACGGTGATCATCTACACCGGCAACTGGTTCTGGCAGCCGAACGTCGGCAAGTGGAAGCCGAAGGGCGCGCTGCTCTGGGCGGCGTGCTACTGCAGCACGTGGAAGGTGGCGCCGGTGGTCGGCTGGAAGAAGCCGAACTGGTGGCAGTACACCGACGGTGTCTCCGGGCCGAAGCCCCACAAGACGCCCGGCATCGGCTACAGCGACAGCTCGTTCTGGCTCGGACGCGCCAGCCAGCTCAAGGCTCTGACGCAGAAGCCCTGAGCGACGCCTAGGCGCTCAGGGACGGTCGCGCTCGCCCTGCCGCGACGGGCGAGGGTGCCGGCTCTTGTGTGGACCTGCGATCCAGGCCGACCTGACGACCAGCGTGTTCGCCTGCGTGCTCTGGGATGCGCCCGGGCACTCGCGGTCGCTCGGCGAATGACCGGCGCACGACTGCGTGTAGGCGAGCGCGATCGCTCCGGAGCGGTCGATCGCGGTGCCGAAGTCGTCGTAGAGCGTGTCGGCGAGCGAGGTCCCGTGGTCGGTGGTGGCGAGCAGGGGATCGAGCCGCCGGTACCTGAAATGCCGCCCGCCGTCGTCGGAGCGGGCGACCGTCATGTACCAGCGCTGCGGCGTGCCCGAACGCGCGGGCGGGCTCCCGTTCCACGCTACGACCACCGTGCTCCCGCGGACGGCCACGCTCGGGACCTCGGCCAGGCGCCAGCCGAGGCCGGCGTCCACCGGCTTGCGGCGCAGGCGCCACCGCCGCCCCGAGTCGGACGAGGTCCACAGCACCACGTGGTGGGTGTCGACAACCGCCACCGCCACGTGGCCGCGGTCGTCGGCGGCCGCCGCCATGGGCCACGTCCCATCGTCGAGGGTGCCGAGGAGGTGGGCGTTCGGTAGCGGCACGTCCGTGAAGCTCGCCCCGCGGTTTGAGCTGATCGCCACCCACACGCTCTGGCGGTCGCCGGGCGAGTCGCAGGTCAGGCTCGCGAGCAGCGTGTCGCACTGCTGGTAGGCGGCGTACAGCCGCCCGCCGCCCACGGCGAGCTTCGCCATGACCTGGTTCCCGCGCGTCGCCTGGCTCGACTCGGGCTCGATCGAGGTGCTCGCCTCCGGCGCCGGTGCGGGCTGCCCCGCGACGGCGCGGTCGTACAGGGCGCAGCCGTCGTAGCGCTCGACGCGCGGGATCGACGCGATGTTCTGCGATCCGGTGAAGAGGTGGTACTCGAGGTAGAGGTCGCAGGCCCCTCGGGTGCCGAGCCATGGGCGGTCCTGGAACGGGACAAGGCCCGCCAGATCGGTCACGCGCCAGCTGCGCCCGCCGTCGCCCGACACCGCGAGCGTGCTGCTGCCCTCCCAGGCGGACACGACGTACAGGAGCGGCGGCCGGCCCGGCCGGGCCCGGGGCGCCACCGCCACGTCGGTGTCGTATCCGCCCGGCTTGTCCTGGCCGAGCGCGCCGGCGGCGTCGCGCTGGGAGGCCTGCGACTCGATCGCCTTGAGCGGATCGGCGATCCAGCGGTAGCTGCGCCCGCCGTTGGTCGAGCGCCATACCGGCGTGTAATCGGGCGCAAACCCCGCCTGGCTCGGGTCGAGCTCACACACGCCGTGCTGGTCGATCAGGGCGCAGTGGTTGCCAGCCACCCATACGGTCCTCCCGTCGCCGCCCAGGCTTAGGCCCGGCTCCCACGCCCAGCGGCTTCGGCGGTGCGGGTCGCGCGGCATCGCGCGCGTGACGGCCTTCGAGTGCCGCGTCCGGGCGACCGCGGGGACGTCCGGCGTAGCGGCGCATACGGCGATCGCCACGGCGGCGGCGACTCCTGCCCGGAAGCGCACGCATCCCTCATACCACCGCCGCGCCTTGGCGTGCGGCGGTCGTCGTCGGGGCTTAGGATCGCCACATGGCCTTCCACCTGGAGGTCAGCCGCTCGCTGAACCGGGCTCGCTTGTTCAACCTCGACGAGGCCGGATTGAGCCGGGTGCTGGCGCCGTGGGCGCAGGGGCAGCCGGTGGAGATCGGCGAGCGCGAGTGGGATCCGGATGAGAGCGAGCTCACCGTTCTCGACGGGCCGGTGCTGGAGCCCCCCGATCTCGCGATGGGCCAAGGCTGGAACAACGCCGCCAAGGTCTCCCGCGACGTGTCGCGCGAGGTTCTGGAGCGCGCGCGGGCGGACGCGTCGCAGCCCTACGGAGTGGCCGTCATGGCCGACGAGCACGAGACGCACAGCGCGATCGAGTCGGTGCTCCACGGCCTCGGACTTCGGGCCATCGACTGGAGCACCGCGCGCGCGGGCATCCTCGATTCTCAGGCGGGCGAGTACGCGGCGGGCGCCGTCGCGGCGGTCGTCGCGGTCGAGGAGCCCACGACCGCCCTGACCTTCGAGGTCGGGATGGCGATGGGAGCCTTCGGCGGCCGGGTGGTCGTCCTTCAGGTCGAGCCGGGCATCCTCCCGGGCGAGCTCGCGGCGACCGACCCGATCCGAATCGATCGGCCGGAGTGGCCACAGGCGCTGGCGGAGCGCCTGCGGCTTGCCGGTGTCCTCTCGACGACGACTTAGGCCGTCGTCAGCCTGGGGGACCGCCGCGGCTCGAAAGGTAGAACGACCCCGCGTGGCACCACCAGCACGGGCGAGAATGCGTTCTCGATCGCGTACTCCACGGACGCGCTGATCATCACGCGCCCCTCCGGTGCCTCTGGACGCGAGCCCACGACAAGGAGGTCGACGGGCTCGTCGATCGAGGAGGCGATCTTCGCGCCGAGCCTCGCGGCGAGCCCCTTCGCGGTCTCCTCCGCGCTCTCGTCGCCGTCATCCGGGATCAGGCCGATCCTCTCGACCTGCACGGAGTCGCGGTCACGTAGCCCGGCGGGAGCGAGAGCGACCGCAGCGGGCGCGCCCTCCAGGAGCCGCGTCGCGGACGTGCCAGGCGAGACCCGTCCGACCGGGGTGCGGTATTCGGAGCCGAAGACGACGATGTCGGCCCGCTCCCGCTCGGCGAGCTGCCACAGACCCTCGCCGGTGGATGCGCTGAGCACCACGTGGCGCTGCACATTGCCGCCCAGGGCCTGCGCCCCCCGCTCAAGCAACGCCTGCGCCTCGCGCTCCTCGAGCCGCTCCTGCGCGTGTTCGGACTCCTTGGTGTGGCGGACGTACGCGAGGGAGACGGTCGCCCCGGCGCTCGCGAACACCCGGCCGAGAGCGAGCGCGTCGCGGTCGTTGGCGGTGTCGTCGTACGACACGATTACTTTCGGTCCCATTGTTTCTCCTTTCAACGTCTCCCCTATAGATTCGCCAAGGAGCGCTATCACCTCAAGTGGATCTCGTGATACTCGGGATAAGCTGTGGTGATGCTGAACGTCCAGCGGCTGCGCGTGCTTCGGGAAGTGGTCGCGCGCGGCTCGTTCTCGGCCGCTGCGGATGCGCTCGACTACACCCAGTCGGCGGTGTCCCAGGCGGTCGCCACGCTTGAGGCCGAGGTCGGCGCGACGCTGATCGAGCGCGACCGTCGCGGCCTACGCCCAACGGCCGCAGGCGCCGCGCTGGTTGAGCACACCGACGGCATACTCGCTCGCCTCGAGGCGGCGGAGGAGGACCTCGCCGCGATCATCGGGCTGCGCAAGGGCCGCCTACGGATGGCGTCCTTCCCCACCGCGGGCGCAACGCTCATGCCGCTCGCTATCGCCACGTTCCGCGACCGGCACGGCGACATCGAGCTGAGCCTGGCCGAGGGCGAGCCCGAGGAGATCGAGCCTCGCCTACGGGCGGGCGAGCTCGATCTCGCCCTCCTGTTCGACTTCCCGGGAGTGAGAGGGTCGTGGACCAGCGGGCTCGGGATCACCCACCTCTTCGACGACCCGATGCGGGTTGCGCTTCCGGCTGCGCACCGGCTCGCCAAGGAGCAGACGCTAAAGCTCGAAGACCTGCGCGAGGAGGCCTGGGTGCAGACGTCAGCCTCGAGCCCATGCGCCCAGCACGTGGTGCGCTCCTGTCACGCCGCTGGCTTCGAGCCGCTGGTCAGCTTCGAGAGCGACGACTACCAGACGGTCCAGGGGCTCGTCGCGGCCGGGGTGGGCGTTGCACTCGTCCCCGAGCTCGCGCTCTCGAGCGTGCGTGACGACATCGTGATCAGGGCGCTGTTCCCCGAGAGCCCGATGCGACGCGTCTTGGCCGCCACGGCTCCGAGCCCGCGCGGGGCACCGGCGGCCGCGGCGATGGTCGCGATCCTCGCCGAGATGGCGCGCAGCTACGCCGACGATCCCGCGCGCCTTACCGCGTAGCGAATGCAAACGGCCCCCGCCCTGGGGAGCGGGGGCCGTCTGGTCGGAGGAGGTATTGCTTACATCGCCTGCTAGCCCGGCGCTTCCGCCGGTCGTGCCGCCGGCGGTGGCGCTGGCGTCCCTGACGGGAAGCTGAGCGACGGCACGTCGGAGGGGTAGACCTCGTGGCCGTGGACGGCCAGGTCGCCCTCCTCCATGTCGCGCTCCTTCATCCGCAGCGGCACGAACAGCCCGACGAGCTTGAGCAGCAGGAACGTGCCGATGCCGGAGAAGAGGATCACCCACAGCGCGGCGATCGCCTGCCATTTCAGCAGGACGGCGTGCCCGTGTATCACGCCTGCGACGGAGATCGGCGCCGTCTTCCCGATCCCCAGGTACACGATCATCTTGGGGTCGGCGAAGAAGCCGGTGAGCAATCCGCCGGCGAGCCCTGCGAACCCGTGCGTGTACACGACGCCCAGCGTGTCGTCCACGCGCCGGAACGGCCGCAGCCGGCTCACGTAGTTGTACGCGAAGTACACGAGCGTGGAGCCGGCGATGCCGATCGCGCCCGCGCCCCACCCGTTCACGTAACCCGCGGCGGGCGTGATCGCCACGAGGCCGGTGATCATCGCGTTGACGCTGCCGATGAGCGACGGCTTGCGCCCTGTCGCGTAATCCCAGCCGATCCACACCAGGAAGGCAACCGCGGTGCAGAGGTTCGTGTTGAGAACAGCGGCTGCCGCGTCGGCGCCCGCGTAGTACGGGTCGCCCCCGTTGAAGCCGTTCCAGCCCAGCCAGAGCAGGCCGGCGCCCGTCGCGACCATGAGCAGGTTGTTGGGGGCGTCGACCTCACGGTCGCGCCTCAGCCGCGGTCCGATCACCGCCGCCGCGACGAAGCCCGACACGCCGGCTGCGAGATGGATCACGTAGCCGCCCGAGTAGTCGACGGCGCCGTGCTGCGCCCACCAGCCGCCTCCCCAGATCAGGAACGCGTTGACCGTGTAGATCAGCGTGGACCACAGGACCACGAACGGGATCCAGGCCTTGAAGTTGATCCGGCCGAGTACCGACCCGAGCATCAGGATCGGGGTGATCGCCGCGAACACGAACTGGAAGTACGCGAGCGTCGCCGTCGGGAAGTGGAACGGCGGACCGGTGGTTATCAAGGGGATGCTCGCCTGCCCCTGCTCGCCGACATGACCGAGGATGTCGCGCGGTATGCCGATCATGTTGGCGAAGAACCCGTGGTGCGCACCGAAGATGTGCAACGGGTGCCCGAACGCCATCTCGAAGCCGACCAGCACCCACGCAATGAGCACGAGGGCGAACGCGATGAACGACATCATCATCGAGTTGACCGACCAGCGCTTCTGCATCACGCCGCCGTAGAGGACGACGAGGCCGGGCACGCTCATCAGCCCCACCAGCGTCGCCGCGGTGAGCTGCCACGCGTTGTCTCCCGGGTTTAACCAGTTGGGATACGCGGACCACATGGACGTATTTCTTCTCCCGTGTCGGGTGTGGTGAACTGGATCGACGCCACGCCGGGCACCGAGGCGCGGCGCAGGTCAACACGCTGATCGTCAGTGTCATCGCGGCCCATGGCACCGCCAATGTACGGCGGTCCAAAGAGTCGAGACGCCGTTTCGCCCCACGGTCCAAACGCGCTCCAGACCGGCTCAAGCCGGCCTTAGACTGGGATCGATGCCGCTGGAAGGCCACTGGGAGCGCCAGCAGACCCCGCTGCGGCTGCCGACGACGCGCGGGGGCTGGGCGCTGCTCGCGACGGCGGTCGTGCTGATCGTCGCGACCGTCGCCCTGCTGGCGTACGCCGTGCTGGACGCGAGCTCCAAGCCGCCGGCGGCCGGATGCATCGAGGTGACGTCCGGAAGCAGCACCGGCGGCGCGACGATCCACGCCTGCGGCCGCGACGCCGAGCGCTTGTGCCGTGGCTCGGCGCACCAGGACACGCCGCTCGCCCGCGCGCTTCGGTCCCAATGCGGCCGGCTCCGCGGGCGCCACGCCGGTCCCTGACGGGCCGGGCCGGATTCGGGCTAGCGCTGCAGCTGCGGCGAGAGGATCCGGTAAGCCTTGAGGCCGAGCCCGAGCCGCTCGCGGTCCTCCGAGACGCTCGGGTCGAGCCGAGTCAGCTCGCGCACCCGGTCCAGCCGGTAGGCGATCGTGTGCCGGTGCGCGTAGATCGCGGCGGCGGTGGCGTTCATGTTGCAGTTGTGGCGCAGGTAGGCCTCGAGGGTCCCGACGAGGTCGGTGCGGTACTCGGCGTCGTGGCGGACGAGTGGAGCGACGGTGTCCTCGTAAAACTGCCTGATCTCGTCGGGCTGCGACGCCATCGTGTTGATGAGCAGGCGGAAGGTCGAGGAGCGGATGTCGTCCACAGAGGCGTCCTGATCGCCGTCCTCGAGGAGCTCGTGCTCGAGCACGTCCACGACGAGCTCAGCCTCGGCGATCGCCCGAGCGAAGCGCGCCGGCTGAGAGCAGAACGACGAGAAGCCCACCGTGGCGTACGGTGCGAGCGCCTTGACGAGCCGCTGGGCGCTTTCGATCGGAGCGTTCGCCGGGTCGTCGCCGTGCGTTGCGGGCAGCAGCGCGTAGATCCGGTTGTCGAGGTGCTCGGCGAGCGCCTGCGGGTGGTGCTCGCGCACGATGCTGATCACGTAGCGGGGGCGCTCACCCTTCAGCTCGGCGCAGAGCGCGACCGCGCCGGCGCTGAGGTCGCTCCCCAGACGGTGGGCCCTTCGGAGAATCTCCTCCTCCGCGAGGTCGGCGTTACCGCGGATGAGCTCGATCAGCGAGCTGCGGAGCGCCTCGTCCGCATCCTCTCGCGCCGACGCCGCCGCGAGCTGCGTGAGGACCGCAAGCGCGGTCACGTCCAGGAGCTCTCCCAGGTTCGGACCTGGAGACGCGTCGGGATCGGCGAGGGCCAGGACGTCCAGGACCTCTCCCAGGTTCGGGCCCGGGGCCGCGTCGGGATCGGCGAGGGCCAGGATCACGCCGACGATCTCGTCACCCGTGCTCACGACGCTCTCGGCGGCCACGACGTCGGGCAGCTCGGTCGGCCGGTTCGCCACCCGGCCACGAACATACGCCCGAAGCCGCTCGCGCTCCGCCGCGGCCAGGGAGCCGTCCGGCGCGACCGCTTCACCGAGCCGCGGAACGACGATCACCACCGGCGCCCCGGCCTCCGCTCCGGCCAGCTCGGCGAGGCGCTCGAGACCGCCGCCGTCCATCACGGCCGCGATCATCGCCAGGTGGAGTCCGCGCTGGGTGGCCACTCTGGGGGTCGCGAGCTCCGCAAGCCTCGCGCGGTCGGCGCTCACCAGGGCCTGCGGTAGGTGATCGGAGCGCGCATGGGCGTCCTGATGGTGCGCGACGTGCGGCTGGATGTCCCTGGCCATCGGTCCAAATTCCTCGTGCTGTCGTTGGCCCCAGGGTCGACGTGCGGCCGCCACGTCCTCAGGCGTCGTGGTAGAGGGCGAACTCCCAGGGATGAGGGCGCATCCGCATCGCGTCGATCTCCGCCTCGCGCTTGTACTGGACGTAGGTCTCGATCACGTCCGGGGTGAACACCCCACCCTTGAGAAGGAACTCCTGGTCGGCCTCGAGCGCGTCGAGGCTCGCCTCGAGCGAGGCCGGGACGCTCGCGATCGTCGCCAGGCGCTCCGCGGGGAGCTCGTAGATGTCCTCGTCCAGCGGGTCGCCCGGCTCGAGCTCTCTCTCGATGCCATCCAGTCCGGCCAGCATGAGCGCGCTGAACGCGAGGTACGGGTTGGCCGTCGGGTCCGGGGTCCGGAACTCCACCCGCTTCGTCTTCGGCTCGGCCGAGTAGACCGGGATACGCACGCACGCGGAGCGGTTGCGCGCGGAGTAGACGAGGTTCACGGGAGCCTCGAACCCCGGCACAAGCCGCCGGTACGAGTTGGTGGTCGGTGCGCAGAAGGCGAGCAGCGCGTCCGCGTGGGCGAGAAGGCCCGCGACGTAATGGCGCGCGAGCTTGCTCAGGCGCGCATAGCCGTCGGCATCGAACATCAGCGTGTCGCCGTCCCGCCAGAGCGACTGGTGCACGTGCATGCCCGAGCCGTTCTCCTCGAAGATCGGCTTCGGCATGAAGGTCGCGACCTTCCCGTGCCTCGCGGCGGTGTTCTTGACCACGTACTTGTAGACCATCATCTGGTCCGCCATCCGGAGGAGCGGCTGGAAGCGCATGTCGATCTCGCCCTGCCCACCGGACGACACCTCGTGGTGGTGGAACTCGCAGGCGATGCCGAGCGAGCGCATGATCAGAGCGAGTCCGCCGGCGGGACGGGGAAGTAGCCCTCCTTCTGGCGGAGCTTGTGGCCGAGGTTCGGCTGGCCGTCGATCGCCTTACCGGTGTTCCAGAAGCCCTCACCGGAGTCGATCTCGTAGAAGGCGCGGTGCTCATGCTGCTCGTAGGCGAGGTGGTCGAACACGAAGAACTCCGCCTCCGGGCCGAAGAAGCACGTGTCGGCGATCTCGCTCCGCACGAGATGCCGCTCGGCTTTCTCCGCGATGTGGCGCGGGTCGCGCGAGTACGGCTCGTGGGTGAGCGGGTCGGCGACCTCGCAGATCAGCGACAGCGTCGGGATCGCGTAGTAGGGATCGATGATCGCCGTCTTCGGGTCCGGCTTCAGCAGCATGTCGGACTCGTCGATCTGCTGGAAGCCGCGGATCGACGAGCCGTCGAACCCGAGGCCAGCGTCGAAGTCGTCGGCATCCAGCGAGTCGAGCGGCATCTGCATGTGCTGCCAGGTTCCCGGCAGGTCGGTGAACTTCAGGTCCACCATCTCGACGCCGTATTCACCCGCGAACGCGAGCGCGTCCTCAGCGGTCGTCACGTCCGGGGCGGCGGCGCCTCGGCCGACCTTGAGCTCGACTGCCATGCTTGATCTGTCCCTTCTTCGGATAGGCGGTTTGACCCAAGCATCGCCCACCGAAGAGGCGCCGCACAGTGCCGTTTGTCCAAGATCTGGGCGCGCGGCTTGTACACACGGTCGAGTTTGCGCCGGGGGCCCTCGTTTTCGCGCGCTGGACCGCGCGGCGGGCGCAGGTGGGCGAAGTTTGGCCCGCTGGCGCTGTACAGAACCCGCCGCTCGGTCGATCATCCGGGTATGGGGAGGAAGTCCGGCATAACGCGCCTGACGCTGGTCCCGGCGTTCGGCCCCACGGACGAGATCCGCCGCTACAGGCTCGCGCGCATGGACGAGATCGCGCTGGCGTGGCCGCCGGACCAGCCGGAGGGGTTCACGGAGCCGCGTGGCGATACGCCCGAACCGGGAGACGACGCGCCGCCCGAGCCCGGCTCCTAGAGTCGCCGTGTGCGGCGGATCTCGACGCTCGCGATCCCGTGCGCCGGGATCTGTTTGGTGCTGGTCGCCGCCCTCGTGCCGGCGGCTGAGGCGGACCAGAAGCTAGGGCCCGGCCACGCGCGCTACGAGGTGGCGCTGCGCTGGCACGCTTCGAGATGGACGCTCGACGGCAGCGAGCGGATCAGCTTCGAGAACACACGCTCGCACACGATCCGCGCGGTCTGGCTGCGGTTGTGGCCGAACGGGCAGGCGTCCTGCCGCCGTCCGCTGATCACGGTCGAGATCGTCTCCGGGGGCCAAGCCGGTCCGAGCGCGGCGGCGTGCACCGCGCGCAAGGTGATGCTTCGCCGAGAGTTGACGCCCGGGAGTCGCGCCGCGATCCGCCTGCGCTTCAGCGAGCGTGTGCCGCTGGGGAACGAGAGCTACGGCCACGTTCCGGGAGGGCCCGCGCTGCTCGGCAACGCCCTGCCGATCCTGGCGGTCACCGACCGGACCGGCACCCACCTCGAGCCCTACTCGAGGCTCGGCGAAGCCGCCTATTCGTTGACCTCGTCCTGGCGCGTCAAACTCGACCTGCGCCGGGGGCTCACGGCGGCGACGACCGGCACGCAGACCGGCACGGGCAGCCCGTCGAGCGGCCTCCGCCGGTTGCGATTCGCCGCGCCCAAGGCGAGGGACTTCGAGCTCGCGATCGGCAGGCTCCACACGCGGACGACGAAGGCCGGAGGCGTGCGTATCCGGTTCCTCGACATGCTTCCGCGGGGCTCGGCGACCAGCAAGCTGCGGCGCGAGGTGCTGGCGAGCGCGCGCACCACGCTGCTAGCCGACGAGCAGCGCTTCGGCCCGTACGGGGCGCCCGAGCTCGACATCGTGCAGACCCCCACCATCGACGCCGCCGGGATGGAGTACCCCGAGATCGTCTTCGTCGAGATGACCGACTCGAGCGCCGGCGCGGACAGCTGGCGGAAGACCGCCGCGCTCACCGCTCACGAGATCGCGCACCAGTGGTTCTACGGCCTCGTGGGCGACAACCAGTGGCGTGAGCCGTTCCTGGACGAGAGCTTCGCCACGTTCGTCAGCGGCTTTCCGTCGCACCCCTGTAAGCCGGGCCATCCCCTCGCCGGATACCCGACGAGCGTTCGGCTCACCTCGACCATGGGGTTCTTCGATCACCATCCGAGCGGCGACTACTACGGGGGCCTGTACGGCGGCGGTGCGTGCGCGCTGCGCGATCTCCGCAGCGGCTTCGGCCCGGTGCGCTTCGACGCGTTCCTCCGCCACTGGGTCGACACGCACCGCTACGGCGTCGCCACGATCCCGGAGTTCGTATCCGCGATTCGCGCGGCGGCGCCGAGCGGCTTCGACGTCGACGGGTACCTGCGCGCCTCCCGTCTTTAGGCCCGTAGGATCCGGCCCGTGCAGGGATTCCGTGCCGCGGCGCTCGCGGCGGGTGCGATCGCACTGGCGACCGCCGCGCCGGCCGGCGCCTCCATCATCCGCGCCCAGAGCTCGCTCCCGCCCGGCGAGAGCGGGTTCGTCTCCATTCCTGGCGTGGCGAGCGGCACCGGCTCCCCCCACCTATACGACCAGCAGCAGGACTACATCCACTTCCGCTACAAGGACGCCGAGCTCGGCCAGCCCGGCACCGAGGAGGACCCTGCGGCCGGCGTCAAGATCGTGCGGGACGCATTCGGCGTGCCGTCCATCACCGGCAACACAACCTCCGAGCTCTGGTGGGGCGCCGGATACGCGACCGCCCAGGACCGGCTGTTCCAGCTCGAGCTCTTCAGGCGGGCGACCACCGGCCACCTGTCCGACATCCTCGGCAAGGACTACATCCCGATGGACCTCGAGGTCAGGCGGGACTTCTACTCGCCGGCCGAGATCGACTCGCTGCTTGGCCGCCTGCCCGCCTCGTTCGTGCAGCGCTACCGCGACTACGCCGCGGGGATCAACGCGTGGGTCTCGCACGTGCAGACCAGCCCCGCGGACATGCCGGGCGAGTTCGTGGCGCTCGCCGATCCGCCGCAGCCGTTCACGGTCGAGGACCTCGCAGCGATCGGGATCTACCTGGCGCGGACGACGCCGAACGGCGACGGGATCGAGCTCGACGCCGCGCAGGCGCTGAGGGCGAGCGGGCGGCAGGCGTTCGACACGATCCTGCCCCTGAGGATCCCCGGACAGATCAGCACCGTGCCGCGCTCGTCCGGGCTCTTCCCGTCGGTGCCCGGGCGGACCCGCCGCCAGGAGCACCGCGCGCTGCTCCGCTCGGCTCGGTTCGTCGACTCGCTTCCGATGCCGCCGACGGGAGACCTCGGCAGCGAGCCCAGGCTGACCGCGCCGCCGGCGTCGATCGCGGCGTCGCTGGTGCGCCCGATCCGCCTCGGAGGGTCGTACATGGCCGCGCTCGGCGACCGCCGGGCCCACCGCGCGGTGTTCTTCAACGGCCCGGAGCTCGGCTACACGGCGCCCGAGGAGCTCTACGAGATGGAGCTGCGCGGGCCGGGACTGAATGTGCGCGGCATCACCGCGCCGGGCGCGCCGCTCGTGGCGATCGGCCACAACCAGCACGTCGCGTGGGGGCTCACAAGCGGGCTGTCGGGAACGAACTCGCTCTACGCCGAGCGGCTGGTTCCCGGCCACCCCCACCTCTACTACTTCCACGGGAAGGTCCGGGCGATGAGCTGCCGCAAGGAGACCTTCCAGTACCGAAGCCCGCCAACCGGCCTCCTGAACCTCGGGCCACCGGAGTCGGGGCAGCAGAGCTACGTGCTCTGCCGGACGGTGCACGGCCCGGTCCAGGAGCGCACGAGCCGCTACGCCTACGCCCGGCGCTATGCGACCTGGATGCATGAGATCGGCACGATCATCGGCCTGTCGTCCGTGGACACGGCGCGCGACATCGCCGACGTCGACCGCTCGATGAGCCACGTCACCTGGAACGAGAACCTGATGGCGGCGGACGACCGGGGAAACATCGGCTACTGGCACCCAGGGCTGATGCCGGTCCGGCCCAAGGGCTGGGACGAGCGCCTGCCGTATCCAGGCGACGGGCGCGCGGAGTGGCACGGCTATCTAAGCGTCGCGCGCAGGCCGCACGCGATCAACCCGCGCCAGGGCTGGCTCACGAACTGGAACAACATCCCCTCTCAGGGCTGGACCACCCAGAACGCGCCCGCCACCGAGAGGGTGGAGGGGCGCTGGTTCCGGATCGCTCTGTTCAACCGCCAGATCGCACCGATGGCGCACGACTTCAGCTTCGACGGGCTCAAGCGCGCGGTGCAGCTCACCGGCACGACCGCGGAGCAGCGCCCGCTCGCGACGGGCCTGTTGAAGCGAGCGCGCCACGGCGCCCACGGCAAGGCGCAGGTCGTGCTCCGGACGCTGCTCGCCTGGAACGGCTCTTACAACCAGACCGACGCGCACGGCACCGTCGACCCGGGCGTCGCGTCGTGGCAGGCGCTCAAGGCCGAGATGCAGCGGCTCGCGCTCGCGCCGCTCGGCCCGGCCGGGCGCATCATCGGCGGCGAGCTGCCGAACAGCGAGCACGTCTTCGACGTCTCGCTCGGGCAGGCCTACGCGCTGCGCCGCCTGGGGCCGGCCAGCGTCCGGCTCGCGGCGAGCCGGGCGTTCGACAGGCTCAGCAGGCGGTTCGGCTCGACCAACCCCGCGAAGTGGCGGGCGCCGCGGGCGAAGTTCGACTGGTCGATACAGGGCGCCGAGTCCCCGGCCCCGATGCCGTTCTTCGACCGCGGGACGTTCGAGCAGTTCGTGGAGCTGGCCGGCGGCTAGCTCGACTGCGGCTGGCCGGACGCCGGCCGATCGCTTGGCCGCTCGTTGATCAGCTCGGCCAGGAGCTGCCCGTTTCCGTCGCCGTTCGGGAAGACCGCGACCCGGCTGCGGCCCCACTCGCGGTCGAGCGTCATGTCGGCGGTCTCGACGAAGCCCGCCTTCCCGACGGCAACTCGGGATGGCGTGTTCCAGTCCTCGATCTTGGTGACGATGGCCTGGACGCCCTCGCGCGCGAGCAGGTCGGCGATCGCGCACCAGGCGCCCGGCGCGATCCCCCGGCCGCGGAACTCCGGCGCGGTCAGTGAGTCCTCCAGGCAGACGATCGTGCTCGGGAGCCCGAGCCACCCGCCCTTGATCCCGGCGACCGGCGCGCGCCCGCGGAAGATCCAGCAGACGAAGGCCACGTGACCGCCGCCCTTGACGACCCAGAGGTCGTGCCCCTCGGCTTGCAGGTCGCGGAGGATGGGAGCGCTCGTGGCCATCGGGATCTCGGCCACGAGCGGAAGGTCGGAATCCTCCGCGGCCCGGAGCGCGAACCCATCGGGGAGATCGCGCCTTGGCCGCGACCCCCGCAGGTCGAGCTCGTACCAGACGTGGTGCTGATGGGTCCGGACGTGCCGGGCCCACCACCGCCGTGCCACTCGCGCAACGGCCCTCCGGAGGCCGTATACGCGCAGCGCACGCTCGACGCGATTACGGAATCGAGATGCTCGCTCCAGCATTCCTGTAGGCAAAGTCAAGCTGGTCTCGTCCATGGAGGGGGTTAAGCGCTTGTTCCTTTTCGGTCCGTGGCCGCGATCACACTAGTTTGGGGCGGCGACGGCGATAGTCCGGAGTCGCGATGCGACGCAGGGTGGGGAGGCCGCAGGTTGTCACTCCGTGACCCGTTCCTCGCGCTGCACATCGCGGCCGGCACAACCGGCCTGATCCTCGGTCCGATCGCGATGCGCGCACCGAAGCGCCGCGGCCCGCACACGAAGCTTGGCGAGACGTACCACTGGGTGATGCT
>VAXR01000229.1:0-1885 GCA_005885165.1 Actinomycetota bacterium
GACGACCTGCGCGCCGCTTGCCGGGTGGATGCGAACGGTCATCAGCGAGCGGCAGCGACGTCTCGACGCCGGGATGCGGACCGTAAGGGACCGCTCCAAGGCGATGAGGCCGCCGCGGTGCGAGATCGTCACGGCGAGGCTGTTCGGCGTTGCGCTCAGGCGATCGGGCGTCGATCGCCCGCAGCTTCCGTGACCGCGCGGTGGGTCGGTGGCTCCTCCGCGATCGCTTGTGATCCGAACCGCCACCCACTTCGACCCGCGCGGCGCGCACAGTGCGAGCACGCCGGAGGTGGGGGAGGAGGTGACGGCGGCGCCCGTGAAGGCGACCGCGTACCCGGAGCCGAAGTGCAGCCGCGGCACGTAGATCTCCGTCGCCATCCCGGTTCCCTTGCCGCCGCCCGGCAGCCGCGTCGGGTAGGCGAACGTGAAGCTGCGGCTCGGCGGGTCCCAGACCCAGGGCGTGGGCGTTCCGGCGACGACCCGCGGATAGGGACGCTCGATCCGCGTGAGCACGGCGTTGTGGAGGTTCGGCGGGCGCGGCGGCTTGCGCGCGTCCGCCACGAGCGTCGCGTCGTTCCCCGCGCAGCAGTACTGCCAGTAGGTGTTGGACATGCGGTACGTGTCGAGCTCCGACGCCATCCGCGAGACGGTGTCGAGGTCCGCCGTGGCCGACCACTCGGTGTTGAGCAGCGCGGCGCCGGTGCTCTGCGAGTAGCGCTCGGCGTTCCCGAGCGTCATGTCCTCCTCGACCGGGCAGGACTCGCCGCTCTCCGGGAGCACCGGCAGAGCCGAGCCGGCCCCGGCCGCGAGGCAGTAGTCGTGGAATGTGAATCCGGTGAGCCGGTCGCGGGGTGCGGGGTTTTGGAGGTTGGTGGCGGCGCCGAAGTCGAAGAAGAGGTTCGGCTCGTAGAAGACCATGCGGCGCGGGTCGACACGGTGGACCGCGGGGATCACGCGGCGGTAGAACGCGGTCAGCTGCTGCGAGTCGAAGGCGGCACAGCCGTCGGGGTTCATGCAGGTCGAGTACTGCGAGCCCGGCCAGGGCTCGTTCATCACCTCGTAGCCGAGCACGTACGGCGCGCCGCGCATCGCGCTCGCCAGCTGGGCCATCATCGCCGCGTAGCGGTCCTGGAGCCCGACGCCGCCCGGCCCGGCGGCGTTCGCCCAGAAGTTGTCGAAGGCGCGCTCGAGCGCCGGGTTGCCGAAGTAGTTCGCGCCGAACGGCAGCGGCGGGTTGGGGAGGCCGTTCGTGAGCGTCGCCCAGGCGGGCGCGCCGTCCTGCCCGTTCACCGCCGGCCCCCAGCCGTCCTGGTGGAGGTCGAGCACGCTCCAGATCCGGTGCGCGCCGAGCTGGCGGACGGTGTTGACGATGCTCGCGACGTAGGCGCGGTCGATCACGCCCGGCTGCGGCTCGACGCCGGACCAGTTGAACCCGACGCGCGCGACGTTGAAGCCGTGCGACGCGAGGAACGCGGCGTCGTCGGCGCTGAAGCCCTGCACGGCGGGGAGGTGCTTCGGCCCGAAGTCCATGATCGCCACGCCGTGGAGCACGACCGTCCGCCCGCGCGAGTCGGTCATCCAGCGGCCGGCGTGGCGGAGGGTGGGGGTGCCGGCGGCGGCCTCGGGGACAAGCGCAGCTGCGGCCGCGAGCAAGAGGACCGACCCGGCGATCGCGGCGGCAACGCGCGACCCGACGCACCCCCTCATACGGGAGACGCTAACTCAGCGGGCGAGCGGCCGAGCCAGCCCGGAGGATCGCGGGATGTCTCGACAGCATTGCTGCCTAACCGTCGCTATGCGAGGGTAATGCAGCATTGCTGGATTTTGGTCGCAGGACGACCAAAAAGCAGCCCGGCGGTAGGCTCGGATGCGTGGGCTCCTTCAC
>VAXR01000229.1:1899-4544 GCA_005885165.1 Actinomycetota bacterium
GCGGCGAGATCGACCTGATCGACGTCCGCGAGCAGTACGAGTGGGACGCCGGACGCATCGCCGGCGCGCGGCACATCGACCTGGAGCGCCTCGCGGGCCGCGCCGGGGAGGTCGACCGCGAGCGGCCGGTCGTCTTCCAGTGCCGCCTGGGCGCGCGCTCCGCGATGGCCACGCAGGCGTTCCGCGCGGCGGGCTGGGACGCCTACAACTTGACCGGCGGCATCACCGAGTGGGTCCGCCGGGGCCTCCCCATCGAGCCGGAAGACGGCTACGTAGCGGAGCACTAGGTCGGCGAGAACCGCACCCCCGCACACGGACGCCCTTAGACTCAATCCCTACCCAGGAGCCGTCAGGAGTCAACGTGCGCTCGTCGATAGAGAAAGGCATTCGGGCCGTCGCGGCGGGCGATTTCGTGGTCGTCGCCGACGATGAGGACCGCGAGAACGAGGGCGATCTGATCCTCGGGGCGGAGCGGGCGACCCCCGAGAAGATCGCCTTCATGATCCGCCACACGAGCGGGATCCTCTGCCAGCCGATGACCGGCGAGCAGCTCGACCGGCTCGAGCTGCCGCAGATGGTCCTCAACAACACCGAGACGCGCCGGACGGCGTTCACGATCTCGGTTGATGCCCGCACGGGCACCACCACGGGCGTCTCTGCCGAGGACCGCGCGCGGACCGTCGTGATGCTCTCCGACCCCGAGGCGCACCCGACCGACTTCCTCCGGCCCGGCCACATCTTCCCGCTGCGCTACCGCGAGGGCGGGGTGCTCAAGCGCGCCGGCCACACCGAGGCGGCCGTCGACCTCGCGCGGATGGCCGGCCTGCGCCCGTCCGGCGTGATCGGCGAGCTGACCAACGACGACGGGTCGATGATGCGCATGCCGGAGCTCGAGGCGTTCGCCCAGCAGCACGACATTCCGCTGATCACGGTGGCCGACCTGATCGCCCACCGCTACACGAACGAGCGCATCGTGGAGCGCGTGCAGGAGAGCACGATCACCACCGAGTCCGGGGACTGGACGTACCGCGTCTACCGCTCGCGGATGGAGGAGGGGGAGCACCTGGCGCTCGCGATGGGCGACATCGCGGCCGGCGATCCCGTTCTCACCCGCGTGCACCGCTCTTGTCTCGCCGGCGACGTCTTCCACAGCAAGCAGTGCACCTGCGGCGCGAAGCTGCGCGCCTCGCTCAAGCGGATCACCGCCGAGGGGCGCGGGGTCCTCATCTACCTCCGCGGGTTCGAGTCGCACGAGTTCGGCCGGCACGAGTCGAGCACGACGGTCCGCGGCGACGCCGGCGACGACCGCGTCTGGCGCGAGCACGGGCTCGGCGCGCAGATCCTCCAGGAACTCGGCGTGCGCCGCATGCGGCTCATGTCGAACACCTCGGCGAGCTTTGCTGCGCTGAGCGGGTTCGGGCTCGAGATCGTGGAGCGCGTCCCGCTCATCACCCCGGTCGTGGACGACGCGACCGGCGAGGACGTGAGCACGCTCCTCGGCGGGGCCTAGGAACTGCCGCCCTGTCTACACTCGCGCGCGGGATGGCGGCGCCGCGATTGGCGGTGATACTCCGGGGCGAGCGGGTGACGCTGGCGGCGCCGGCGCGCGAGCCGTTCGTCGACCGCTGGCAGCAGTTCAACGACCCTGAGCTCGCCGTGGCGCTCGGCGCCGCTACCAGCGCGATGTCCGGCGCGGCGCGCGTCATGCCGCCGATCACGCGCGAGCAGCGCGAGGCTCTGTACGAGGCGCACGTCGCGCGCGAGGTGCTCGTGTTCGAACTGTGGCTGCACGACGAGGACCGCTGTGTGGGCGAGGCGTACCTCAGCGGCATCGCCTGGCCGCGGGCGAGCGCTGAGGTGACGCTCGGCGTGTTCGCCGCCGAGGATCGCGGCCGCGGCCTCGGCCCCGAGGCCGGCGCGCTCGTATGCGCGTACGCCTTCGACGGGCTCGGGCTGAACCGCCTGAGCACCCGCTTCGCGCGCGAGAACGTCGCGGCGGCGCGGGCGATGCGGCGCTCAGGCGGCGGCTCCGGCTGGCACGAGGTGGGCTTCGAGCGGAACGCGCAGTGGGCCTTCGGGCGCCGCGTGGACGTCGAGGTCTGGGAGGTCCTGCGCGGCGACTTCCCGCTGCATCCCGCCACCGAGTCGCTCCGCGAGCCGGTGGTCACGGCGCCCGCTGGATAGACTCGGCGCCTCGCGGGGCAGACCCCTCTCCCTCTCGAAAAGCAGCCTGGTCACTGGAGGTTTCGTAGATGCCGCTCATCCCAATGGTCGTCGAGCAGACCTCGCGCGGCGAGCGCTCGTTCGACATCTACTCGCGTCTGCTGAACGAGCGGATCGTCTTCCTGGGCGACGCCGTCGACGACCAGATCGCGAACCTGATCGTGGCGCAGATGCTTCACCTCGAGTCCGAGGACCCGGACAAGGACATCTCCCTCTACATCAACTCGCCGGGCGGCCAGATCTATGCGGGGCTCGCGATCTACGACACGATGCAGTTCGTCAAGCCCGACATCACCACGATCTGCTTCGGGATGGCGATGTCGATGGGCTCGCTGCTGCTAGCGGGTGGGACGACGGGGAAGCGGCTCGCGCTCCCCAACAGCCGGATCCTGATCCACCAGCCGTCCGGCGGCTACCAGGGC
>VAXR01000075.1 GCA_005885165.1 Actinomycetota bacterium
TCTGGCCGGAGCTCGACTGCCGCGGCGAGCCGGCCGTGTACGGCGAGCCGCTGCCGGCCGAGCCGCCGCCCTCGCAGCCGCCGCCCAAGGGCGGAATCGCAGCCCGCGTGAACTGCGAGCGCGCCGTCCGTGCGATCGGCAGGCTCTCGTACGTCCTGCTCGCCTATCGCGGAGCCGACGGCTACCCGGTTGTGGTGCCCGTCGAGGTGACCGGGGGCGCCGCCGAGGGTCTGATGGTCTCGGCCGCGCCGGGCCTGCTCCCGCAGGGCGGCCGCCGAGCCGGCCTGCTCGCGCACGACTACCAGGAGCAACTCAAGGGCATAGCGGCGCGGCAGCACACCGGCTGGCTGAGCGTCGACGAGCGCGGCGCCGTCTACGCGCCGCACACCGAGCAGGGGTTCCGCGCCCCGGCCAACAAGACGCTGCTCCTGCTCGCGAACGGGCTACTGGCGAAGCGCGGGCTCCGGAAGGCGGAGCGTGATGGAACTCTCGAGCGCCTCCGCGCTGCCAGCCGAGCTGACGGGTAGCGGCAGGGTCCGCCGGTCGAGCGCCAGCAGCGCCAGCAGGACGCCGGGCACGAACCAGCCGACGTAGAAGAAGTACCAGTGGGTGGCGGTCAGCTCGAGCGCGATCAGGATCGCGCCCGCGAGCGCGCCCACCTGCGCGGTCGTCCGGCGGGCCGACGGGACCGCCGCGCCCGCCGCCAGCGCGATCGTCCCCGCCTCGAGGACGGTCTTGACCGGGTTCAGCTGCGGGTACTGGCCCCAGATGCTGAGGAAGGAGTGCCGGTGGAGCTGGAAGCCGAGCGTCTGGCTCCAGAAGACCCCGAGCCCGCCGGGACGCGAATAGAGGAGCACCGGGACCGCGATCGCCGCGGCCATCGCTAGCGCGAACCGAAGCGTCCGCCGGCCTCGATCGCCGCAGGCCGTCGCGAACACACCCGCCAGCAGGAGGGGCGCGAACTTGGCCGCCGCTCCCAGGCCGAGCACGATCCCCCGCCGGACCGGCGAGGAGATCGCCACGAGCGCGCCCACGACGAACATCGGAACGAGGCCGTCATTGGTGTTGGCGACCAGGCTGAGGAAGGTGAACGGGCACGCCGCCCACGCCACCGCCAGCACCAGCCCGAGCCGGCGCCCAGCTTCCCCGCCGCGCAGTCGCCGCCCGAGCAGCAGCAGGCCGACGATCGTGATCAGGTCGAATGCGAGCGCCGCCGCGTGAGCCGCCGGCAGGTAGTCGTGGTAGGTGATCGGGCCGTAGGTGTCCAGGTGGTTGTGGTCCTGCACGTAGAGCGGCCAGCCGTCGTGGATGCTGTTGGCGCCGAAGACCGAGGCGTATCCGACATCGCTCACACCGCCGAGGAGGAGGTTCGCCGCAACACGCACCGCAACGAGGGCGAGCAGCGAGATCACGAGGAACCGCGTGCCACCGCGCGCGGGGAGCGGCCCCTCGTCGCCCGTCCCGCGGAAGCCGAGCTTCGCCAGCCGCAGGCACAGGTAGATCAGGGGTGGGTAGGCGAGCGGGATGCCGGTCAGCGGGTGCCCGTGGTCGAGCAAGACCACCGACGCGCCGAGCGATAGGAGCGCGACGAGGTCGAGGTTGCGCAGACGGAACGGCCGGCGGAAGTCGAATAGGAGCGCGAGCAGGAAGACCGTGAGCGCGAGGGCGATCAGCTCCACCTTCACCGTCGCGGGACCGGCGTCGCCGCTCGTGAGCGGGTAGGCCTGGATGCTCGGCTCCAGCACGTCGCCGGTCCTGTCCTCGACCGGGACGCGCGCTCGTTCGCCGCGCCGGTCGCGGTAGACGACGATCCACAGGCCCAGGTCTCCGACGTAGGCGCGGCCGCGAACCCCCGGCTCGCGCGCGTGAAGCGTTCGAGCCTCCGGGGAGCGGTCGGCGATCGCCACGGCCTGGCGCGCGCTGCGCCAGAAGTTCGCCGGCGGCTTGATCTGGCTCGCCGGCGACCTGAGGCCTGGCGAGGCCGAGGCGGCCGACGCGGTCGCGAGCAGCAGGACGGCGGCCAGCGCGACGCTCAGAAGGCGCCGGCGAAGGGAGGGTTGCGGAAGACGGTCCGGAACGGGCCGCACGAGGCACCCATCGGTGCTCCCGGCGGTCGACTTGAGCAGCGAGCAGGGTTACACGGCCGCCGCGGGTTCCTTGCCGGACCCGGCGGCCGCGGCTGTCTCCACCTCGAATCCCTTCCAGCGGGTGACCCGCTCGATCTCGAGCGCGACCGACGCCACGTCGCCGCGCAGCCGGGCGTGGCCATGGCCGCGAAGGAGCCGGCCGCGCTTGGCGAGCGGGCCGGGGCCGTCGCCCTCGTCGAGGCAGAGGCAGGCAGACGCGGTTCGCGAGCCGCCCGCGCTCCGGAGAGGCTCGGCAGGGGCGCGAGCGCGCGAGGTCCGCGCGTCCCACCTGGCCGGCAGGGCGATCGGGCCGCCGGGGGTCGCCCAGCCGAGCACCGCGTGTGCCGCCCACCCGTCGAGCACGTCGATCGTGTCGATGCGGACGCTGAGCGGCGCGAGCGCCTGGCGCCGTCCGCCTCTCATCGTCACGTCGCGCGCGAAGGCGGCCATCTCGAGCGCGTTGCGCGACGCGAACGCCGGCAGCGCGAACGGCGCGCGCGCCAGCTCGCCCGGCGACGCCGGCAGGCGGTCGAGCAGCGTCGCCTGGCCGCGGATCGCGATCGAGTTCTCGGAGCCGGATACGACAACGCCCACAGCCGGCGACTTCGCGAGCACCCTGGCCTTGAGCGTGCCGCGCCCGATGCCGAACCAAAGCCGGTCGGGCGTGGCCGCGAACAGGAGCGGCGTGACGTGCGGGCCGGCCGACGTCTCGACCGCGAGGTACGCCACCGACGCCTGGGCGAGCACGCTCACGACGTCCGGCTTGAAGAGCCCCTTCATCGACCGGACCTTAATGGGCGCCGGGTTTCCGGCTTGGCTTAGGAAGCGCTCGTCGAGACGGTCGTGAAGTCCTCGCGGCTCGCAACCGTCTGCCCCCGGCCCCGCCGCTTGGCCTCGTAAAGCGCACGATCGGCCTGCTGAACGAGGTGCCGAGGGGTAACCGCGGGCGGCGAGCCGGAGGCGACCCCGGCGGACGAGCGGAGCACGCGGTCGGGGATCGGGACCTCGCCGATCGCGGCCCGCGCCCGTTCGGCGATGGCGTAGGCCGCCTCCGGGTCCGTCCCCGGCAGGAGGATCGCGAACTCCTCGCCGCCCATGCGCGCGACCGTGTCGTGGGGGCGCACCGACGATCGCAGCGCATCCGCCACACCGCACAGGACCTGGTCGCCGTAGGGATGGCCGAAAGCGTCGTTGATCGCCTTGAAGTGATCGACGTCGACGATGACGATCGACACGCTTCCAGCCTCGCGCTCGGCGCGGCTGAACTCCGCCACGCATGCACGCTCGAAGGCGCGCTGGTTGGCGAGGCCGGTGAGCGGGTCCTCCGCCGCCTGGCGCTCCAGGCGCTCGACGAGCCGGGCGTTCGAGAGCGCGATCGCGGCGTGCACGGCGTAGGCGCTCAGGGAGGCGACGTCGCCCGGGAGGAACACGGTCGAGCCGTGCGCGAGGGCGGTCAGCACGCCGAGTCGCTGGTCGCGAAAGACGAGCGGCGCCGCGCACATCGACCCGAGCGGCAGATCCGGATGCTGAGTCAGCTTCTCGAGCGACGGGACCGTCCGGAGGTCGTCGACCACGACCGCACCCCGGCTCAGCTCGTCACCCGCCCGCGTCGCCCACGCCTCGAGCGCGGCAAGCGACGACGATGGGATGCCCGAATGGCGGTCGGCGCGCATTCCGCCCGCGTCGGCGAGAAACAGCGCAAACTCCTTGCCGCCGACCGCGGTCTGGGCCTTTTCCGTGATCTGGTCCAGCACCTCGTCGAGGCGCAGATCCGACGAGAGGTCGCCCAGCGACGCGAGCAGGCGCTCGGCCGCATCGTGCTGCTCGCGCACGCGCGTCTCGAGTGCGTGGACCCGCCGGCCAGTGAACGTGATTGCGCGCTGGGCGATCACCGCGCCGCCCACGATGAGGATGCCGCCCGCAACCGGCAGCAGGATCGGCGCTGCGAGCGCGCCCGCGCCAGCGAGCGCCAGCACCCCGGCGCCCAAGCCGACAGCGGCCCGCTTCGGCCCCTGCAGGCTCGCCATCCAGTCGACCTCGAACTCGCACGACCCATGGCCGCGGGCCCCGCACACGGGGTGGGACACGCGCGCGGGCGGCAGGCCGAAGAGCTGCGGCACGGTCGTCAGGAGCCCCGTCGTGTACTCGCAGTCGTAGCGGTGATAGCCGACGCCGGAGACGTCTGTGTAGCGCAGGCGTATGCGCGTCGGCCCCTTGTCGACGACCTCCAGCCGGTGCGCCCAGTTGAACTTGCTGTTCGCGCGCACGACGTTGCCGTACACGAGCTCGGGGCTTCCGAGCGCGCGTAGCGCGCGCTTGAGCGCGTGGCCGACGCTGAAGTCGAGCACCGAGGTACCGACGTGCTCGGCGATCTTCGGGTCGTCGAGCTCCTCCTCCGCCGCCGCCCACAGCGCAAGCTTCGTCTCGTACGAGAACCAGCTGTTCTCGTCGCGGAGCTCGGCCTCCACTCCGGCGAGGTCCGAGCGCGCCAGCACGCGATCGACCGCCTGGCGTCCGCCCGCGCGCTCGACGTACGCGAGTATCAGGCGTGACGTCATCCCCGATCCGGCATGCGCCCGCCGCCATTCAGGGGTGACCGTGGCAGCCGTCGGCTTGCCGATCTCGATCTCCCTCCCAGAAACCATTGGGGTTCCTTATCGGTCGCGGCCATGCGCGGCGTGAGCCGGCGCTGCCTTATGTCCGACGCGTTTCGCCATCCCCCGGATAGGGATACCTAGCGCTACTCGATGGGCGGGGAGGCGGCGGCGCGCTTCGCGTGGGCCCGCTTCGCGCGTGCGTCCATGCCCGCTCGGAGCGCGGCTGCCGAGAGCTGGCCGCGCACGATCGGCACGGCACGGTAGGCGTTGAAGCCGAAGCGGAAGTCGAGCTCGAGCACTCGCTTTCCGGACGGCGTGAGCTCCGCGACGCGCGGCGATGAACCCCAGGCGACGACCCAGTTGCCGCCCGGCAGCCTGCGCGCGCTTCCGAAGTAGTCCGAGCGGAGCGGGGGCACGGCGGATATGCGCTCGATCACCCGCGCCTGCCTCCGCGCGAGGTCCACCCGTATCCGCAGAGCCTGGGGCGGCTCGGCGGTCTGCGTGCGGTTGTCGTGGGCGGTCAGCGTGCCGTCGGCGAGCACGCGCACGTCGTGCTGCCCGTCGAAGAGATGCTCGACGGGTTCGCTCTCAGCGAGGGCGAGGCTCTTCGGCGTCCGAGTCCCGCCGAGCTTCCACGCCACCTCGCCGGTCGCCCTGGAGACGGCGTAGACGGCGTCGGCGTGTCGCGCGGAGAGCACGATGGTGGACCCGTCTTGGTCCGCCGAGTTGAGGTGAACGAGGTCGTACGCGCGCCGGCCATCGGGCATCCGGATGGGGCTTCGCAGGATGTAGGGCAGCCAGTGGCGCGACTCGGACAGCGCGATGTGTCCGCGGCTGTTCCAGGACCACACCACTCGGCCGGTCCGGGTGAGCTCCTCGGCGACTCCGTCGAGCACAGTCGCGTTGCGTGGCCCGCCGTAGGCGACGAGGTTCACGTGATCGCGCCGCTTCGCGCCGAGGATCAGGAGGTCGCCGTTCGGCAGCGGTCGCAACTCGTGGTAGTCGCTGATCATCTTGCGGCCGACGATCGTCCCGACGCGGGCGCCGTCGAGCCGGTGCACCTGGTACGGACGCGACCGCGAGCTCAAGAGCTCGAGCCGGCGAACGCTCCATGCGATGCGGGCATGCGGGAGAAGCGTGGCGTTGATCGCAGAGGCGCGCGTGCGCATCCACCAGACAGGGACGCCGTGACGATCGAAGATCGTCACGTAAGCGCTCGGCCGCGGGAAGACGGGGGCGGGAATGGACAGGTACCAGTCCGCCTGCGGCGTTCCGTTGCCGCGGACCTTCCACCGCGGAAAGTGCGCTGGCAGGCAGCGAACGTGATAGGCAACCGCGTGGCCGTCGCGGCGCCCGGTCAGCGTCGCCCCATCGGGTGCTCGGCGCCGCAGCCTTCGGTCGAGCGTGGCGGCGGCGATGCGCCGTCCGTCGAGCCTCATCGTCCCGGGTGCCGTCGCCTTGGCCCGCAGGCGCAGCCCCGTGTTCCGGCAGCGCACCACGTAGTCGCTGATTCCGCGGTTGAAGGCAGGGAAAAGAGAGGGGGAGGAGGAGAGCGAGACGATCGGGCCGGGCTGCCGTTTCGCTTCCGCCGACAGGGTCAGGACCGCGACCGCGCACAGAACGACGGGCACGACACGCGCTGACTCACGAGATCCCTGCAAAACCAGAATGCCCCGAGCAGGATTCGAACCTGCGACCTACTCCTTAGGAGGGAGTCGCTCTATCCAGCTGAGCTATCGGGGCTTTCGCTCTAGAGCGGGATCCCGCACTGCATCACGCGGTGTGCCGTCGTCAGATGGCACGTCCATGGCACAGAGCGTGTCGTGGCTGCAGAGCGTCGGTAAGAAGCGTAGTCCCCGGGATGGCCGGCGACGAGATCAGCGCAGTGAGGCGTGCAGCGCATCTGGACGGTGGATTGCACACAGTCGGCGTGCGGTTCTCAGGGCGCCTTGAACGTGAGCACCCCGCGCCACGAGCCTCCAGTCTTACACCGCGCGATCGAGGGATCCGGGACGGCGCAGTCCGCAGGCGGGGCGCCGTCCGGCGTGTCCCGGAGCGGAACGGTGATCCGGCTCGCGTGGTGGAAGGCCTTGGCGGGGATCCTGACCTTCTGCGAGGTGAACCATCGATCGGGGCCGTACCCGGTCACGAAGCTGAAACCCGGGGTGAAGTAGTTGTCGGAGAGCCCGTCGATGGGGTCGGCCTGCCCTGGGCAGGTGGTCGGGAGGAGGAGCAGGACGTCGGAGACCGGGTTGGACGCACTCACGACGATCGTCCTCGTCTTCGGCGAGTATGCGATCCCGATCGAGGCGGCGACCTGGTCGCTCGGACGAGTGTCGGCGCGCACCGTGCACCTCGCGGCCATGTCGAGCTGCCCATAGAGGCCGTCGACGTGCTTGTGGTCGATCGATCCGATGGCCGTCGTCGCGCCGGTCGCTCCGCTGAGGCCCTGCAGGACGCTGCAGCGATCCGGCTGCGCCTTGCGCGGTCCGCAGCGATCGACCACGACGGTCTGGCCGAACAGGAGGTTCCAGCTCTGTACGCCGAGGTCGTGTGCGTCGTTGGTGTCGTGATCTCCGCCGTCGTTGGGCGGTTCGGAGTGGTACGCCGTGCTCCAGACCCCCAGGCCCTCGTACGTGACGACGAAACGTGCATGGCTCCGGTACGCAGAGTGCTTGGCCGTGTAGGCCGGGGTCGCGATGGAGATAGAGGGAGCGATCGCCGCCAGGCACAGCACGCAGGCCGCCAGGACGGAGAGCACTCCCGCTCTTGTCGCGCGCTCGACTCGGGCCACGGGCCATCCCAGGGTAGGTCAGGTCACAGGGATGGGCCAGCCGCGGCTTGTCCGAACGTGTACTTGCGCTCGGGCCAGGACGTGTGTACGTTGGAGTCGTGTCCCCCGGATCTCGATTCCTGCGGCTCGCCGCCATGCTGGCTGTGCTGGCCCTCGCCCTCACGCCAGCCGCGGTCGCCGCGGCCCACCAGCCGAAGGTCAAGGCGCCGAAATCCGGCAGCGAGTACGACGGAAACCACAAGCTGGTCATCTACATCTCGGGCAAGTCGATCGAGCTCGTGGCGTTCAACTTTCGGTGCGGCGATACCACGGGCAGGACGTCCCTCAACGACATCCCGCTCAAGAAGACGAAGAAGGGCTACCGCTTCGCCATCAAGGCGCACGGGAGCATCACCTTCGCCGACGGCAGGCCGGACGAGAACGGGGCCGTCAACATCAGCGGGCGGTTCGGTCGTAGGGCAAAGAGAGTCGCAGGTCACTTCCGAGTGAAGTCGCCCAGCTGCGGCAACACGGGCGTCGTCGCCTGGAAGGCTTCCGTCAAGGCCTGAACCCGGACATGCGTCGGGTTGCGGGCAGCGCCGATTGCCTTTACGCTGCCCGTAGGACTCGATTAGTTCCCCTAAGGAGCGTTCATGCGTATCCCACGCTGCCGACTCGCCACGCTTGCCCCTGCGTTCGTACTGATAGCACTCGCGCTACCCGCCTCCGCCTTCGCCCAGGCCTCGCGCACCTGGGTCTCA
Source organism: Actinomycetota bacterium (assembly GCA_005885165.1). GTDB lineage: Bacteria > Actinomycetota > Thermoleophilia > Solirubrobacterales > Thermoleophilaceae > AC-37. The sequence goes on from VAXR01000075.1 coordinate 8,258, forward strand.
GGCGTCGGCGACGACGCCAACCCCTGCAGCCGCACGGCCCCGTGCAAGACGTTCGCCGGCGCAATCTCGAAGACCGCCTCGGGCGGCGAGATCAACTGCCTCGATCCAGGCGGCTTCGGCGCCGTGACGATCACCAAGGCGATCACGATCAAGTGCCAGTACACCGAGGGCGGCGTGCTCGTGTCCGGTACGAACGCCATCGTCGTCAATGCCGCGGCGACCGACAAGGTCGTGCTCAAGGGGTTGGACATCAACGGCTTCGGCACCGGCTTGAACGGGATTCGGATCCTGCAGGCCAAGAGCGTGAGGGTCCTCGACTCGGAGATCTACGGGTTCGTCCGGGACGGAATCGACTTCGAGCCGACTAACTCGCTCGCGAACCTGGTCGTGGATCACACGCACATTCACGACAACACCGGCAACGGCCTGCTCATCGCGCCGCCGAGCGGCGGTAGCTTCGCCAGGGGGCACCTAAATCACAGCCTCGTCGAGAACAACGGCTGTGGGGCCACCGTCACCGAGAACCTGCCCGATCCTGGGTTCGTGTTCACGACTCGGTGCGGGACACAGCTGTTGGGCACTGGCGGAACGAACCCGAAGCTGACCGCGCTCCACGACGCATTCACCCAGTCAGACGGAACGGGAGGCCATGGCCTCTTCACGAACGGAACGGACGCCATCATCGTTGTCGGGGACAGTGAGATCACGAACAACTCCGTGGGTGTCGAGGGGATCGACGGAGGCACGAACGGCGGCGTCTACTCGTTCAAGAACAACTACCTCGACAGCAACGGGACAAACGGGATCTTCAAGGGCACCGTGAACCCCTCGCGGCGTTACCGGCGGGCGCACAGGCGCTACCACTGATCCAGCCTGATCTTGAGTCGGCTAGCGTCGGGTAGTCCGCCGCCCGCTCACTCGTCCTCGGCGTAGAGGGACTCCGACGCGACCTCACTGCCGTCCGACCCCCATAGCTTCACCTCGAGATAGTCGCCCGTGTAGCTGTCGAGCGAGACGAGCGTGAAGCGGTTTTCGATCAGGGCGCACTGGTCGGTGACGGTCGGCCCGAGCTCGGCCGTCACGACGATCCCCTTGTGCTCCAGGGCCACTCCCCACACCAGCGCGATCTCCGCGCGCCGGGCCTGCGGCCCGCGCCAGGTGGCGATCTCCTGGTCGCTCAGGTCGAGCCGCCAGTCGGGGTTCGCCTCGGCGGTCTCGTCGGTGAAGTCGGCGACCGCCAGGAAGTCACGCGCCTCGGCGCCCTCGTGCTCGCGCGTGAACGAGACGTACCCGAACAGCTCGAAGCCGGTCGATGTGGGTGCGGTGGCGGGGATGTACGTTCGCCCCGCGTAGGTCCGGTCCGGGA
>VAXR01000228.1 GCA_005885165.1 Actinomycetota bacterium
GGTCTCGCGGATCAGGCCGCGCAGCTCGGCGATCGCCGACTCGAGATCGGACCTCTGCGTCTCGAGGTCCTCGACGTGCGCGACGGCCTCCTCGTACTCCCGCGCGGCGAGCGGGTTGACCGGGCCGAGCTGCTCGCGGCGGCGCGCGAGCCGCTCGACGCGGGCCTCGAGCTCGGCGCGGCGCTCGTCGTCGAGCCGCTCAGCCGGAGCCATCTCGACGGGATCGAGGCCGAGCGCACCAGCCACCTCGTCGCGCTCGCCCGTGAGCTCGGCCGCACCGTCGCGGGCCTGCTGGGCGCGCACCTCAGCGGTGGTGACCGTCTCCCCCGCGTCGCGGAGACCGGCCTGGATCTCAGCCTCCTCGCGCGCGCACGCGCGCAGCTCGGCGGCGGTCGATTCGCCGCGCTGCCGGTCGGCCTGGAGCTCGCGGAGGGCCGCCTCTCGCCGGGCCTCGACGGCGGTCAGGGCGGCACGCATCGCCTCCGCGGCCCGCTCGGCCATGGTCGCCAGATCCGACTGCGCAGCGGCGCGCGCCGCGAGCGACGCGATCCTCCGAGCGCGCTCTCTCCGAGCGCGGTCGGACTCCTCAACGAGATGGCGCTCGGCGCGCAGCTCCGCGATCAGCTCGGCGCGGCGTACCGCGTCGGGTCCACCGGCCTCTCCACCTCCACCGCGCTCGATCAGCCAGGCGGCACGGCGCTCGGCCTCGGCGGCCTCGTCGCGCTCGCGCTGCGCCGAGCGCAGTGCGCCCTCCGCGCGATCCCGGCGCTCGATCGCTGACACGGCCGAACTCCGAGCGGCAGCGGCGGCCTCGCGGTTGCTCGCCTCGTCGCGATCCGCTTCCGCTGCAGTCGCGGCGAGGCGCTCCCGCCTGCCCTGCTCGGCCAGCAGGCGCTCTTCGCCTCCGGCGGGCGCCTGGCGTAATTCTCCGGTGCGTGCGAAGAGCGCCCGGCCCTCACGCGTTACGGCCACGCCCGAGAACCTCTCCGGAAGTCCCTCCAACGTCGAGACGAGCCACGCGTCGTGCAGGACGCGCTCGAGCGCCAGGCCAAGCCTCGGCGAGGGATCGACGCAGTCGAGCAGCGGCCTTGCCCCCCGGACCGGCGGCCGGGGCGGAGGCCGCTCCGCCTTCACACCCCGCACCACCAGGGCACTGCCGCCCTCCTCCCGCGCCGCGTCAAGGACCCGAGCCGCTTCGGGGACGGACGTCGTGAGAGCGGCCCCGCCGAGCGGGCCGAGGACCGCGGCGACGGCGAGCTCGAGCCCCGGCTCCACCGAAAGCTCGGACCTGACCGAGGAGGATCCGGGCCTTGCGCCGCCGGCAGCTGCGACGAAGCGCTTCGCGGCCAGGAGCTCAGCGCGCGCCGTGGCCGCGCGCTCCGCCGCGGCCTCGGCGGCGCGGTCGGCCGCGATCCGCGCCGCACGGGCGTGCTCCGCGGCCTCCTCGGCCTCGACCAGCTCGCGGCGGCGGGCGTCGAGCACGGAATCGAGCTCCTCGAGCTGCCGTGCGGCGGACTCGCGCTCGGCCTTGAGGCTCGCGAGCGCCTGCCCGCCCTGCTCCTCGAGCCGCGCCTCGACGCGTTCGAGCTCCTCCTCGAGCGCCCGCACGCGGGAAGCGGCGGTCGAATCCTCGGGATCGGCGCTCTCATCCGAGCGGAGCGCGTCCCGCTCCTGGCGCAGCCGCGCGGCGAGCTCGCTGGCCCGGCGCCCGAGGTGCTCGGCCCGCTCGAGCCGCGCGCCGATCCGCTCGGCTGCGGACCGGGCGGCAAACAGCCGCGCAGACAACGCTTCGCGCGCGGTGCTGTGCGCGGCGAACGCCTGCTCCGCGCGCTCGCGCCGCTCGGAAACCGACCTGAGCTTCTCCTCGAGCTCGCCGCGGGCGGCGCGGGACGCCGCGACGGCCTCCTCCGCCTCCGCGAGGTCGCGGAGGGCAGCCGCGCAGGCGTCCTGGAGCAGCTCGAGCCGGGCCTCGAGCCACTGCCTGCGCAGCCGTTCGTGCAGCTCGGCCGCCTCCGCCTGGCGCTTGAGCGGACGCAGGCGCGAGCGTGCCTCGCGCTCGACGTCGAGCACGCGCGCCACGTTGTCCTCGGTCCGCTCCAGCTTGAGCTGCGCTCGGCGGCGGCGCTTGCGGTGCTTGCCGAGCCCGGCCGCCTCCTCGATCAGCAGGCGCCGGTCGCGCGGCTTGGAGTGGACGATCGCCTCGACGCGGCCCTGGGAGACGACCGAGTGCATCTCCCTCCCGAGCCCCGTGTCGGAGAGCACCTCGAGGACGTCCACGAGGCGGCAGCGCGCCCCGTTCAGGCGGTACTCGCCCTCGCCGTCGCGCTCGAGCCGCCGGGAGATCGCTATCTCGGAGAAGCCGCCGGCGAGCGCGCCCTCGGGGTTGTCGAGCACGACCTCCACCTCGGCAGCGTGGCGCGAGTGGACGCCGTGGCCGCCGGCGAAGATCACGTCCTGCATCGTCTGCCCGCGGACCGCGAGCGGGCTCTGCTCGCCGAGCGCCCAGAGGACGCCGTCGGTGATGTTCGACTTGCCGGACCCGTTCGGCCCGACGATCACCGACACGCCGGGCGCGAAGTCGAGCCGCGTGCGATCGGGGAAGGACTTGAAGCCCTTCAGGGTGATCCGCTTCAGGTGCATCAGCCGGCGGCCCCCGGCTCGGGCGGCCAGTCCTCCTCGACGTGCTCGAGCGCGTGCGAGGCGGCGTCCTGCTCGGCGGCCTTCTTCGTCTTTCCACGGCCGCGGCCGATCTCCTCGCCCGAGACCTCGGCCACTGCCACGAAGCTCCGGTCGTGCGCTGGGCCGCGCGCCTCCACGATGCGGTAGGCGACGACCTCCGAGCGGCGCGCCAGCGCCTCCTGGAGGAGCGACTTGTAGTCCTCGGGGTTCTCGAGGGCGTCCTCGATCTGCTCCGCGAAGGCGTCGACGATCGCCGGCGCCACGCGCGCCATCCCGAACGCGAGGTAGGCGGCGCCGATCACGGCCTCGCACACGGACGCGAGGATGCGGTCGCTCTCGATGAGGAGCTCGGCGTTCTTGCCGACCCCGGGCGGCGCAGCCGCGCGCAGGCGCTCCGGCACGCGGATGACGCGCGCGACGTCAGCGCAGGCGCCGCGCGAGACAGCCTGGGCGCGCAGCTTCGTCAGCCGTCCCGCGCCCCAGTTCTCGAAGCGGGGGAAGATGTGGTCCGAGATCGCGAGGCTGAGCACGACGTCGCCCAGGAACGCCACGGCGGTCGACCCATGAGGCGTGCGTGAACGCCTGCGCCGCGAGATCCTCGGGCAGCTCGTCGAGGAGGGAACGCAGCGTGTCCAGGGTGTTAGTGGTTCCCGGCGCGCGTACTCGCGGCGGGGGCCACTTAGCTGGCGCCCTGCGGGACGTGCACGGCCACGAAGTCGGCGACCTTGCCCACGGTGTCCAGCTTGGCGGCCTCGTCGTCGGGGATGCGGATGCCATAGGAGTCTTCGAGCTCGACCACCAGCTCAACGAGGTGCAGCGAGTCGGCGTTCAGGTCCTCCTTGAACCGGGTGTGCTCGTGGATGGACGCGGCATCCACCGCGAGCTCGGCGGCCAGGTGGTCCCGGACCCGCGCGAACACCTCGTCCCTGGTCATGACCCGCTCCCGACGCTAACAGCGGGCGCGGACACAGACGCAAGCGCGCCGCTCTCGGCGAGTGCGCGCTCCGTCCGCTCCACGACGCGCTCCTCGACGGCCCGGTGGGCGAGCCTCACCGCGGTCGCGACTCCCACCGGCGTCGCGTCGCCGTGCGTCACGAAGGCGACGCCGCGGAGCCCGAGCAGGATCCCCGCTCCGACGGAGTCCTGGTTCAGCTCGGTGCGCAGCCGCTGCACCTTCTTCCGGATCAGGAGGCCGCCAAGCGAGGAGATCGTGCCCGAGCGGACGGTGTCGCTGACCGTGCGCATCACCATCGTCGCCGTACCCTCGACCGCCTTGAGCGCGACGTTGCCGGTGAACCCGTCCGTGACGATGACGTCGAGCTCGCCTCGCGCGATGTCGTTGCCCTCGACGTTCCCCGCGAAATCGAGCGGGCCGTCGCTCAGGATCCGGTTCGCGTCGACGACCTCCTCCGTGCCCTTCTTCGCCTCCTCTCCCACCGAGAGCAGCCCGACGCGGGCGCGCCCGACCCCATGCACCGCCTCCATGTAGGCGGCGCCCATGTAGGCGAACTGCACGAGCCACTCCGGCCGCTGGTCGACGTTCGCCCCGCAGTCGAGGATCAGGACCGGACGCCCGGGGACCGGCAGGCGCACCGCGACGGCCGGCCGGTGCACCCCGCGCATCCGCTTGAGGTGGAAGAGCCCCGCCGCCAGCGCGGCGCCGGTCGAGCCGGAGGTGACGAACCCGCTCGCTTTGCCGTCCTTCACCGCGCGGGCCGCCTGGACGATCGAGCTGTCGGGCTTGGCCCGCACCGCGAGCGCGGGGTCCTCGTCGTTGGCGATGCCGACCGGCGCGTCGACGACGTTGTCGAAGCCCTCGAGCTCGGCCGCCGGGCCGAAGATCGTGACGGGGACGCCCGAGCGCCGCCCGCCCTCGGCGACGTTCCGCGGTCCCCTGTCCGCGCCGTTCGCGTCGAGCGCGATCACGGTCCTTGAGGCTACTCGGGCTCGGCCGGGGTAGTGACCTCGCGGCCGCGGTAGGTGCCGCACACGGGGCACACGCGGTGAGGGAGGCGCGGCGAGTGGCACTGCGGGCAGGTGCGCAAGCGCGGCGGGGTGATGGTGTGCTGCGACCGCCGCTTGTTCGTGCGCGAATGGGACTGCTTCTGCTTCGGGACCGCCATGGCGCGGTGAGGATAGCGGTGAGGCGCCTACTCGAAACGGAGCTCGCCGAGCTTCGCCCAGCGCGAATCGGGAGCGCGCTCGTGCGCGTGGTCGGGCCCCGCCTCGTTGAGGTTCGCGCCGCACGTGGGACAGAGGCCGCGGCACTCGTCGCGACAGACGATCTGCGCCGGCAGGGCGAGCGACAGCGCGTCGCGCGCCCACGCGCGGACGTCGAGCTGGTCGCCGTCGAGGTACGGGGAACGAAGATCGTCACCCCCGCCCGGCTGGTC
>VAXR01000230.1 GCA_005885165.1 Actinomycetota bacterium
ATCCAGTCGAGCCTCAACTTCTCCTCCGCGGACCTCCAATGGGTCATCGACGCCTACGCGATCGCCTTCGCCGGCTTCCTGATGCTCGGCGGCCGGGCGGCCGATCGGCTCGGGCAGCGGCGCGTGTTCGTCTCGGCGCTGGTGCTGTTCGGCGTCAGCTCATTGGCCGGGGGCGCCTCGGGGAGTCAGGAGATGCTGATCGTCGCGCGAGGGGTGCAGGGATTCAGCTGCGCGTTCATGGCTGCCTCGTCGCTGGCGATCATCACCTCATCGTTCCCGCCGGGGCCGCAGCTTCATCGTGCCATCGGTCTGTGGGCGGCAATGAACGGGCTCGGCGGGGCCGCGGGGGTTCTGTTCGGCGGCATCATCACCGAGGCGATCAACTGGCGCTGGGTCCTGCTGATCAACCCGCCGATCGCGGTCGCCACGGCACTGGTGGCCTACAGGGTGGTGAGCGATCGGCGGAGAATGGGCGAGGGCCCCGGTTTCGACGTCGCCGGCGCGGTAACGCTGACGCTGGGCCAGATCGTGCTCGTGTACGGGGTCGTGCAGGGGGGCCTCCGTGGGTGGTCCACAGCCGAGGCGCTCGGCCCGATCATCGGCGGCCTCCTCCTGCTCGCCGCGTTCTGCGTGATCGAGCTTCGAGTTGCCTCGGCACCGCTGGTCCCCTTCAAGGAGCTGACCAAGCCGCTTCGGGATGCCAACACGATCGTGGTGCTGTTCAGCGCCGCACTGTTCCCGATGTGGTTCCTGAGCTCGCTCTACCTGCAGCAGGTGCTCGGCCTCTCCCCGCTTAAGGCGGGGCTCACATTCCTTCCGATGGCGCTGACGATCATGTTCGTCGCGCGGAGCGCCGGAAAGCTCGTGAGCCGCTTCGGCCCGCGATCTGTGCTCGGCGGCGGCCTGATGATGATGACGGTCGGCTTGCTGCTGTTCACGAAGATCGCGACGGGCGGCAGCTCGGTCGTGTACGTCATGGTCCCGGGGCTGCTCACGGCGGCGGGGATCGCCCTCTCAATCGTGCCCTCGACGATCATCGCCACCCAGGGCGCAGGGCAGGGCCAGGCGGGTCTCGCCTCGGGGCTCGTGAACACCTCCCGCCAGATCGGCGGCGGCCTCGGCCTCGCGGTCCTGATCACGCTCGCCACCACGCGCTCGAGCCACCTGATCGGGGACGGAGGTGCGGTGCGCCAGTCGCTGACGGAGGGTTTCCGGCTGGGCTACTACATCGCCGCCGGCCTCGCCGCGGCCGCCGCGCTGGCGACGTTCGTGCTGCTCCCGAGGGTCGCCGGCGATCAGCGGCCGGTCACGCGACGCCTCCAGTTCGCAGCTGTCATCGGTCTCGTCCTGGCGCTGTGGGTGGGGCTCGACTTCGCGGTCGGGGGCTCGCATGGCGCCCCGATCGGCGCGTACATAAAGAAGGGGGCCTACAGCTACGTGTCGGCGCCGGGGCTTCATCCGCCCAAGGTCCGCGCCAACGCCCCGACAGCCTCTACCAAGCTGGCTCCCGGCCACATCCTGATGACGAACTTCTACGACCTGAACTACCCGCCGATGGTGGGTCAGAGCGGCCCGTTGATCCTCGACAACCGCCTTCAGCCGGTCTGGTTCAAGCCGGTGACGAAGGACGAAGTGGCCGGCAACCTCAGCCTTCAGACGTACAACGGCAAGCCCGTCCTCGCATGGTGGCAGGGGATCATCACGAACACCGGGGCGACCGAGCGCGGCAAGTACGTGATCGTCGACCAGCACTACAGGCCCGTTGCCACGCTGCGAGGCGCAAACGGCTGGCTCCTCACGCTTCACGAGCTGGTGATCCGCGGCAGCCACGCGTGGGTGACCGCGAACAAGAACCTGCCGATGGACCTGGGGAAGTACGGCGGCGCGTACAACGGCGCGCTGATCGACTCGGCGGTGCAGGAGTACGACCTAAAGACGGGCAAGCTGATCCGAACCTGGGACGCGCTCGATCACATCCCCTTGGGCGACTCCCGCGCCACGGTGCCAACCAACGGCTTCCCATGGGACGCCTACCACGTCAACGCGATCGATCCGCCCAGCGGCGGAACGTTCGTCGTCTCCATGCGCAACACCTGGGCCGTCTACAAGGTGAGCGTCGCCACCGGCAAGATCGTGTGGACGCTCGGGGGCAGGCACTCGAACTTCAAGTTCGCCAAGGGCGCCGCTTTCCAGTGGCAGCACGACGTGACCGTGTATCCAGGGTCACCCCTTATCACCCTCTTCGACAACCACTGCTGCCAGATCACCGGCGGCGGCACTTACGTCCCGGCGACTGGGTATTCGCGCGGAGTGGTGCTGAAG
>VAXR01000231.1 GCA_005885165.1 Actinomycetota bacterium
TGCGAGATCACCGAGACGAGGACGACCGTCTTGGTCCTGTTCGAGAAGGCGATCGCCCGTGCGTCGATCGGGTCGTGCACCGGGTTCACGGGGTCGGCCTGGTGGTCCATGCCGCCCGACAGGTAGATCCCGTCCCAGCGGCCGTTGTGGTTGTAGTCGCAGTAGGGATCGCTGTGTGAGGTCGGATCGCTCGGATCGCCGTAGGTGAAGTGGCCGGTTCCGGCTGCGTCTTGGTACGGCTCCTCGAAGCGCCAGACCCGGTGCCCGTTGTAGAAGCTGCGCGGGCAGACCGTCTGGCGCGCCGGGTCGTTCTCGGGGAAGTCCTTCAGGTCCTGAGTCGCGTCGAACCTCGGCGGCGTGATGTCGACCTTTGCGGCGCCGATGAGCCACGACGTGCCGGCGGCGTGCGCCGCGGAGGTGACGATCCCGCCGGCAAGCAGCGCTGCCGCCACGAGCGCCATCCCCAGCCTCCCGCGCATCGACGGGCACCGTACTCCCGCGGGCGCGAGTGCTGCGCCGGTCGCCGTGGCGGTCTGTCAGGGCACGAACACGCCGCACCGGCCGCCCGGGCGATCCCGGCCCGGCGCAAGGGGGAGCGAGTTGACGAGATCGCTCGCGATCTCCGGAGTCGTGGCGCGCTCGGGCCTCGAGTTCAGCATCACGAACGCCCCGCGGTCGCCGCCCTTGACGAACACGATGTTGGCGCTGAAGCCGCGGGCGGAGCCGTCCTTCGAGATGCAGGTCGTGCTCGTGGGCCCGTCGCCGTAGGTGTCGATGTCCCACGCCAGCCCGACGGCATGGCGCGGATCGCCCGCCCCCCGCGGCCGGACGAGCCGCGGCGAGTCGTAGAGGAAGGGAAGCGCGGCGGCCAGGCGCGCGGTTCCGCTCGCCCCCATGCTGTAGGCGAGCCAGCGGAGCATGTCGGCGGCCGCGTCGGCGTAGGGGGCCGGCGGGTAGTACGGCGGAACCGCCTCACGCGGCGGGTCGCCGGCGGTGGCCCGCGCGCGCAGCGCGTCGAACGTCCGAGGATCGGTCGCGCGCCAGCCGAACCAGCTGCGCGTGCGGGCCATCCCCAGCGGCCCCGTGACGTTCGCGCGGGCGTCCTTCTCCCAGGCCGAGTAGGACGACTCGGCGTAGCCGTCATGCCGGGCCAGCGCCTCGCCGAGCGCGCCGTAGGCGAAGTTGGAGTACGCGTAGCGCTCGCCGGGCAGCGCGAGGGCGCACCCGGGCGTGGCCTCGCAGCGGCCGACGAGGCCGAAGTACTGATCGAGGCTCGAGACGTCCGCCGGCGGCGTGCGCGGGAGGCCGGAGTGGTGGGTTGCGGCGTCGAGCAGGGAGAGCGACTCGGGGATGTCGGCGCTGCCGTCGCGCGCTGGGATGTAGCTCCTGAGCGGATCGTCGAGGCGCACGCGGCCCTCGTTCACGCGCAGGGCGAGGAGCGTGGCGGTGATGGTCTTCGCCATCGAGCCGACCTGGAAGAGCGTCCCCGCTGTCGGCCGCCGGTTCGAGTACCGGCTGATCCGCCCGTAGCACCTCGTCGCCTGGGTGCCGCCCACTATCCCGCCGAAGCAGGCGCCCACGATGTCGCGCGCGTAGCGGCGGTAGACGCCGTCGAAGGCTCGGTACATCGCCTCCACGGACCGCGCGGCCTTCCGCGACGGATCGGCTTGCGGCGTCGCTGAGATCGGGGGGCGGGGCGCGCTCTTATGCGGGCTGTCGCCGCAGCCGCCCGCGCCGGCGGCGAGCAGGAGCACGGCGGCCGCCCCGCCGATCCACGCTCGCCCTCCGATTGCTCGCACCGGCCGACCGTATCCGAGCCGGGAGGACTGGCCCCCGTAGTACCTTGAGATCTCCCCCCTGGGAGGGACGAGGATCTCGAAGCGACCGAAACCCGAGATGCGCGGCGATCCCGAGGACGTCGCGTTCTTCGAGAAGCTGATCGAGTCCCATCTGCCGGTCCGGGTCCTGGACATGCGCGCGGTCGTGGCCTGAGCGGCTTGCCTCAGCACCACCACGACCACGCGCAGGCGATGTCGGCCGAGGCCGACGCCGGCAAGCTCACGCTCGCGCTCGGCCTCATCGCGGGCTTCATGGCGGTCGAGGTGGCCGTCGGCATCATCGTCTCGTCACTCGCGCTGCTCTCCGATGCCGCGCACATGCTCACCGACGCCGCCGCGATCGGATTGTCGCTCGTGGCGGTACGGCTTGCCGCCCGCCCCGCGAAGGGCGCGATGACCTACGGGCTCGGCCGCGCCGAGATCCTCTCCGCGCAGATCAACGGCATTACGCTGCTCGTGCTGGCCCTCTTGATCGTGTACGACGCGGTGCGCCGGCTCGTCCACGCCCCGCACGTCGACGGCGGGCCGATGCTCGCCACGGCGCTCGCGGGTGTGGCGGTGAACCTACTCGTCACGTGGGTGCTCTCGCGGGCCAACCGCCGCAGCATGGGGGTCGAGGGGAGCTTCCAGCACATCCTCACCGACCTTTACGCCTTCGCAGCCACGGCGATCGCGGCGGCGGTGATCCTCGCGACCGGCTTCCACCGCGCCGACGCGATCGCATCGATCTTCGTCGCGGCGCTCATGCTCCGGGCGGCCTACGGGCTGCTCAAGGCCTCCGGGCGGGTGTTCCTGGAGGCCGCCCCACCGGGGATCGACCCGAACGAGATCGGCATGGCGCTGGCGGCGCAGCCCGGCGTGGCCGAGGTGCACGACCTCCACGTGTGGGAGGTGACGTCCGGCTTCCCCGCCCTATCCGCGCACGTGCTCGTGGCCGCTGGCACCGACTGCCACGCGAAGCGCCGCGAGCTCACGCAGCTGCTGCACGATCGCTTCCACATCGAGCACTCGACGCTCCAGGTGGACCACGAGGGCACCGGGCTGCTAACGATCGAGGACGCCCGGGGCCGGTCCTAGGTTTGCCCCGGCGCTAGGCGGGCGCCGCCATGGGCGGCGCGTCCGCCTTGATCACGTAGCTGCTCACGATCTTGTCGTGCAGCGTCTGGTTGCGCTCGTCCCACAGCGGCCAGAGCAGGTCGAGAAGGAAGGGAAGTCCCAGGAAAAACCCGCCGACCAAGCCAATGAGCAGGCCCCTCACAAGGAACTCTCGAACGATGGCAAACCCGACGGTCACCGGCTGCCCGTCTTCGCGAAAGACCCGGATGTTCACCACCTGCTTGCCGAGTGTCTGCCCGTCCCGCTCCCCCTGTCGCC
>VAXR01000012.1 GCA_005885165.1 Actinomycetota bacterium
CGATCCCGTTGGTCGTGCAGTCCGTCGTGTAGGTGACGCTGCCCTGGTACGTCCCTTCGTCCGCGTAGGTATGGGTTCCCTTGACGCCGGGTGGGTTGCCGGTCTCGAATTCGCCGGCCGATGTCGGCGTACCGTCACCCCAATCGATCGTCGCGCTCTCGAACGTGCAGTCCTGGAGGTTCACCACCCGCTTCGTGAACGAGGAGCCCTCCGTCGCGGTGATGTCCACGCCGCTTGTGGCGGCCGACGCTAGTCCCGGCGAGGAGAGGGACATGACAAGGGCCAGCGCGAGCGATAGCCCGACTGCGTCCAACCGCGGTCGCGTCCGAATGCCAACGAATGCCAACACGCCCTCCCAGGCGTCGTGCCTACTACCGAAGCGAGTCTAAGCCGGACCCAGGGTCGAAGTCAATGGCGGCGTCAGGCCTCGAGGTCCAAGGCTTGGCAGCATAGGCTCGTGGCAGCGTCACCGGAGGTTCACAGGCCGCGCCCCGCGCGCGGTGCCGAGCTCGAGCTCTCGATCGAGTCGCTCGCCTACGGCGGGAGCGGCGTGGCGCGCCACGACGGCTACGTCGTGTTCGTGCGGGGTGGGGTCCCGGGAGACCGGCTGCGCGCCGAGGTGACGAAGTCGAAGCGCGACTACGCGGAGGCGCGGGTGGTCGACCTGCTCGAGCCGGCACCCGACCGGGTGGAGCCGCGCGCGCCGCACCCCGGCGCGCCGTGGCAGGTGATCCCCTACGAGCGGCAGCTGGAGGAGAAGGAGCGACAGGTGCGCGAGGCGCTGCAGCGGCTCGGCGGCTTCGCCGACCCGCCGGTCGAGCAGATCGCGGGGGCCGTCGAGCAGTGGCGCTACCGGAACAAGGTCGAGTACTCGTTCGGCGCGGATGACGACGAGGAGCTCGTGCTCGGCTTCCACCATCCCGGGCGCTTCGATCGGATCGATCCCATCGCGGAGGACGTGCTCGCGTCCGAGCGCGCGGACGAGCTGCGGGAGCGGGTCCGGGAGTAGTGCGAGGAGGAGGGCCTGTCGGCCTGGGACCGGCGCGACGGCGGCGGCCTGCTGCGCAACCTGGTGGTCCGCGAGGGGAGGCGGACGGGCCAGCTGCAGGCCCGTCTGGTGACGAGCGCCGGCGAGCTGCGCACGGCGGAGCTCGCCGCCGCCGCTCCGGCCGACAGCTTCCTGTGGACGGCGAGCGCGGGGGTGGCGGAGACCACGCGGGTCGGGGAGACCGTCGTGGTCAAGGGCGACGACGCCATCGACGAGGAGATCGATGCGCTCGGAGCCAGGCTGCGGTTCCGCATTTCATCGGAGGCCTTCTTCCAGACCAACACCGAGATGGCGGAGCGCCTCTACGAGGCGGCGGCCGAGCTCTGCGGTCTGACCGGGCGCGAGCGCGTCTTCGACCTGTTCTGCGGCATCGGGACGATCTCCCTCGCGCTCGCGACCGCCGCCGGGGAGGTCTGGGGGGTCGAGCTAGTGCCGGAGGCGGTCGCGGACGCAGAGCGCAACGCGAGCATCAACGCGATCGACAACGCCCGGTTCCGATCGGGCGACGTGCGGACGTCGCTGCGGCCGCTGGTCGAGGAGGCCGGTCGTCCGGACGTCGTGGTCCTCGATCCGCCGCGCGCGGGGCTGTCCGCCAAGGTCGTGCGGCGGGTGTTGGAGGCCGACCCCGAGCGGGTCGTCTACGTCTCGTGCAACCCCACCACGCTCGCCCCGAACGCGCGCCAGCTCGTCGACGCCGGCTACCGCCTCGCCACCGTCCGCCCCGTCGACATGTTCCCGCAGACGCCGCACATCGAGTGCGTCGCGCTGCTCGAGCGCGCCCGGTAGGCGCTACTCCTCGACCTCGTCCTCCTGATCGAGCGGCACCTGCTCGCTGGCGTGGACCGAGCACAGGTAGACGTCCCCGGCCTCCATCGAGGCCTGGATCTCCTCGTCCGTCAGCTCCACGCCGCATTCGGCGCAGGTCCTCTGGATCACGGGGTCGAGGCTGTGCGGCTCGAGGTCCACAGGGGCGCGACTATAGGGCGGAGGCGTGCCGCCGCGCTAGGCGGGTCAGGCCTCGACCTTGGTCTCGGTCGCGCTCACGTGCGTGACCGGCTTTCCGGTGACCCGCTCGACCCGGTGGGGGAGGTCGAGCTTCAGCCACTTCGACAGGTGCTTGGGCAGCGTCGAGACGATGATCTCGTCGAACTCGCGGAAGTTAACCGCGTCCTCGACAGCCGCCACGGGGTCCGGATCGCCGACCTTCCCGTCGTCCACCTCGAGGCCCTCCGAGCGGAGCCGCTCGACCGCCAGGCGCACGTGCTCCTCCGCCTCGGAGCCGCCGGAGTGCATGTCTGCCGCCCAGGCCACGCCGTGGGGCGTCGACGGGACCAGGAGATGGAACTTGACCGGCCCCTGCGCGGCCCGCTCCTTCAGCGCGGCGAGGAGCTCGGGGGACCCGGCCGTGCGGTTGGCGACCACCAGGACGTCCGCCTTCTCGGCCATATGAATCTCCTCCTCTCGTCTGCCCCGACATTACTCCGATGCGCGTCTTAGACGCCGTTCAAAGGGCGCGGCAAGATGAGTGGATGGCGACCTCACGCCGGCTGTCGAATCTCGCGATCCTCGCCGTGCTCGCCTGCGCGGCGGTCTACGTGGTCGCCCTCGGTACGCGCTGGGGGCTGCGGCTCGACAAGGGCGCGCTGCCGCGCGATGTCAGCGGGCCTCGCTGGGAGCGGGCGCACGCGGCTCTGCACGTTGCCGTCGAGTCGGTGAGCATCGCCACGATGGCGCTCGTCGGCGCCGCGGCGATCCTGTACGCGCTGCGACGCGGCAGGCGCGACCTCGCGCTGGCGGCCGCGGGCATCCTCGTGGGCGCCAACGTCACGACGAGCGTGCTGAAGCCGTTGCTCGCGCTGGCGGACCCGCTTGGCGGGGAGTCGGAGCGAATCGTGAGCGGCGCCTATCCGAGCGGCCACGCAACGGCGACGATGTCGCTGGCGCTTGTCACCGTTCTGGCGGCGCCGCGCATCTGGCGCCTCTGGGTTGCGTTCATCGCCTCGAGTTACGTGGCCGTGGTCGGCGTCGGGCTCGTCGCCCTGGTCGCGCACCAGCCAAGCGACGTGGTCGGCGGCTTCCTCGTGGCCGTGGCGTGGGCGGCCGGGATCGCGTCGGTCGCGGCCTCCGCCCGGGAGCGGGCGGCGCCACACCCGCGGCTCCGTGAGCGGCTGGTCGAGTTGGGCTCGTGGGGAGGAGGCTGCGCCGTCGCCGCCGCGGTCGTGCTCGCGCTGCTCGAGCCGGCTGTCCACTTCCACCACGGCCTGTTCGCCGTGGCGGCGCTGATCATCGCGGGGCTCGCGCTCGTGCTGCCGGTGGCACTGGCGGTGGTGCTCGGCGGCCGCCCGGCGGCGCCGCTCGAGCCGAAGTCGTAGTTGCGAGCGCGAGCCGCGCTACGCGCCAGTGCCGGAGGCCATCCCGGCCGCCAACCGCCTGGCACCATTAGGTCGTCCGGGACCTCCGCAGTGCCGACCGGACAGACCCTTGGGCGGTCTCGAGACTGCGCACGGCTCAGATTGGCTACGAAGAGGGAGGTTGGTACGGGACCGTTACGGATGTCGCATTCCGTAGTCGTTCGTTCGCGCGTGCCGGGGGGTTGGTCGAATTTCGCGCGATATGCGGCCGTTATCCGACCAACGGCGCGAACGCGCCAAGTACAAGGACTGCGCGTCACGTTCCCGTAACGGTCCGTTCGAGGGGCCGTGCAAGTCGGTTTGGGCCGAGCCGCCCGTCTCGCGCTAAGCCGCCCGGCTCAGTACGGCGGGAAGGCCGCGTACCAGTCGCCGAGCGCGCGAAAGGCGTCCCAGAACTCGCGCTTCGACGAATCCTCGTCGAGGGCCGAGTCGATGTCCGGCACGTACAGGGCGTCGCACGCCGGCGTGAGCTTCTGGATCTCCCCGGGCGTTGCCTCGACCGGCCTGCCGAGCGGCACGTCCAGCTCATTCAGCTCCTGGAGCGCCTCCTCCCCCATCACCACGACGATCCGCGGCTGCACGATCGCCAGCTCGCCGAGCAGCCGGGCCCGGCACTCAGGTGCCGCGAGCTCGGTGTCCGGCACCGGGCACTTCACGCACAGCGTCCCGTACACCGTCAGCGGGTCGATCCCCAGCCGCTTGAAGCTCTTCATCAGCGCGGAGCCGGCACGCCCGTAGAAGGCCACGCCTTCCTCGATCTCCGCCTTGGTCGGCGCGTACTTGAGCAGGAAGATGTCGGCCTGGGGGTGCCCGGAGCCGAGCACCGGCATCAGCTGCCCGCGCGGGCATAGGTCGCACTCCTGAAGCTCCCGCGTGAGCTGGTTCAGCTCCCTGATCGCCCGCTCGAGGTACTTCTCGCGGATCTCGTCATCCGTGGCCGGCATCCAGCGGCGGGTTTTTGACGGCTGCGATCGCTGTCCTCTCGCGTGCATCACTTGTTGCCTCGCCTCCGGCCCGCGCGGGCAGCGCGCTTGCGCGTGCTGCGGCCGCCTGCTGCCCGGGATGTGCGCCTCGTCCGTGCCCGCGGCGCCGCTCCCGGCGCCTTCGTCTGGATGAACTTGAGCGCCTGCACGTACAGCAGGCTCTGCCGCTTGCGGATGATGTCCGCGTCGCGCAGCGACTCGAGGAACTCGTCCGGCCCGTCGAAGTCGCGCATCGCGATCTTCACCGAGCCGAGCCCCTGCGGCACGTGGCTGTCGGAGCCCGCCCCGGCGGGGATGCGGTACTTGGCGGCGAAGCGCGCGGCCTCCTCGTTGAAGGACTTCATCGCCACGCGCGGGTTGAAGATCTCGATCGCGTCGATGTCCTCCACGACGCCGAGAAGGTGCTCGTAGTCGGGCACCGCGTGCATACGGTCGAACGGATGCGGCACGTACACGAGCCCGCCCTGCCGTTTGATCTCGGCGATCGTCTCCGCGAGCGTCAGCCCTCGTGGGATCAGCTCTTCGATGAAGAGGCCGATCACCTCGCCCTGGTCGGCGGTCTTGACCTCTTCGGCCACGATCACCTTGATGCCGTCGGCGCGGTCGCGTGCCTCGAGCGCGCCCGAGATCTCGTTGTGGTCCGTGATCGCCACCGCTCCGAGGCCGCGCTCCTTCGCCGTCTCGAGCAGCCGGTCGACGGGAGTGGCACAGTCGTGCGAGTGGTCGGTGTGCATGTGGAGGTCGACGTGGATCAGCGGCCGCGCCGCGAGCCGCTGCCGGACCGCTCCGTTGCGTGTGCTGTGCCGCCGCGCGGCGATCTCCTGGTAGAGCTCGTCGAACTCCGCGCCCACGCGCGACCACTCGAGCTGGGGATGCAGCGCCTCGATCCGCTTGCGGAAGTCGCGGAGGAGGTCGCGCTGCTCGATCAGGCGGGTGAGCTGGGCCGCCAGCGTGTCGGTGTCGCGCGGCTCGAACAGGAGCCCCCGGTCGCCGTCCGCGAGCGCCTCCTCGTACTGCGGCAGCCTGGATGCGACCGGTACGGCGCCTCCAGCCATCGCGCGGAACGGCAGCTGCGGGGCGGGGGCGATGCCCGAGGAGGCCACGACGACGATGTCGGCCCGCGAGAGGTGCTGGGCCTCGGAGCCGTCGGTCGGGCCGGTGAAGCGCACGCGGTCGCGTATCGGACGAGCGAGCGGCACCGCCGGCTCGGGCCTCGACTCCCGCGACCACACCGTGGCCTGCCACGGGAGGTGCGGCGGGAGGCGCCGCAGCGCCCGCAGGAAGAGGCGCATGGCTGCCCGTTCCTCCTCCGCCACGTAGAGGATCTCCACCAGCTCGCGCTCCTCCTCGGTGTGCGGTCGCGGGACGAGCTCGGCGCCGGGCTGGATCACGCGGTAGTCGCCCGGGAAGTAGCGGGCGAGCAGATCGCGCGTCGCCGCGAAGCTCGCGGTGCGCCCGTCGAGGCGGCCGAACAGGAGGCTCACGAGCCGGCGCGCCACCTGGGTGGAGAGCACGCGCTCGGTGGCCGAGTGGAACGTGCCGACGTTGAGCGCCCGCGAGTGCCGGAGTGCGGCCGAGGCGGCGCTCGGCGCGAACGGCTCGTGCACGTGGACGAAGTCGAACGCCGGCCCCTCGAAGAGGCTCTCGATCGAGCGCGACACGTCGAGCGGCACCGCCACCGAGCCGCCGCGCCGGGCCGGCAGGCTCTGACCGACCGCAAGCACGGAGGCGCATCCCTCGGGTCCGAACACGGCCTCGGGGCGGTGAGACGCCCGCTTGATCCGGTCGCGCGACTCTCGGATCAGCTCGCGCGAGTCCGACGGCGCGACGACGACCACGCGGTGGCCCCGCGAGCAGAGGTCGTCCGAGAGCTGCTCGACGAACCGGTTGACCTCGTGGTGCTGCTCCCAGGCGTGCGGCGTGACCTGGGCGATCGAGAAGCGCTCGTCCGGCACGGGCGCGAGTCTACGCTCGCCCCGCTGGCGTGAGCAGGCTCCGCGGGAGCGCTAGACCTTCTCGGTGGTCCTGATCTTCGCCGTGCCCGGCAGCTTGGGGCGCCCGCCGTACTTGGCGATGAACGCCTCCGTGTTGTCGCGGGCGACCGGGTCGGGCACCTGGACCGGAGGCGACTTCATCAGGTACGAACTGGGCTCCACCAGCGGACCGCTGATGCCGTTGTTCAGAGCCAGCTTGCAGCAGCGCACGGCATCGATCACGATGCCCGCAGAGTTGGGGGAGTCCCAGACCTCGAGCTTCATCTCGACGTTCAGCGGGACGTCGCCGAACGCCTGGCCCTCGACGCGGATGTGCGCCCACTTGCGGTCGGTGAGCCACGGGACGTAGTCGGACGGGCCGATGTAGACATCATCCGCCGGCAGCTCCTCGTCCATGATCGAGGTGACGGCGTTCGTCTTCGAGATCTTCTTGGACTCCAGCCGCTCGCGCTCGAGCATGTTGTAGAAGTCCATGTTGCCGCCGACGTTGAGCTGCGAGGTGTGGACCATCTTCACGCCGCGGTCGGCGAACAGCCGCGCCAGCTGGCGGTGGACGATGGTGGCGCCGACCTGGGACTTGATGTCGTCGCCCACGATCGGCATGCCCGCCTTGCGGAAGCGCTTGGCCCAGTAGTCCTCCTTCGCGATGAACACCGGGATGCAGTTCACGAAGCCGCAGCCCGCCTCGAGCACCTGCTCGACGTACCACTTCGTGGCCTGCTCCGACCCCACCGGGAGGTAGGAGACGACGACGTCGGTCTTGGTCTCGCGCAGGATCGAGACGATGTCGGCGGTCTCCCCGGGCGCCTTCTGGATCTTCTCCTTGAGGTACTTGCCGAGGCCGTCGTGAGTCATGCCGCGGTGGACCGGGACGCCCATGTGCGGGACCTCGGCGAACTTGATCGTGTTGTTCTGCCCGGCCCAGATCGCCTCGGAGAGGTCCTTGCCGACCTTCTCTGAGTCGATGTCGAAGGCCGCGGTGAACTTGATGTCGGAGACGTGGTAGCCGCCGAGGTCGACGTGCATCAGGCCGGGCACGCGCTCGGAGCGGTCGGCGTCGCGGTAGTACCCGACGCCCTGGACGAAGCTGTTTGCGCAGTTGCCCACGCCCACGATGGCAACGCGCACCTCGTCGGTCTGGTAGCGCGAGGCGCCGTTGGTAAGGGTGTCTGTCACGTTGCTCGTTCCTCCTGCAGTTGGCCCAGGCGAGGCGTGCCCGGGGTCCGCCAGGGTATTCCAACCCGGCGGCCCTTGCTGGTTACGCCGGGGGTGTGGCTAGGCCGCGATCGGCCTTGTTCAACGCCCTGCGCACGTGCAACACGCGCTGCACGACCGTGAAAGTAGTCAGGACCGCCATCACGTATATCGCCGGGGCGAGCAGGTGGAAAACGCCCAACGAAGCTCCCCTCGCGAACAGCAGTCCGATCGAGAGGATAACTACCCGGACCGGGCGCGTCCGTGTAGCTCACCATCAGCGATCCGAGAACCGTGATCACCACCGCCGCCACGGCCAGGTCGTCCCCGCGCTTCGAGAAGTAGGCCGCCACGGCCGCCAGGACGATCCCCTCCTCCGCGCGGTCGAGCGTCGAGTCGAGGAACGCGCCGAACGCCGTCCCCTTGCCCGACATCCGCGAGTAGCGGCCGTCGAGGGTGTCCATCACCGAGCCCACGATGAACGCCAGGCCCGCGAGGAAGAAGAGGCGCTGCGTGACCAGCACGGCCGCCACGACGTTCAGGAAGAACCCCGTGACCGAGATCGCGTTCGGGGTCAGGCGGGACTCGATCAGGCGGTTGCGGGCGAGGGTCCGCACGTCGGCGGCGGTGCGTACCTCGGACGCGCGGCGGAGCCGGGGGCGCACCGCCGATGCAGATGCCGGATCGGCCCCTTCCGGCGCGCGGCCCGGAGCCGCCGGAGGCTCTGGGCTCAAGCCGGGGCCTCGGCGGGCGTGGGTCCGGTGTTCCAGGCCCAGGCCTCGGGTCTGGCTCGCCCGAACACCGCGTACGCCGCGTAGGCGCTGATCGTCGCGACGAGGAGGCCGCCCGCCGCGTCGAGCCAGAAGTGGTTGGCGGTCACCATCACGACCAGCGTGACGAACGCCGGGTAGAAGGCCCACACGTACCGCAGCGCGCGAGTGGCCGTCACCTTGATCGCGGGGATGGCGATCATCAGTGCGAACGCCACGTGCATGCTGGGCATCGCCGCGTACGGGTTGAAGAGGAGCTTCGCCGTGTTGGCCTGCGACTGGCCGACGGCGTTCGTGACCGTGTCGGTGAAGCCCCACTCGGGGAGCAGGCGCGGCGGTGCGGCCGGGAACACGAGGTAGCCGACGAGCGCCAGCGCCATCGCCACCATGAACATGTTGCGCACGAAATAGAAGGCGCGGTTGCGGGCGAGGTAGAGCCAGATCAGGAACGTCGTCGTGACCAGGAAGTGGGAGTTCACGTACGACCAGTCCGCCGCATCGATGAGCCACGGGCGGCCGAGCGCCCAGTGCTGCAGCCCCGGCTCGAAGAACAGGCCGACGCCCTTCTCGATGTCGACGATCGACCGCGCGTGGTCGAACGCGACGGTGGTCTGCCCGTCCACGATCCCGCGCACGATCCGGTACGCGTAGTACGCGCCGGCGAACAGCGTGAGCTGGCGCAGGGCGTCCACCCACCCCCGGGGTAGCCAACGGCTGCTCCAGTACCACGTGCGAGTCACCGGTGTGAAAACCCTATAACGAGCGCACTGCCCGCGGCAATCGTTTGGGCGGGCGTTGTCCGATCGCGATCAGCCACAGCGGCGGCCGTGCGAAAGCACGCGGTCGAGGGTGAAGCTCATGCGCAGGCGGAGCGGTCCGAGGCGTCGCGCGAGGACGCGGGTCCACTCGCCGTCGCGCTCCACGCAGCCGTTCGCCACCCGCCAGTAGGGCGACCACTGGACGCGCACCGTTGCCGTGCCGGGGCGGCGCACGTTCAGAGTCATGTGGTCGACGGTCAGGTGCTCCAGCGTCATCGAGGCGTTCCCCCTGGCCACGACCATTGGGTGCGGCAGGGTGACCTCGTAGACGCGCCAGTGGCGGGACCGCCAGCGGAGCCTGAGGTAGGGCAGCCCGCTCTCGATCAGGCCGCGCTCGGCGTAGGAGCTGTAGTCGGGCTTCGCGTCGGGCAGCGCGACGAACGCCACCCCGCGCTCGGTGAGCCAGGTCGCGTACGTCACCTCGTTCAGGACGCCGTCGTAGAACAGCCCGTTGCGGCCGATGTCGGCCTGGCGCTCCCAGCCGCGCGCGAGCGGGAAGTGCGGCGCCACCTCGGCGGCCTCCCAGTGGCTCCGGGTGAACGGGATCTCGACGCGGGCGCGAGCCGGATCGGCGCGGAAAAGGAAGCCGAGGAGCGGGCGGTAGTAGGAGGCCTGCGCGGAGGGGTCGCCGTAGGCCTTCTTCACGTCCCTGATCGCCGGCGACCACTGCCAGACGGCCAGGCCGCCGAGCAGCAGGACCGCGATGAGGCCGCCGATGGCGCCGCGGCGGACCGTGAGACGCGGGACGCGGTCTCCGGCAAGGATCGCGCACGCCACGAGCGGGCCGCCGACGAGCTGGCCGAGCCGGATCACGTTGCCGCCCATCGGCGAGTGCACGAGCAGGGCCGCGGCGGCGGCGAGCGCGTAGAGGGCGGCGCCGATGCGCAGCGCGTTGTCCCGGCGCGAGAGCAGGTAGATGCAGACGATCGCGATCGCGGGAATCGGTGCGAAGGCGGTGCGTGCGAACGGCTCACGGCCACCCTCGGGAAAGAGCGCGGCGAGGAGCAGGGGAGGCCCGAGCGCGACGGCGATCAGAGCCGATCCAGAGCCGCGCCTGCCGCGCAGCACGTGCACGAGCGCGGCGAGCGCGAGGAAGGCGCCGGCAACGGGGCTCGCGAGCGAGCAGCCGAGGCCGAGTGCGACAGCCAGCACCAGGCGGCCGCGCTGGAACGCCAGCAGCGATCCCAGCCCGAGCGCCACGCCGAGCGCGAACGGGATCCGGCCCGAGATCAGCGAGGTCGTGGCGGCCAGCCCGAACCAGAGGCTGCCCCAGCGCGCCCCGGGCCCGAAGTGGGCGCGGGCGAGCGGCTCGAAGATCGCCGCGGCCGCGACCGAGGAGATCGCGCCGACTACCAGCGGCCCGAGCAGCCAGGCCAGCGGCGGGAACAGCACGCTGTAGCCGAGCGTGTAGTGGCCCGTGTACCACTGGGAGTTCCAGATCGTGAATCCGGCGTAGTCGAACAGCCGCGCGCGGTAGACGCTCGCGGCGAGGTCCACCGTCCGCGGCGCCGCCGCGAGGTAGGCGATCGCCACCGCGGCTGCGATGGCCGCGGGCGCTGCGCGCCACCAGATCGACGGTCGCGTCTCAAGGCGTTCGGCGGCCGCCGGAGGAAGCCAGCGGAACCGCATGCCCCTCGTTCCCGCCGGCGCCGGCGCGGTTGCCGGAAGCGGGCTCCCCACGCCCCGGAAGGCTAACGAGCGGAGCCCGCGCCGAGCATCTCGGTGCGGGCCGTGCTCAGGCGCCGGTCAGGAAGGCGGCGATCTCATCGACGAGTTCGGGGCGGTTGAGCCACGGCCAGTGCCCGGCGCTCTCGACGATCTCGACGCGCGCGGCTCCGCCGAGCGCCTCGCCATACGCGTGAGCGAACTTCGTCGGCAGGAACGGGTCGCGGTCGCCCCAGACCACCAAAGCAGGCCCGCGGAGCTCGCCCAGCCGCTCGCCGGCCCGCTCGAGCACCGGTGGCGGGGCCGACCGGTAGAGGCGCAGGATCGCGCGCTGGGTCCCGTGGTCGAAGTGCGCAAGCCATGCCTTGTCCACCCAGTCGTCGACCACGTTCTCCGGCAGCGCACCGCTCATCCGCATCGCCCGGCGGGCGGTGAAGCGGGTGGTCGAGCCCATGAGGAGCTCTCCTGCGATCGGCGTGCGCCAGATGCGCGCCGTGCGGTGCCACCGGTAGCCCGGCAGCAACGGCACGCAGTCGATTACCACCAGCCGATCGACAAGCGCGGGACGCTCCTGCGCCAGCGCGAGTCCGACGCCGCCCCAGTCGTGGACGACCATGGAGAGCCGTTCGAGCCCGAGGTCCTCGACAAGGGCGGCGAGGAACTCCGCGTAGCCCGGGATCGAGTAGTCGAAGCCGCCCGACTTCGCCGAGCGGCCGAACCCGGGCAGGTCGGGCGCAATGCCGCCCGTGCGTTCGAGGAACGGGATCCAGTCGGCGCCGCTTGTCGGCACGCCGTGCAGGTAGAGGACCGGCGCGGCGGTCTGGCGCGCGGCCTCGCGCAGGAACACCTGCGTGCCGGCTATCTCCGCTGTCCGCTCCTCGATCTCGGCCATGGCTGGTGTCTACACGATCGGCCGCATACGGTTCAGTACGTGCCCACCGCCCGACGTTCCCGCGGAAACGCCGCCGCCTGGAAGCCCGCCACGCCGCGCCGGCTGCGCGCGATCCGCGACCGGCTCCGCGCGGCCTACGGACGCCCCGTCCCGCGGGCACATCGCGCGCCCGTCGACGAGCTGATCCTCACGATCCTGTCCCAGAACACGAACGACCGGAACCGGGACGTCGCGTACGCGCGGCTCCGCGAGCGCTTCGCGAGCTGGGACGAGCTGCGCGACGCGCCGGTTGGCGAGGTCGAGGAGGCGATCCGGCCGGGAGGGCTCGGGCCCACGAAGTCGGTACGCATCCAGGAGATCCTCCGCGCGCTCGAGGGCGACGACCTGAGGTGGCTCGAGGACGCTCCGCTCGACGAGGCCCGGCGCGCGCTCTGCGAGCTGCCCGGCGTGGGCCGCAAGACCGCGGCCTGCGTGCTGCTGTTCTCGTACGGGCGGGACGACGTGCCGGTCGACACGCACGTGTACCGCGTGGGCAGCCGGCTCGGGCTGTTCCGGCCGGGAGCGTCGTTCGACGAGGCCCACGACGAGCTCCTGCGCCTGACTGACCCGGGCGACGCGTACGAGATCCACGTCGGGCTGATACGCCACGGTCGCCGGACGTGCACCTCCCGCGCGCCTCGGTGCCGGGAGTGCCCGCTGCTCGACCTCTGCCCGTACGGGCGCGCGGTTACTGCGCGCTCGTGACCCGGCGAGCGCGTCGGGCACAGGCGGCGCTCGTCGGCGTCGCCGCGGTCTGGGGCCTGACCTTCCCGATGGTCCGGGACGCCGTCCACCGCCTGCCCGCGATGACGTTCCTCGGCTACCGCTTCCTCGCCGCGGCCCTCCTCGTGGCCGCACTGTTCCGTGGCCGCCTGCGCGAGCTGTCCCCGGAGGGCCGGCGAGCGGGGCTCGCCATGGGCGCGTTCCTCACTGCCGGGTACGTCTTCCAGACGGTCGGGCTCCAGCACACGAGCGCGTCGAACGCGGGCTTCATCACGGGGCTCTTCGTGGTGATCACGCCGCTGCTCGGCGCGCTCGTCCTGCGCGAGCGGGTCGGAGCGTCGGCCTGGTGCGCCGCTCTGGTCTCGGGAGGCGGCCTCTACCTCCTCTCCGGCAGCCACGGGCTGCACGCGGACGGCGACGGCCTCGAGCTCCTCTGCGCGGTGGCCTTCTCCGCCCACATCCTCGTCACGGGTCGCTTCGCGCGCGCGCACGACCCCGGGGCCCTGCTAGCCGTGCAGCTGGGGGTGTGCGGGACGTTCTGCCTGGCGGTCGCGGCCGTCGCAGGCGACCTCGCCGTCCCCCGCGGCGGCTCGGTCTGGTCGGCGCTCGTCGTGACAGCCGTGATCGCGAGCGCCGTGGGGTTCTTCGTCCAGACCTACGCCCAGCGTCACGCGCCGCCCGCCCGGACGGCACTCATTCTCGCCACCGAGCCGGCATTCGCCGGCCTCTTCGGCTGGGCGATCGACGGCGACCGTCTCTCCGCGCTCGCCTGGAGCGGCGCGGCGCTGATCATGGCGTCGATCGTCGCGGTCGAGGTCGCGCCGAGGCTCCGCCCGCCGCGACCGCTGCCGGAGGGGTGAGGGTGGCTGGGACGGCATCTCTGCCTAGACCCCCGGCTACATGGGCCATCGGACCGACCCGAGGGTTGGCACGCACCGCAGGATCTGCTAAAAGAAGGCTTAGATTTCTTAGAGCTTTTCGTAGAAGCAGAGACAAGGAGCAGATATGGCTAGAACGATCGGAATCGACCTGGGGACGACCAACTCGTGCATGGCGATTCTCGAGGGCGGCGATCCCGTCGTGATCGAGAACGCCGAGGGCGCCCGTACGACGCCCTCCGTCGTGGCGTTCACCCAGGGCGGCGAGCGCCTTGTCGGCACCGTGGCCAAGCGCCAGGCGGTGACCAACCCAGAGAACACGGTCTTCTCGATCAAGCGCTTCATGGGCCGCAAGCACGCGGAGGTGAAGGAGGAGGAGACGATCGTCCCGTTCAAGGTCGTGAGCGGCCCGAACGGCGACGCGCGCGTCGAGGCGGGCGGCAAGCAGTACTCCCCGCCGGAGATCAGCGCGATGATCCTCCAGAAGCTGAAGACCGACGCCGAGGCCTACCTCGGCGACACGGTCGACAGCGCGGTCATCACCGTCCCTGCGTACTTCAACGACGACCAGCGCCAGGCGACGAAGGACGCCGGCAAGGTCGCCGGGCTCGACGTAAAGCGCATCATCAACGAGCCCACCGCCGCGTCGCTGGCCTATGGCCTCGACAAGGAGTCGGATCAGACGATCCTCGTCTTCGACCTCGGCGGCGGCACCTTCGACGTGTCGGTGCTCGAGATCGGCGACGGCGTGTTCGAGGTCAAGGCGACCTCGGGTGACAACCACCTGGGCGGCGACAACTTCGACAAGGCGATCGTCGACTGGCTCGTGAAGGAGTTCAAGGCGTCGCAGGGCATCGACCTGTCGCAGGACAAGATGGCCCTCCAGCGCCTGTACGAGGCCGCGGAGAAGGCGAAGGTCGAGCTCTCGACCACGCAGGAGACGCAGATCAACCTGCCGTTCGTCACGGCGGACGCCTCTGGGCCGAAGCACCTCGACCAGCGCCTGACGAGGTCGAAGCTCAACGAGCTGACGGCCGACCTACTCGACCGCACGGTCAATCCGACCAAGCAGGCGATGAAGGACGCGGGCGTGACCGGCAACGACATCGACCACGTCGTGCTCGTGGGCGGCATGACGCGCATGCCCGCGGTCCAGCAGAAGGTGAAGGAGCTCACCGGCAAGGACCCCCACAAGGGCGTCAACCCGGACGAGGTCGTCGCCGTCGGCGCGGCGATCCAAGCGGGCGTCCTGGCCGGCGACGTCAAGGACGTGCTCCTGCTCGACGTCACCCCGCTCACGCTCGGCATCGAGACCAAGGGCGGCGTGATGACCAAGCTCATCGAGCGCAACACGACGATCCCGACCCGGAAGTCGGAGGTCTTCTCGACCGCCGAGGACAACCAGCCGAGCGTCGAGGTCCACGTCCTCCAGGGCGAGCGCGAGATGGCCGCCCACAACAAGTCGCTCGGCAAGTTCCAGCTGACCGGGATCCCGCCGGCCCCCCGTGGGATGCCGCAGATCGAGGTGACGTTCGACATCGACGCGAACGGCATCCTCAACGTCTCGGCGAAGGATCTCGGGACGGGCAAGGAGCAGAAGATCGAGATCAAGGCCGGCTCCGGTCTCTCCGAGGACGAGGTCGAGCGGATGGTCAAGGACGCCGAGGCGCACGCCGAGGAGGACCGCCGCCAGCGCGAGATCGTGGAGGCACGGAACAACGCCGAGAACGCCGCGTACCAGGCCGAGCGCCAGCTCGGCGAGCTGGGCGACGCCGTCGACCAGGAGTCGAAGGAGTCGATCGAGGCGGCGATCAAGGACATCCGCGACTCGCTCGGGTCCGAGGACGCGGCCGAGCTCCAGGCCAAGACGCAGGCGCTCCAGGAGGCCTTCCACAAGGTCTCGGAGCAGATGTACGCACAGGCCGCCCAGGCGCAGGCCGAGTCCGGCGCGGGCGCTAACGGAGCCGGTGACGGCGCCGCGCCCGAGGGCGAGGACGAGGTTGTCGACGCCGAGGTCGTGGACGGTGAGGGCAAGTCCTCGTGACCAAGCCGAAGCGCAAGGACCGGGCCGCCGACGGGCGGCCTGAGACCGCCGAGCAGGCGGAGGAGCGCGCGCGGACCGAGGAGGAGACGGCGGCGGCCGGCGAGGCCGCCGCCGACGCCGCCTCGAACGGGACCGAGCCTGCTGACCCCCCCGCGCCCGCCGAGGTCGAGGTCGAGGAGGAGACGGAGGAGGATCCGCTCGCGAAGCTCGCCGCGGAGCGCGACGAGTACCTCCAGCTCGCGCAGCGGGCGCAGGCGGACTTCGAGAACTACCGCAAGCGCGCCGCGAAGGACATGGCGGCCGCCGGTGCGCGCGCGAAGATCGGCCTGGTGCGCGACCTGCTCCCCGTGATCGACAACCTGGAGCGCGCGCTGGCGTCGGCCGACGGCGACTCCGCGCTGGCGCAGGGCGTGCGGCTCGTGCTGAGCGACCTGAACGGCGTGCTCGCGCGCGAGGGCGTCTCGACGCTCGAGCCCGAGGGCGAGCAGTTCGACCCGACGTTCCACGAGGCGCTGTCCACGCGATCCGAGGACGGCGCCGAGGCCGGTGTGGTCCTCGACGTGGTCGAGAAGGGCTACCGCCTGGGCGACACCGTGATCCGCCCGGCGCGCGTGGTGGTGAGCGCGTAATGCCCGCCGTCCAGGATCCCTACAAGGTCCTCGGCGTCGACAAGAAGGCCTCCGAGGACGAGATCAAGAAGGCCTACCGCAAGCTCGCGCGCAAGTACCACCCCGACCGCAACCAGGGCGACCAAAGCGCCGAGGAGCGGTTCAAGGAGATCCAGCAGGCCTACTCGATCCTGTCCGACCCCGAGAAGCGCAAGCAGTACGACTCGGGTGGCGGGATCTTCGGCGGCTTCGACCCGGGCTCGTTCCGGACGGGCGCACCCGGATTCGGCGGCTTCGGCGGGATCGGGGACATCCTCTCCGACCTGTTCGGCTCCGGCGCGCCCGGCGCCGGGCGGCGCGCGGGCAACCGGCCCGAGCGCGGCCGCGACCTCGAGACCGAAGTCCACATCTCGTTCGACCAGGCGATGGAGGGCGCGCAGGTGCCGGTCACCGTGCCGGTCTCGGCGCCCTGCCCGACCTGCGGCGGCACGGGCGCGAAGCCCGGAACGTCGCCGACGGTCTGCTCGCGCTGCCAGGGCCGCGGCGTCGTCAGCGAGGGCCAGGGCCTCTTCTCGATCTCGCATCCCTGCCCCCAGTGCGGCGGGACCGGCACCGAGATCAAGGACCCGTGCCCGACTTGCAGCGGCAGCGGGCAGACGCGCCAGATCAAGCGCTACAAGGTCAACATCCCGGCCGGCGTTCGCGACGGCAGCCGGGTGCGGCTGGCCGGGAAGGGAGAAGCCGGGCGCCGCGGTGGGCCGCCGGGCGACCTCTACGCGATAACGCGCGTGGGCGAGTCGCCGATCTTCCGCCGCCGCGGCGACCACCTGGAAGTCGACGTCCCGATCACGATCGTCGAGGCGATCCGCGGCGCCACCGTCGAGGTTCCCACCCTCTCCGGCACCAAGCGGATCCGGGTTCCCGCGGGAACGCAGCACGGGACCGTCCAGCGCCTGCGCGGCGAGGGTCCGCCTCGCGTGAACGGAAAGGGCCGCGGGGACATCCACTACCGCTTCGTGATCGACGTGCCGCGGTCGCTCACCGGGCGCCAGAAGCAGGTCGTCGACGAGCTCGCCCAGGTGATGGACGGCAACCCGCGCGAGCGCCTGTTCACGGCGCGGGGGTCGTGATGGCCGCCGCGCGCGGACAGAGGCGCGGACGCGACGGCTCGGGCACGCCCCGGCGCGCGCGCGGCGTGTACATGATCTCGGTCGCGGCGGAGATCGCCGGGATGCACCCGCAGACGCTGCGGCTCTACGAGACCCGCGGGCTGATCACGCCGGAGCGCTCGAGCGGCAACACGAGGCTGTACTCGGAGACGGACCTCGAGCGGCTGAGCCGGATCCAGGAGCTGACCACCGAGCTCGGCATGAACCTGGCCGGCGTCGAGAAGGTGTTCGAGCTCGAGCAGGAGCTCGAGAGGATGCGCGCCAGGCTGCGAGAGCTGGCGAGGTCGAGCGCGTGCGCAGGTCGTTCAAGCGCGAGCTCGTGCCGTACGAGCCCCCCGGCCAGGCCCTGATCCCGGCCCGCGAGGCGGCCGCGCCGGGCGTCCGGATCCCAATTGCCCGCGCACGTCACCGCCGCGCCTAACTTCACTTGGTGCCAAGCTCCAGGCGTTGAGAGGCGGGGTCGCCACTCGGGCGCTGTTCGCGACCGCGGCGCTGGTCGTGTTCCCGGCGGCCCCCGCGGGCGCGGCGAGCTTGCCGACCGGTCGCCCGGTCGCGCCAGCGGGGCGCGTCACGGCGCTACAGGCTTTTCCGACCGGGGTAGCGGCGGCGGCCGACGGTAAGACGGTGCTGGCGATCGGCGGCCCGGTGATCCAGGGCGGTGCGCCGGCCGGGCCGAGCGGCGGGGTCGGCTTGATGGTCGTCGATGCCGCGACCGGCCAGGTCCGCCAGACGCTGAACGTGGACGACGCGTTCCAGGGGGTCGTCTATGACCCAAGCGGCACGCACGCGTATGTGGCCGGCGGGGCGGGGGCGACCATTCACACGTTCTCGGTGGCATCCGACGGCACCCTCTCGCAGGGGTCTGACCTCTCCGCGACGGACTTCGTCTCCGGGCTGGCGATATCGATGGACGGGCGGACGCTGTGGGCGGCGGAGCCGACGGCGAACGCCGTCGAGCAGATGGATCTCACGGGGAGGGCGGACCGCACCAGGATCACGGTTCCGTCCCCCGACCGGCTTGCGCTGAGCGCGGACGGCAAGACGCTGTACGCGAGCGACTGGCGTGGGTCCTGCCTGAGCGCGATCACGCTCAAGACGAATCGAACGAGGTGCATACACGTCGGCGCTCACCCGACCGGCGTCGCGACCTCGAGGGGCACGATTCTCGCGGCCGACTCGAACGACGCCACGCTCGCGCTGGCGACGCCGGGCAAGACGTCGGCGAAGCTGATGAGCCTGGCGCTCGTGGGACGG
Organism: Actinomycetota bacterium; assembly: GCA_005885165.1. Taxonomy (GTDB): domain Bacteria; phylum Actinomycetota; class Thermoleophilia; order Solirubrobacterales; family Thermoleophilaceae; genus AC-37. Next base: position 18,491 of record VAXR01000012.1, read on the forward strand.
CGCTCC
>VAXR01000013.1 GCA_005885165.1 Actinomycetota bacterium
CGCTCGCACGGGCACCTCCGCAGGGCCGCGGCGCGCAACTGCCGGCAGGCGCCTCGCCCCCGCCCCCGCCCGAAGCCAACGTGGAAGCTGGCCGGAGTGATTCCGACCGGCTGGTACCCGACGGCGGTCGCCCTCAGCCCGAACGGTCGCAGGCTTCACGTGATCAGCGCGCGCGGCCTCGGGCACAGCGCCGCGGCGACTCAGCCCTACAGCGAACCGGACCCGGCAGCCACCGTCCCAGACGGCGCCTACGGGACGGTCGGCACGCTCGAGACGATCGCGTTGCCGGACGATCGCGGCCTCGCCCGCGACACCGCGGTCGTCCGGGCCTATCTCCAGCGGCGGACGGTCTCCGGCGACGCCGGCAACCCGATCGTGGCCGGGCGGGCCGGACCGATCAAGCACGTCATCTACATCACGCGCGAGA
>VAXR01000014.1 GCA_005885165.1 Actinomycetota bacterium
AGGAGTCGCGGTGCTCGGCGATCAACCCGTGCTCGAACCGAAACTCCGCGCGAATGTCGTTGTGCACCTTGCGACCGGTCGAGAACGTGTAGTCGGCGAGCCAATGCGCACTCCCGCGCTCGTCGCCTGCCTCATGCTCGGCGAGCTTCACCTCGAGGTCCTCGGCGCGGCCCGTGAGCATCCGCCACATGGCCCCAGGCTCCTCGTCGCGCAGATCCGTGAACACCGGGTCGGAGAAGCGCGCACCCGGTGCGTAGCACCCCGCCATCTCGTCGCCGTCATGACGGGCGAAGGCTGCGTAGAAGCGCTGGATCAGTTCGTCATTGGGATGCGCCATCGGCGCAGGCTATCCGCGTCAAAGCAGCAGCGCGCTCCGCGGCGAAGGCTTGGCTGCTAGATCGGGACGATGAGACTGGCTTTTGAACCAAACGAGCGTTCGGCGGATCAGAGCACTCCATCAGCAGCTGCGACTGTGAGCGCGTGCCTGCTCGATCTGACGCCCGATCAGGACATTGCCCGGAGCGCCGGATCGGCGCTTGCGCGCCAGGCGAGACCGGTATAGGGTCGAGCCAAGGCGGTCGCTGACCCAGCCGACTAGCCGTGTCGTTCGACTCGCCGACAGGCTTGCCACAGAAGACCAGGGGAGGGCCCATGCTTCACGTCCGATGCGCCACCGACCGAACGCGTCTAGGCGGTGCGCGCGCTCCGCTGTGCGCGTTCGCGTGCTGCCTCTTCGCGCTCGGGCTGGTCGGGCCGGCGCGGGCTGCGACGAACAACATCTTCACGGTCGCGGGGACGCTCACGATGTCCGGCTCGACCGGCGACGGCGGGCCGGCGACCGCGGCCAAGCTCAATGAACCCAACGGCGTGGCGGCGACCGCCGACGGCGGCTACCTGATCGCCGACACGAGCAACCACGCGATCCGGCAGGTCTCGCCGACGGGGACGATCACGACCGTCGCGGGGACGCTCACGGTGTCCGGCTCGACCGGCGACGGCGGGCCGGCGACCGCGGCCAAGCTCAATAGCCCCGACGGCGTGGCGACGACCGCCGACGGCGGCTACCTGATCGCCGACACGAGCAACCAGGTGATCCGGCGGGTCTCGCCGGCGGG
>VAXR01000015.1 GCA_005885165.1 Actinomycetota bacterium
CGAGGATCGTCATCCGGTAGGTCAACCGACTCGGGTTCGAAAGAGCGACTTCCCTCCAAATCGAAAAGCCGCTCGGCGAGCGGCTTTTCGCGGAAGTCGGGGCGACTGGATTTGAACCAGCGACCTTTCGGCCCCCAGCCGGCAAGCAGACCGTGTAGATGCGTCCGCCACCGTTCAGAACGTCGATTGCGTCCACGGTTCCTGACGATCAAGACACATAGGACGTAGCAGTCGGTACCACGGTGGTACCACGCGCTATGCCCTTGACCCAGGGCCGCAACTCGGCGAGACTCACCAGAGATTCGGATGGAGGGCAGCCTGCGGGGGCGGCGCCAGACGAGGAGAACATCATGAAGCAAGCTTCACGCCGGCGGGTATCCGTCGCGCTCGCAATCGCTGCCGCCGCTGTCGCCCTGGCGCTCCCGAGCGTCGCACCCGCCGCCACCAAGACATTTGCCAACACGTCGAGCGTCGCGATCCCGACCCTCGGCAACGCCACTCCATATCCATCGACGATCACCGCCAGCGGCTTCGTCGGGCCGGTGCAGGACGTGAACGTGACGATCAAGAACCTCCAACACCCTTCCGACTGGGACCTCAGCGTCCTCCTCGTAGGCCCGGCGGGACAGCGCACGATCCTCATGTCAGCTACCGGCAGCGCCACCGGCGCGCCAGCTCCGAACGAGACCTTCACCTTCGACGACGAGGCCGCGACATCGCTGACATCGGCGCCCTGTAGCGAACAGGCCGTGGCTCCGGGGAGCTACAAGCCCACGCGGGCTACCTGCGGCGACGCCAATCCGGAGGCGTTCGGGCCGCCGGCCCCGGCCGGCCCCTACCCGGTCACGCTCTCGGCATTCGACGGCAAGGCCGCCAACGGCACGTGGAAGCTGTTCATCCGCGACGAGAACACCGGCGACGGGGGCGTGCTTGCCGGGGGCTGGAGCCTGACCATCAGGGCGCCGACAGACGTCACACCGCCCCAGACGACCATCACCAAACGCCCGCCGAACACAACAACGAAGCACAAGGCGACCTTCGCGTTCAAATCCAGCGAGCCTGGCTCGACGTTCGAGTGCAGGCTTGACGGCAATCTCAGCTTCTCGCGCTGCACGTCACCGCAGACCGTCCGCAGGATGTACGTCGGCGCGCACATCTTCGCGGTCCGGGCGAGGGATCGGGCCGGCAACGTTGATACCTCGCCCGCCCGGGACGACTGGAAGGTGGTGAGCAAGGTCGCGTCCCAACGCTAACCCCTCGTGAATTCCCAGCAGCCTGTTGCGAAGGCTACCCTGCGAAACGTTGGACCGGCTCCGTAGTCGGGGCGACTGGATTTGAACCAGCGACCTTTCGGCCCCCAGCCGAATGCGCTACCAGACTGCGCCACGCCCCGTGGTCCGCTCAGTTTAGGTGAGTTCCGTCGGGCTCGCCTGCGAACATCTGTTCGTGGTCTAATCCAGCAAGCAGTCCAGGATCTGCTACCGGTGCGGGCAGCGCAAACCTGAGGAGGAGTTCGCTTGGAAGCGCAAAGCTAAGGGGCAGCGCGACAGCTTCTGCCGGCCGTGTCGATCCGCGTACGGCAAGGAGCACTACCTGGCCAATAAGAAACGCCACGTCGACCAAGCTGCCGCTTCGAAGCGGAAGATCCGGCTGGCCCGCACGCGGTATCTGATCGACTTCTTCAGGAGCCACCCCTGCGTCGACTGTGGGGAGACCGATCCAATCGTCCTCGACTTCGACCACGTCGGCGAGAAGTTGTTTGGGATCGGCCAGATGCTCGAACGTCGCAGCTGGCAAAGCATCCTCGAAGAAATGGCGAAGTGCCAAGTCGTGTGCGCCAACTGCCATCGGCGGCGCACAGCCCAGCGGAGAGGGACAGTGCGCGCCGTGCTCTCGCGAGCACGTACTAACTAACGGCCAGAGCGGGCGACGGGGATCGAACCCGCAACCTTGAGCTTGGAAGGCTCACGTGCAACCCGTTACACCACGCCCGCATCACCGGCCGATTCTAGGCGGGCGCTGTGCGCGGGATGCGATGATCGGGCCGTGCCGCCGCCGCACGGGACGAGGGAGGTCCTCTACCAGGGCTACGCCGCTCATTCGCTGATCTCGCCGGAGGCCGAGCTCGAGGCTGTCCTCGCGCCGGGCATCGGGATGATCGGCTGCTCGCTCAAGCATCGCGGCGACGAGCTGCTGGGCCAGCGCGGCGGGCTCGCGCGCTACGAGGCAACAGGCTCGACCATGGGGATCCCCCTGCTCCATCCGTGGGCGAACCGGCTCGCGGGCTATCGCTACTCGGCGGCCGACCGGACCGTCGAGCTAGACCCCGCCTCGCCGTTGATCCACCAGGATCCGAACGGACTTCCGATCCACGGCCTCCTTGCGGCATCGCCGTATTGGGAGCTCGTCGGCACCGACGCCGACTTCACCTCCGCCCGGCTCCTCGCCCGTCTCGACTACGCCGCGCATCCGGAGCTCCTCGAGGGCTTCCCCTTCCCCCACGAGCTACAGATCGAGGTGAACCTCCAAGGCCCGACGCTCACGCTGAGAACCGCCCTGACCGCCACCGGCGACAGCGCCGTGTCGGTCTCGTTCGGATACCACCCCTACCTCCTGCTTCCCAGCGTCGAGCGCGCCGATTGGCACGTCGAGATCCCAGCCACCGAGCACCTCGTGCTCGACGATCGCATGATCCCCACCGGGGCTACGGAGCCCGCCACGATCGAGCCCGGCCGGCTCGGCGACCGGACCTTCGACGACGGCTTCACCGGACTCGGCGAGCGCCCGCGCTTCGTGCTTGCCGGGGGCGGCAGGCGGATCACGGTCGAGTTCGTCGACGGCTATCCCTACGCGCAGGTCTACGCGCCGGAGGACGACGACGTGATCTGCTTCGAGCCGATGACGGCGCCCACCAACGCGCTGGTCAGCGGCGACGACCTCCCGCTCGTCGAGCCGGGCGACAGCCGCTCCGCCACCTTCTCGATCACGGTCGAGCGAGGGTAGTCAACCGCTAGGCGGCGCCGACTCGGCCTGGAGCTTCGCGGCCTCGAGCAGGTTGCGGACCAGCATCAGGTTGGTGAGCGGTCCGACCCCGCCGGGGACCGGCGAGACCGCGCCCGCGACCTCCGCGACCTCGTCGTACGCCACGTCTCCGGTCAGCTGGCCGTCGACGAAGTTGGTCCCGACGTCCACAACCGTCGCCCCCGGCGCGACCATCTCGCCGGTCACGAGCCCGGCGCGCCCTACTGCGGCCACGAGCACGTCCGCCTCGCGCGCAACCGCGGCGAGGTCCGGCGTGCGCGAGTGGCAGATCGTGACCGTCGCGTGCTCGCGCAGCAAGAGCAGCGCGATCGGCTTGCCGGTGATGTTGCTGCGGCCTATCACCGCGGCCCGCCGTCCCTCGAGCTGGACCTCGTAGCGTCGGAGGAGCTCCATCACGGCCAGAGGCGTGGCGGGCGCGAGCCCCGGCAGGCCGAGGTAGAGGCGTCCGGCGTTCCCCGGGCTCACGCCGTCGAGGTCCTTCACCGGGTCGAGCGCCGCGAGCACCGCGTCGGTGTCGACGTCCCCGGGCAGCGGAAGCTGGACGAGGATCCCCATGACCGCCGGATCGCCGTTCAGCTCGGCCACCCGGGCCGCCGCGCCCGCCGTGCCCTCACCGGCCGGCAGGTCCACGACCCGCGTCGCTACACCGAGCTCATCGCAGAGCGACACAAGCCGCCGCGCGTAGACCTCTGCCGCCTCGTCTCCCCCACCCCGCACGATGGCGAGCCCGAGCCGCGCGCCGGCCCCCGCGATCGCCGTCCGCAGCTCCTCCTTGAGCTCCGCGGCCACGGCCCGGCCGTCGAGGACCTTCGCGCTCACGCCCCGGCGCGCTCCGCCACGGCCCGCTGCGCCCTCTCCACGAGCTCCCGCTCCCCCACGCGCGCTGCGATCGCCTCGAGCCGCGAGCGGCACTCGCCGGCGAACGACTCGTCCTCGAGCCCGCCGAGGTTGAGCCCGACGTTCAGCTCGGCCGACGCGCGCGCGGCCGCGGCCAGCTCGGCGCCGACCGCGGCGTCGCTGATCAGGAACTGGTTGCCGAGCTCTGCAGCCTCGGCGGCGATCTCGAGCAGCTCCGCGCAGCACTCCGCTACCGCAAGCGGGACCTCGGTGCTCTTCCGCAGCGCGGCCTGTTGCGCGGTGTGCCGCTCCCGCTGCTCCTCGTCCGTCTCCTTCGGCATCGACTGGGCGTCCGAGTACGACCCGTAGGCGGCCACGTCGGCCTCGACCGCCTCCTCCAGCGCCTCCCGGAGCGACTCGGACCGCGCGAGCACCCGCTGCATGGCGTCCTCGACTTCCGCGTAGCGCTCCCGCCCGACGGTGTACCGGCACACCATGCTCACCAGGCCGGCGCCGAGCGCGCCGGCAAGCGCCGCCGCGCTGCCGCCGCCGGGGGTGGGCCGCTTGGAGGCCAGCGCTGCGGAGAACTCGCTGACCGATTGATCTAGGACGCCGCCTGCCATGGGCGGCCGGAAGGCTACGAGACCGGCGTCGGCCCCGGCGAGATCTCGAGCTCCGCCAGCGGGTCCATCGGCCGAAGGAGTTCGGCGGTGGCGGCTGCCTCGCGCGGCCGGCCGTAGAGGAAGCCCTGCGCGCGCGTGCAGCCGAGCTCGCGCAGCGCCGCGACCTGCAGCTCGGTCTCGACCCCCTCGGCCACGACCCCAATCTCGAGTGCCTGCGCCATCCCGATCACGGCCTTGACGATCGCCGAGTCCCCGGGATCGGCGCCGAGCCCATCCACGAACGCGCGGTCGATCTTCAGCGCGTCCACGGGGAAGCGCTTTAGATAGCTGAGCGAGGAGTAACCCGTCCCGAAGTCGTCGAGCATCAGCTTCACGCCCAGGCGCTTCAGCGCATCGAGCGGGTTCCAGGGCGAGTCGGCCTCGTGGATCAGGACGCTCTCGGTGATCTCGAGCGCGAGCCGGCTCGGGGACAGGCCGGTCTCCTCCAGCACGCGCGCCACGGTTGGGACGAGCTCGGCATGAGCCACCTGACGCGGTGAGAGGTTCACCGACACCATCGGTGCCGGCACGCCGAGCTCCTCGGCCCAGCAAACGGACTGGCGGCAGGCTTCCTCGAGCACCCACGCGCCGAGCCGGACGATCAACCCTGTCTCCTCGGCGATCGGGATGAATTCGAGCGGCGACACCGGCCCCAGCCCGTCGTGGTGCCAGCGCATCAGGGCCTCGAAGCCCTGGATCGAGCCGTCGTCGAGCGACACGATCGGCTGGTAGAAGACGCGCAGCTCGTCGCGGTCCAGGACGCCTCGGAGCGCGTTCTCCATGCGGAGCCGCCCGAGCACCTGATTGCGCATCGCGTCGTCGAAGAGCTCGGACTGCGCACGGCCGCGCGCCTTCGCGCGATACATCGCCGCGTCGGCGTCACGAAGCAGCGCGTCCGGGTCCTCGTAGCGGCCCGTCGCCAGGACGACCCCGATGCTCGCGCTGAGGAAATGGTCCTCGCCGTCGTCGAGCGGGAAGGGCTCGGCCAGCGCGCGCTGCAGGCGCTCGGCGACGATCACCGCGTCGCGGCCGTCGTGGACGTCCTCGCAGAGGACCACGAACTCGTCGCCCCCGAAGCGTGCCACCGTGTCGATCGGACGGAGGGCCGTGTCGAGCCGCGGTCCGATCGCCTTGAGCAGTCGGTCGCCGGCGTCGTGGCCGAGGCTGTCGTTGATCAGCTTGAAGTTGTCGATGTCGAGGAACATCACGGCGGCGTGCGGATGGCCGGGATCGCGCCGGGTGAGCACGTGCCCGAGGCGGTCGAGGAAAAGTGCGCGGTTGGGGAGGCCGGTGAGCGAGTCGTGGAGAGCGTTGTGGCGAAACGCCTCCTCCGCGCGCCAGCGCTCGATGGCGGCACCGAGCACGTGGGCCACGGACTCCATGAAGAGCGCATCGTCATCGGTGAAGTCCCGGGCCTGACGTGTGTGCCCGCTCAGCACGCCGAGCGGCAGCCGCGGCCCCGGGATCGTCACGCTGATGCCGCTGGCGAGGCCGGCGCGCGCCAACGCCTCGGGCAACCCGAAGCGGTCCTCGGCCGCGTAGTCGGTGACGATCACCGGTGCGTCGGCCTCGAGAGTGAAGGCGGGCTCCATGGATGCCTCGTTTCGAACGCTCAGGTTCCCGGCGCGGTCCGCCAGGATGCCCGTGGCCGCCGACAGCTCGAGGTCCCCGGTGAACTGCGCCGGCTCCCAGACCTCGCAAAGATCGAGGGCCAGGTGCTCGGCGAGGAGACCAAGCGCCTGGTCGACGAGGCTCGCGAGGGACAGCCCCTGCAGCCCGCATCGACCAAGCTCGGCAACGGCCGCCTCCCTCACGGCCCGCGCCCGGATCTCGCGCTCGCTGCGCTTGCGATCGGTTATGTCGATGCCGGTCGCGATCACGTGATCGGGCGCCCCGTTTTCGTCTCGTACGAGAACTGCCGAGAACGCGATCAGCCGCCGCTCGCCGTCGCGCGCGACCATGTGAACCTCGAACTGGCGCGTGCCGCCGTACTCCAGCAGCGCATACCACTCGCGCCCCCGGTGCTCGGTCTCGTCGGGCACGAAGACCTGTGACGAGATCTCGCGGCCTTGGATGTCCTTCGCCTTGAGTCCGGTCAAGACCTCGCACGCGCGGTTGAAGACCTGGATGCGACCCTCGAGGTCGAACATCATCACGAGCGTCGGTGCGGTCTCCACGACGCTGGAGATGAAGTTGCGCTCCCTGGTGAGGCCGGCGATCAGGCCCTCGACGCGCGTGCGCAGAAGCAGCAGCAGCAGCCCGGTGATGACGAGAGTGCCGATCGTGATCAGCCACTTGGCGATCGAGGGCCCGAGCACCGACGGCAGCCAGTCCGAGGAGCTCGCAGCGCTCACCTCGCCGGGCTGCGCCAGCAGCCAGAGGACGACCCCATACGCCACGCCCATCAGACCGACGTGGAAGGCAGCGGCACGGCTCGAGAAGAAGTACCAGACGTAGAGGTTGCTCCAGAGGTAGAAGAGGACGAACGGCGTACTGCCGGCTCCGCTGAAGACGATCGCGGCGGAGATCAAGACGACCCCGAGGGCCACGAAGGCGTGGTAGTAGGCGCGCGCCATCCGCTCGCCCAGGAACCACATGAGGGCCGCGCCCACGTAGGCGACGCCGAGCACCGCGAGGAGGAACACGTCCTTCGTCGAGCTCGGATGCGGGAGCGCAAGCCAGAGCAGGCCGAGTGACGCGCCGGCTGCGTACAGCGCACCGCCGGTCCTGCCCATCAAGGCGAAATCGGGGTTTTCGGGCGGGCGCGCGCCCGCGCCATTCGGCGCGAATCGGCCCGCGAGCCATTTGTGCACTCGGATTCATCGGCAATTTGCCGATTCCGGTCAACAGTCGGGGTGACGGCCCCGCCGGATTGGAGTAGTACCGACGCGCCAGCTTGGGGCGCGCGCAAGCGCGCTCTGCCGCACGCAGACCCTTATCGTGCGGGGGCGTGGAGGCCGACGAGGGCGAGCACGGTCCGCTCGCGATCCTGTTCGACATCGACGGCACGCTCATCTCCTCGGGCG
>VAXR01000016.1:0-2402 GCA_005885165.1 Actinomycetota bacterium
GTCCACGGCCGTCAAGCGCGGGCTCGCGGGCGACGGGGTCGAGGCGGCCGCGGTGGCGGTGATGACGACGCTGAACCGGGACGCGGCCGAGGCCGCTTTGTCGGCGGGCGCGACTGCCGTCACGGACGTCACGGGCTACGGGCTGCTCGGGCACCTCCACGAGCTGTGCGAGGCGAGCGGGGTTGCGGCCGAGGTGTCGGCGTCCGCCGTGGCGGCGATCGACGGTGTGCTCGAGCTGCTGGCGTCGGCCGAGCCGCCGATCGCCGGCGGTACCAGGCGAAACCGTGAGTGGCTCGAGGGGTGGGTCGAGTTCGCCCGCGACGTCCCCGAGGACAGGCGGTGGCTCCTCTGCGATGCGATGACGTCGGGCGGGCTGCTGGTGGCGGTGGCGCCGGATGTGGAGTTCGAGGCCGGCGTGCGGATCGGCGCGCTGGTGGAAGGTCCAGCGGGGCGGATCTCCGTCGGCGCCTGAGCTTCGCCCAGAGCCGCTACCGCCTTCCGTGCTTCCCGGTCTGAGTGCGGATCGCTTACAGCAGCGATAAAGAGTGGGGTTCGAACCGTATTGGCCGTAGCACCTGGCCTGGAAATTGGTTGATGGACCAGTTAAGTAGTCCATCGGATACCTAACTGGACCATCATCCCGCTAACTGGCCTCCGCACAGCGGGGGCAAACTCACACACTTGGCGGAGGCCTGGCCGGCTTGGTTGTGGTCACTTACCCACACCATGGTGTGGTCCAGCGACCAGTCATGAAGATGAGCCCTCCTAGCGCCTGAGCGGCGAGATCACTGCGCCGATCGCCGCGCCCGCGGCGGCTCCGCCGAGCCCGGCCACCCAGCTCACGCGCGTGTCGGCCAGTGGCAGTGCGAGCAGGACGGCGGCGATCACCGCCACGCCGATCATGTCGTTCCCTCGCTCCTCGCCTCGCTGGTCCGCGAGGCGGTCGTCGACCAGCCAGGCCGCGAGCAGCGCCAAGGCCGCGCCGTTCGCGCCGATCGCCGGGTACCTGGAGACGGCGATCGAGAGCGCCGCCCCGGCGGCGCCGCCGAGCAGGAACGTCGCGACCACGACCGCCGAGCCGAACCGGCGCTCGATGTGGGTGCCGAAGATGCCGGTGGCGATGAGAGTGGCGAACACGACGCCCGCGTTGTCGTGGACGAAGGCCGTCGTAAGGAGCCGCCACCAGTCGTTCTGGATCGACCAGGTCAGCCCGCCCAGCTTGTGCAGCACCACGATGTCGAGGCCGTTTACGAAGCCCGCCCCCCAGACGATGGTGACCCCCAGTGCGCCGGCGATCAGCACGCCCGTGGCGTAGGGGCGCGTGTCGGGCGCGATCCCGGGGATCTCGTCACGCCGGAGCCGCGGGAGCTTCGGCGCGCGGCGCCTGCGCGGAGCCTCTCCCTCCGCCCCACGAGCGGGAATCTTCGGTGCCCGCTTGCGCACGCGCTGGCCGCAGTACGGGCACTCCGTGACGTACGGACTGACCTCCGAACCGCAGTTCTTGCAGACCACGAAGAGCTCGGCCTCGCTCACCAGTCGAGAGTACCGCGCGGGGGCGGCCGGAAAGGCCGCGTTCTAATGACAGCGGACGGCCCTAAGCGGAGGTCTTGTCGATGATCTCGCCCACGACCTCCCGCAGGTCGTGGTTCGCCTCGTAGACCACGATCTGGCGGGAGGCGCCGTTGCCGCGCTGGAGCAGGTCGTCGAGCGCGTCGAGCTCGTTCGTGGACCCGAGATCCTCGGCGTGCCCGCGAACCCGCCCGACCACGCGCCTCACAAGGTCACGGGTGCGAACGCGGTCCGTGCGGGGAAGGTCGACCAGATCGCCGTCGAGCCCGTGCCGGGCGGCCAGCCACTTGTTCTCGTCGAGCATCTCGAACGGGTACTTGGAGAGCTTCTTGCCGGCGTCGAAGTGCTCGCACAGCTCCTTCACCAGCGCCTGCACGAGCGCGGCGAGCGCGAGCGTGTGCTCGAGCCGCGTCTGCGCGTCCATCACGCGCGTCTCGACGGTCCCGAAGTTGGGGTGCGGGCGGACGTCGTACCACAGGTAGGTGTAGTCCTCGATCGTCCCGCTCTCGACCATGAAGGCGACGCGCTTCGAGTAGTCGTCGAAGCTCCTGTAGGTGGGCGGGATGCCGACCCGCGGGAAGGCGCGAAAGACGGGTGTACGGGTGGAGAGCAGCCCGGTGGAGTCCGCTCGCCAGAAGGGGGAGTTGGCTGAGAGCGCCAGGAGCATGGGCACGTGAACCCGCATCCCGTTCGCGACGTGGACCGCCTTGTCCGGGTCATCGACCCCGACGTGGACGTGCACCCCGAAGATCAGCTCCTGGCGAGCCACGAAGCGCAGGGCGGCCACGAGGTCGCGGTAGCGCGGGCGCGCGACGATGCGCTGGTCCTCCCAC
>VAXR01000016.1:2438-12648 GCA_005885165.1 Actinomycetota bacterium
CGGAGCTGCGCCCCGGCCTCGCGCGTGTTCTTGCACGGCTGCGTGGCGATCTCGAGCACGGACTCCATCAGCTCGGGCTTGACCTGACCCTCGGCCTGCGGCAGCGAGTCGAGCATGGCTTCGATCGAGTTGCTGAGCTCGAGCGTCTCCGCGTCCACGATCATCAGCTCTTCCTCGATGCCGATCGTGTAGCTCGGGCCAGTGAACCGGTGCTCCACGCGCGTGATGGTACGAGCCGGTCCCGTTAGAGCCGGGGCGCGCCGCTACAGAGCCGGCTTGCCGTGTCGCGGGTATCCTCGGGCCCCCGACCGACGAAGCTACGACCAAGGCAGGTAACCGCTAGATGCAACTCGGCTACGACGGCAAGCTCTTCATCCTCGCGTTCGACCATCGTGGGTCGTTCCAGAAGAAGTGGTTCGGGATCGAGGGCGATCCCACGCCGGAGGAGACCGAGCGGATCTCGGACGCGAAGCACGTGATCTTCGAAGGCCTGCTCCATGCCGCCGAGGAAGGCACCGAGCCGTCGGTTACGGGCGCCCTGGTCGACGAGCAGTTCGGAGGCTCGGTGCCGGGCGAGGCGCGCGAGCGCGGCTTCAAGCTCGCCATGCCGGTCGAGAAGAGCGCGGCGAGCACATCGAGCGCTTCGAACCCGACTTCTCCAAGGTGCTCGTCCGCTACAACCCGGACGGCGATCGCGAGATGAACGCGCGCCAGCTCGAGCGCCTGAAGCGGCTCTCGGACTGGCTCCACGAGCACGACCGCAGGTTCCTGTTCGAGCTGCTGGTGCCGGCCGAGCCGGACCAGCTCGAGTCGGTCGGGGGCGACTCAGACCGCTACGACGCCGAGCTCCGGCCCGAACTGATGCGGCGGACGATCGCCGCGATCCAGGACCACGGGATCGAGGTAGACGTCTGGAAGATCGAGGGCGTGGACGAGCGCTCGGACTGCGAGATGCTCGCCACCCAGACGCGCGCGGGCGGCCGCGACGGCGTCGTCTGCGTCGTTCTCGGCCGGGGAGCCGATGACGACAAGGTCGATCACTGGCTCACCCAGGCGGCGCCCGTCGACGGATTCGTGGGCTTCGCCATCGGGCGCAGCATCTGGGGCGATCCCCTCAAGGAGTTCATCGCCGGCTCGCTCGAGCGCGAATCCGCCGCCGATCAGATCGGCCGCAACTACCTGCGATTCGTCCGCGTCTACCAGGACGCAGAATCGGCCGTCAGCGCCTGACGGCACGGCGCGTGGCCTGGCCGGCGCGCCGCCGCGACGGTAGATCCTGGTTCCGCCACCTCCTATAGGCTGCAAGCTCTGTTGCGAATGAGACAATCACTCGCCCAGTTCGAGGCGGCCTTCCTCGAGGAGACCGTCGTCGACAGGGCACGGCGGGAGCGCCTGCGGCGGGCGGCCGTGAAGCGTTCCCGGGTCCGCCGCCGCCAGCGCGCCTCGCGCAACGGGACGGTGCGCTTCTCGGTGCTCATCTCCGCGATGCTCGGCACGACCGTGCTGGTGACCATCGCGATGTTCCGCGTTCTCTCGCTGGTCTTCGCCTAGTAGCCGCCTGCAAACCGTCGCATTCCCGCGTCCTCGGTCGCGGACGTGCGTCGCACTGTCCGCTCCCTGCGTCCTTGGACTGCTCGGTTTTCGGCGGCTATTCCTTGCTTTTCAGCCGATCTAGAGCCTCATCCACGGCCTTCCGCTCCTCCTCCGGCTTCGACGAGTCCTGGCGGATCTCGAGGTAGACCTCTTTGCGGAAGACGGGGATGGATCGCGGTGCCTCAATCCCGATCCGGACCTTCTCGCCCATGATCGCAAGGACCGAGACCTCTATCTCGTCCCCGATCATGATGCTTTGGTTTGACTTTCGCGTGAGGACGAGCATGGCGCCTCGAGGCAACCCTACCTTCCGCCCCGGCCGGTTGTTATGAGAGCGAGGCGACAATCGATCGGAATCCTTTCCTGGGTGCATTCTATGGGTGGGTCAAGCCCGTTGCTAGGGTTCGGCGCCTGTGGCCCGCAGGTCCCTCAAGCCGCAACTAAACCAGATTCGGACCTGGGTTGGGCAGGGGAGGACCGACGCCTGGATCGCTCATCAGCTCGATGTGAGCGTCGGGGAGCTCGTGGACTTCAAGCGGGAGCACGATCTCGCGCCCCCGGCGGAGCCCGGTGAGGCCGGCGCAAACGGCGACGGCGGCTACGGCGAGGGCCTCGAGGAGGACCTCCGAGCGCAGGACGACGCCCTTGTGGCGGCGGCCCTGGAGGCGGAGCCCGACGAGGCCGAGGAGGACGGCGACGAGGACGAGGGCGCGCCACGCAGGCGCCGCCGGGGACGGCGCGGCGGTCGCGGCCGGCGGACCCGGGCGCGGAAGGCCCTCGAGGGCACGTTCGATCACGGCGAGGAGGGCTACGGGCTCTGGCTCGACGCCTCGATCCAGGACGACCCGGTCTACGCCGAGCACTGGGCGGGCCACCGACCCGTCACGGTGACGGTCGAGCGGGATCGGATCGTGATCCGGCGCGCCGGCGACGACTCCGCGGAAGACGAGGGCGACGAGGAGGAGTAGCGGCGGCGCGCGGCCGTCCGGTCGCGCTAGATGATCTAACCCCGATCGAGCGAGCGGTGGAGCCGGCCGCCGGCGAAGTCGTAGGCCTCGCGCGCGTAGCGCCAGAAGGCGGCGTCGACGATCCAGCTCGCCTCGGTGCCGGGCACCTCAGCGCGGGCCACATCCGATGCCCACTCGGTGTCGCGCCCGTACAGCTCCGTCAGCTCGTCCACGCCGAACTCGCCCCCCAGCCTGCGCCGGAGCTCGTCGAGGACGGCGCGGACGGCGTGCTCGAGGCGCGGGCGGCGTCCGGCGTCGGACTCGGCTACCCGGCGCTCGCCCTCCTCCCACTGGAACATCGCGTTCTCGAGGCCGTATGGCACCCGCGCAAGGTAGCGGCCGGGCGGGCGAGATGTCAGCGGCCGCCGTGCGGCCTGGGCGGTGCCGGTCAGGGATGCGCCACGCGCGCGACCCGTCGCGGGCGCACCGGGCGCTCGATGATGTACGGCCGCTCGCCCGGCTGCACCATCCCCAACTGCCTCGCCTGGCGCTCGAGCGCACCCGGGCCGGTGAGCGTCCGCAGCTGCGCGCGAAGCCGTGCGCGCTCGCGCACGAGCGCCCTGACCTGCGCCTGCTCGCGCGACGCCGTCTGCGACTGCTGGACCCAGTGGGTGATCGGCGGGATGTAGAGCAGGACGATCGCGAAGAGGACGCCGAGGAGGACGAGCCGGCCGACGCGCTCCCAGCGGATGCTCGACCGGCGCGCACCCCGCGGCCGGGGCGCCGGCTGGATCCGGCGCTGCGGACGGCGCTGTGGGGCGCGCCCGGCGCGGGCGCTCGCTGCTCGGGCCATGGGAGCACTTTCGCCCCACCTCCGGATGCTCCTGCCGCCTGCGGAGCCGCGACACGGGTCACCCGGACGGGAGGAACGGAAAGGCGACGAAGGAGGGTGAAGCCGCAAAGAAACTTCGGTGATGTGGGGACTAAGGGGCACTATTTCCCCCCAACTCCCCACGGTGGGTCGAGATCTGCTCGGTGTGCCCCGCCCTGGCGGGCCGATTAGCCCTTCGTCGCCGTCAACCGGCGCGGCGGAAGGCCGCCAGGCCCGGGTACTCGGCGTCCGCGCCCAGCGCCTCCTCGATCCGCAGCAGCTGGTTGTACTTCGCCACCCGGTCCGAGCGCGACGGAGCGCCCGTCTTGATCTGACCGCACCCGGTCGCGACCGCGAGGTCCGCGATCGTCGTGTCCTCCGTCTCGCCCGAGCGGTGCGACATCACCGCCGTGTAGCCGGCCTCGCGCGCCACGCGAACCGCGTCCAGCGTCTCCGTGAGCGTGCCGATCTGGTTGACCTTCACGAGGATCGAGTTGGCAACCCCGGACTCGATCCCGCGCTGGAGGCGCTCGGTGTTCGTTACGAAGATGTCGTCGCCGACGAGCTGAATGCGATCGCCGATCCGCTCGGTGAGGAGCCTCCAGCCGTCCCAGTCCTCCTCCGCCATCCCGTCCTCGATCGAGACGATCGGGTAGCGATCCGCGGCGTCGCCCCAGTAGTCGACCAACTCGGCGGCGGACAGCGAGCGCCCCTCGTGCTCAAGCTCGTAGGTGCCGTCGCGCGCGAGCTCGCTCGTGGCGGGATCGAGCGCGATCGCCACCTGAGCGCCCGGCTCGTACCCCGCGGCCTCGATCCCCTGGATGAGCCAGTCGAGCGCCTCGGCGTTGGACCCGAGGTCCGGTGCGAATCCGCCCTCGTCGCCGACGTTCGTGGCAAATCCGCGGTCGTGCAGCTTGCCCTTCAGCGCGTGGAAGACCTCCACGCCCATCCGCAGCGCCTCCGCGAACGTCGGCGCACCCACCGGGACGACCATGAACTCCTGGAAGTCGACCTTGTTATCGGCGTGCGCACCGCCGTTCAGCACGTTCATCATCGGCACCGGCAGGACGTGCGCGGCCTCGCCTCCCAGGTAGCGCCAGAGCGTCAACCCCTCCTCCGCCGCCACCGCCTTCGCCGCCGCGAGGGAGACGCCGAGGATCGCGTTCGCGCCGAGTCGCGCCTTGTTCGGCGTCCCATCCAGCTCGATCAGCCGCGTGTCCAGCCCCCGCTGGTCGGCGGCGTCGAAGCCGACGAGGGCGTCCGCGATCTCGCCGTTCACGTTGGCCACGGCGCGCGTCACGCCCTTGCCGCCGAACGCCGGGCCCCCGTCGCGGAGCTCGACCGCCTCGAACTCGCCGGTCGAGGCCCCGGACGGGACCGCAGCGCGGGCGCGAGCGCCCGAGTCCAGGCTTAGCTCCACCTCGACGGTCGGGTTCCCGCGGCTGTCGAAGATCTGGCGCCCGTGGATGCCGCGGATCTCGCTCACGCGATCTCCCCGGCGTCCACCCGCGAGCGGAACCGGTCGGCCGCCGCACGAAGCGCCAGCTCGGGATCGACGCGGAGCTCGCGCGCCAGCGCGACGACCGCGAGCATGAGGTCCCCCATCGGATCGAACCGCGCGTCGCGGTCGCCGTCATCGGCGGTGGCCGCTACCCGGTCGACCTCCTCGCGCACCTGTGCGAGAGCGCCCTCGGGCGGCCACTCGTGGCCGGCGCTGCCGGCGCGCCGCAGCAGCTTTCGCGCGTAGAGCGGCGACGGGAGCGTCTCGGGGACGTCGGCGAAAACGTCGCCGCCCCGCCCCTCCTCCTCGCGCTTGATCGCATCCCAGTTCCGCAGGACGGCGGCCGCGTCCTCGACCTCCACGTCCCCGAACACGTGGGGGTGCCGGCGGATCAGCTTCGCGCAGCACCCCTCCGCCACGGCGGCGAGGTCGCCCGCACCGCGCTCCTCGAGCAGCAGCGACAGGAAGTGCACCTGGAAGAGGACGTCGCCGAGCTCGTCGAGCAGCTTGGCGTCGTCACCCTTGTTCGCGGCGTCGGCGAGCTCGTACGCCTCCTCCACGGTGTGGGGGACGATCGTCCGCTCGTCCTGCTCGCGATCCCAGGGGCACTCGGCCCGGAGCAGGCGCGTTATCTCGTCGAGTCGCTGGAGCGCCGCGGCCGGCTCGCCGGCTGCAGTCATCCCCGCTACGGGCCGCCCGGTGTGGCGCCCGGCGGAGCGCCGCCCTGGGGCGCGGCTCCGCCGGCGCCCGGCGGAGCGCCGCCCTGGGGCGCGGCTCCGCCGCTGGGCGGGACGCTCCCCGGTGCCCCCTGCGGCGTGCCCGGAACGCCGCCCGGGGCACCCTGCGGCGTCGCCGGCGTCGTGCCGCCGCGCGTGGGCGGCGCGCCGGAGGGGCCGCCCGTGCCCTGCGCGCCCTGTGTGGACGACTGCGGGTTCGGCCCGTTGCTGCACTGCGACGTGGTGAAGCCCTTGGCGCACACCGTCTTGTCGCGGTAGCGCTTCTGGAAGTCCTTCACGAAGTTGTTGAGGGCCGTCTGCTGCGACTGCGACTTGAGCAGGTTGCGGATCGTGTCGGTCGCCTGGGCGAGCGACTGCTGGGTCGCCGTCGTGATCTTCGTGACCTCGAAGACGTAGTAGCCGAACTGCGTCTTGACCGGGCCCTGGAGCTGGCCCTTCTTGGCGCTGAAGATCGCCGTGTCGAAGGCCTTCTCCTGGGTCCCCCTCGTCACGCCCGGCAGCTTGCCGCCCTGCGACTTGGAGGCCGAGTCGACCGAGTACTTCTTCACCACGTCCTTGAAGGCCGTGCCCTTCTTGAGCTCGGCGACTGCCTTATTCGCATCGTCGACCTTCTTGGTGAGGACGACCTCGAGGTCGCGGCTCTCGGGCTGGGCGAAGCGGCTCTTGTTCTTGTTGTAGTAGTCGCTGATCGCGGCGTTCGAGACCGTGCCCTTGTTCTGCACGATCTTCGCCTGAAGCTCGTTCGTGAGCACCGACAGCTTCACCTGGTAGAGCAGGTCGGCCTCCGTGCGGCCCGAGGTGCGCAGGAACTTCAGGTAGTCCTTCTGCTTGGGGAAGGCCTGCTTCTTCTGCTGCTCGAAGGCACGCCGGACCTGCGCGTCGGTCGCGGTGACCCCCTTCGCCTTCGCCTCCTGCGTGAGCCACTGGGCGGAGATCAGGAACTGCATGGTCTGGTCGCGGAGCCCCGTGTACTGCTGCTTGCACTGGGCTCGGAGCTGGGTGGCGCTCGGCCTGGCGGCGCCCTTCGGCACCGGGAGCCTCTCCTTTGCCGCGATGCAGTTGGTGAAGTTGGGCGGGTCCGGCACGACCGTCTGCCCGGGGGGCTGGCCGGGCTGGCCGGACGCCTGCTGCCGCGCGGCCGCGGCGAGCCAGTGGTCGAACATCGGCTTCGAGATCGCCGTGTCGCCAACCTTTGCGACAGCGCCCTTCGGAACGCTGTTCCCGCAGCCCGTCAGCGCCACAAGGGCGAGCCCGGCGGCGAGCAGGGCCAGGAGTGGTACGCGAATGCCCACGAAGCGGGCGATGGTAGCGAACAGGCGTATCAGCGCTCGGCGGTCGCGCGCGGCTCGCTTGCCACCTCGAGGACGACCTCCGCCCCGGCGACCAGCGATGCGAACCGCTCGGATGGCTCCTCCGGCATGCGAAGCACGACGGTGCTGCGCCCGGACTCGTACACGGCGTCGGGGAGTTTGGCCCGGAGCTCCTTCACGGCCTGCGAGCCGAACTCGATCGGCGCCACGCGCATGCGCCCCGCGCTGAAGTCCACGCGGCGAGCGCCGGCGCGGCCGAGCTTGATGCGCGCGTCCTGCAGCTTCACGAGGTTGTCGAGCGGCTCAGGGATCGGCCCGAAGCGGTCCTCGAGCTCCTCACGCAGGACGATCAGCTGCGCC
Organism: Actinomycetota bacterium; assembly: GCA_005885165.1. Taxonomy (GTDB): domain Bacteria; phylum Actinomycetota; class Thermoleophilia; order Solirubrobacterales; family Thermoleophilaceae; genus AC-37. The sequence goes on from VAXR01000016.1 coordinate 9,758, forward strand.
ACCTCGCGCGCGCCCGCGACGCGCCGATGGATCTCGATCTTCGCCGCCTCGTAGGGCACGTAGTCGCCCGGCACGTAGGCGTCCACAGGCACGTCGAGCCGCACCGGCTCGGGCGCCTCGTCGGCGGCGGTGCCCGACAGCTGCGCCACGGCGTCGTCGAGCATTGACACGTACAGCTCGAACCCCACGGCCGCCACGTGGCCCGACTGCTCCTCGCCCAGCAGGTTCCCCGCCCCGCGGATCTCGAGGTCGCGCATCGCGATCTTGAACCCGGAGCCGAGCTCCGTGTAGTCGGAGAGCGTGGCCAGCCGGGCGGCGGCCTCCTCGGTGAGCGCGCCCGCGGCCGGGTAGAAGAGGTACGCGTACGCCCGCTCGCGCGACCGTCCCACGCGCCCGCGGATCTGGTAGAGCTGAGCCAGGCCGAGCTGGTCGGCGCGCTCGACGATCAGCGTGTTGGCCGTCGGGATGTCGAGGCCCGCCTCGACGATCGTGGTGCACACCAGCACGTCCGCGCCGCCGCGCAGGAAGTCGAGCATGACCTTCTCGAGCGATGCCTCGGCCACCTGCCCGTGGGCAACGGCGACGCGCGCCTCCGGGCAGATCGCGCGCACCCGCTCGGCCGTCTCGTCGATCGTCTCAACGCGGTTGTGAAGGAAGAAGGCCTGCCCGCCGCGCTCGAGCTCGCGCTCGATGGCGCCGCGCACGAGCTCCTCGTCGTACTCGCCGACGTAGGTGCGAACCGGGCGCCGGCCCTCCGGCGGCGTCTCGATCACGGAGATGTCGCGCAGCCCGGCCAGCGACATCTGGAGCGTGCGCGGGATCGGTGTGGCCGAGAGGGAGAGCACGTCCACGCGCAGACGGAGCTGACGCAGGAGGTCCTTCTGCTTCACGCCGAAGCGCTGCTCCTCGTCCACGATCAGCAGACCGAGGTCCTTCGGGCGCACGTCGCGCGAGAGCAGGCGGTGCGTGCCGATCATGATGTCGACCTTCCCCTGCTGGAAGTCGCGTACCGAGGCGGCCACCTCGCGGGCCGAGCGGAAGCGCGACGCCATCTCGATCCGCAGCGGGAAATCGCGCAGCCGCTCGGTGAAGGTGCCGAGGTGCTGCTGGGCGAGCACGGTCGTGGGCACCAGGAACATCACCTGCTTGCCGTCCGTGGCCGCCTTGAACGCGGCCCGCAGCGCCACCTCGGTCTTGCCGTAGCCGACGTCCCCGCAGATCAGCCGGTCCATCGGCCGCGCCTCCTCCATGTCGGCCTTGACCTGCTCGATCGCGTCGAGCTGGTCGGGCGTCTCCTGGTACGCGAACGCCCGCTCGAAGTCCACCTGCCAGTCGGTGTCCTGCGGGAAGCCGTGGCCCGCGCGGCGCCGGCGCTCGGCGTACAGGTTGATCAGCTCGCCCGCCAGCGCCTGCGCCGCGCGGCGGGCGCGCATCTTCATCTGCTCCCACTGCTTGCCGCCGAGCTTGGACAGCGGCGGATCCGACGCGTCGGCCCCGACGTAGCGGCTGATCTTGTAGAGCTGGTCGCTCGGGACGAAGACGCGGTCGCCGCCGCGGTACTCGAGCTCGAGGTAGTCGCGGGTCACGCCGCCGACGGTCTTCGTGTCGAAGCCGGTGAAGCGGGCGATGCCGTGGTCCTCGTGCACGACGGCGTCGCCGGCGCGGAGGTCGGTGAACGAGGCGATCGCCTGCGATCCGGTCCCCGGTCCCGCCGCACGGCGCTCGGCTCGGCCGCGGCGCAGCAGGCGGTGCTCGGGGAGGATGGCGAGCTTGAGTCCCGGCGCCAGGAAGCCCTCCCGCAGGCTCGCCGCGGCGAACGTGAGCCCGGGCTCCTGCGGGGCCGGCTTGCCATCGAGGAACGCCGCTTTTACCCGCGCGAGGTTGTACGCGGCGCGCTCGGCTTCGCCGCGGCGCGCCCACGCCACCACCGTGCGATAGCCCGAGCGCACCAGCTTCTCGAGCTCCGGCTCCGCCTCCCGCAGGTTGCGCGCGGCGGTGTCGGCGCCCTGCGCGCGGAACTGGTGGGGTTGGTCGCCGGAGATCGCCGACAGCCAGAGCGCCGCCCGCTCCTCGAGCAGGGTCCTCACCGAGTCCGGCGGGATGTAGAGGTGGTGGGCATCCGAGTCATGGAAGCTCGTCGTCACGTCCTGCCAGAGGTCCGCCAGCGACGGCTGGAGCTCCTCCTCCGCGGCGACCGCGAGCAGGGCGTCGCCCGGAACGAGTGACAGGAGGTCGCGGAAGCGATCCACGGGGAGCAGCTCGGCGACGTCCGGGCGCTCGTCGGGATCCTCGTGCGCGGCGATCTCCGCAAGCTCGCGGTGCTCGGGGCCGATCTCCGCCGAGGGGGCGATCTCGACCTGCTCGGCCTCCTCCAGCGAGCGCTGGGTGAAGGTCGAGAAGAACGTAAGGCGCTCGACCTCGACGTCGAAGAGCTCGCAGCGGACCGCGCGCTCCTCGGTGGCCGGGTAGACGTCGAGGATGTCCCCGCGGATCGCGAACTGGCCGCGGTCCTCGACCTGGTCGACGCGCTCGTAGCCGCACGCGACAAGCTGTGCGGCAGTCTCGTCGAGGTCCAGGAGGCCGCCGCGCTGGATCGCGAACCCGTGCGGGCGGAGCTCGGGGTCGGGGACCTTCTCGCAGAGCGCGGCCGCCGAGGCGACGACCACCGCGGCGCCCGACTCAGCCGAGTCTCCGTCGAGGAGGGCGTCGAGCGCGGCCACGCGCAGGCCCACAAGGTGCGGCGGCGGCGCGAGGTGTGACTCGTAGCGCACGCCGCGCGCGGGGTAGAAGCGGACGAGGCGCGGCGCGAGGAAAGCCTTGAGGTCGGCGGCCAGATCCCGGGCGGCCCGGTCGTCCCCGGCGATCACCAGCCCCGGGCGCCCCGGCTCGGA
>VAXR01000017.1 GCA_005885165.1 Actinomycetota bacterium
GGCTGGAACGCGCTAGAGCTCTCGCCCCAGCGGGCGCGGTGGAGGCGCACGAGCGTCTCGAAGTCGGACTCGAGCCGCTCCGGGTCGTCCGTCAGCCGGAACGCGATGCGGTGGTCGCGCTCGAGCCGTCGCTCCCGGCGCCGCACCTGCTCGCGGAAGTTGCGGGAGCGGGAGGCCAGGAAGGAGTCGAAGTCGCCGTCGTGGTGCAGCACCGGGCTGGACTCGCTACGGACCACCCGCCCGCCGAGCAGGCCCGCGATTCCGGCCTCGCCCGGCAGCCGGTCCGCGATCGCCACCTGCCAGCCGCCCATGTCCGACTCGAGGGCGTCGCGGAGCGCCAGGGTCGCCGGTTTCAGGTCCTCCGGTGCGCAGACCGGCGCCAGCTGATCCGCCGGGCCCTGGCCCACGAAGCGGACCGTCCTCGCGGGGCTCGTCGCCGAGACGTACAGCGGCAGGATCGCCGCGGCCGCCCGGTCCGGCCGCCGGGCGATCGAGACGAGAAGCTCGCGGTCCCCGCCGAAGTGCCGCCACCAGCCGCTCGCCCACTCCCACGTCGTGAAGGGATTGCCCGCCGCGTCGGCGAGCCGGATCCAGTCGTCGCGCGCAGCATCGAGATTGGCGACGCGCGTCAGCTCGAGCGCCCTGTCGCTCACCGCCCGTCCCGGCTCCGGCCCGCGGCGAGCTCCTCGTACAGATGCTCCAGACGGCGGATGGTCGCGGCGAGGTCGAACTCGCTCCTCCGGCGTTCGCGCGCGCGCCTCCCCATCGCCGCGGCGCGCTCCGGGTCGCGGAGGAGCTCGGCGATGGCGGCAGCCAGTGCCTTCGGGTCGCCCGGCTCCACCAGCAATCCGTCGCGCCCGTCCTCGATGAGGTCCGGGACCCCTCCCACCCGGGTGGCGGCGATCGGCAGCCCGGCGTCCATGTATTCGAGCATCGCGAGCGGGCTTCCCTCGAACCAGGAGGAGGACGCCGCGACGTCAAGCGCAGCGAGCACGTCCGGAATGTCAGAGCGGACTCCGAGCAGCATCAGCCGGTCTGCGATCCCGAGCTCGCCGGCGAGTGCCTCGAGCGCCGGCCGCTCCGGCCCCTCGCCCGCCACGACGACCCTGAGCCGCGGGAACTCGCCCGCGAGGTCGGCCGCCGCGCGCACGAGCACCTCGAGGCCCTTCTGCGCGCGCAGCACGGCGACGGCGCCGACGACCTGGTCCTCGGCCTCGAGCCCGAGCTCGGCGCGCACCTTCGCGCCATCTCCCTCGGGAAGCGCGTCGATCCCGTTCGGCACCACCCTGACCGCCGCGGGATCGATGTGCTCGACCTCGATCATCTTGCGCCGATCGGCCTCGGAGACGGCCAGGAACGCGCTGCTCGCCCTTGCGATGAGACGACGGTCGAGGAAGCGCCGGACCGGCTGGCCCTGAAACGACCAGGTGTGCTCGTGGGCCACGAAGACCGGGACGCGGCACAGCGGCGCGATCACCGCCGCCCACACATTCGAGCCGAACTTGTGCGAGTGGAGCACGTCGATCCGCTCCTCTCGCAGAAGCCGGACCAGCGGGCGCCACGACCAGATCGCCGCCGTGGAGCGCCTCCCCAGGCCCAGCACGCGGACGCCCGCGTCCCGCAGCGGCGCCACGGCGCGCCGCGCCCGATCGTTCGAGTCGTCGCCATCCCAGCGGGTCACGCAGTAGAAACGCTCGAAGCGCTCGGGGTCGAGCCGGCGGGCGATCTCCATGGCTAGCCGCTCGCCGCCGCCGGACGTCCCGAGGCGATCGACCAGCGTGAGGACTCGCAGCGGCCGCTTCGTGTCCGAGGCGTCCGGCACCAGGGTTATAGCCTGCCTCATCCCGGAAGTGAATGCCGACCGCCGCGACGACCCGGCGCCCCCTCCGCCGGCGCCGCCCCGCTACCGGGGGCTCGGCGAGCGATTCATGAGCCGGTCCTTCGGCATCGGGCCCGGTCGCCGGAGCGATCCGGCCGGGGTCCGCGGCTACCCGGTGGACTTCAGCGCGAAGGCCGAGGAGCCCACGCCGTGGGAGGGCTTCGCCTCCCACCCCGGGCGCTGGTTGTGGGTGGCGCTCGTCCAGTGGGCCCTCGGCGCTCACGAGCGCTGGCTGGCAGGCGATGGGGAGCGGTGGCTGGCCGGCGCACGAGAGGCCGCCGACCTGCTGGTCGAGCACCAGGCGAACTCAGGCGTCCACGACGGAGGGTGGGTGCAGACCGCGCCCTATCCGCACACCTTCCCGCTCGCGCCCCCGTGGGTATCGGGGATGGCGCAGGGGGAGGGCGCGAGCCTGCTCGTCCGTGTCCACCTCGAGACCGGAGACGACCGCTACGCGGAGGCGGCGCGCCGCGCGCTCCGGCCGCTGGCTGTCCCGAGCTCGGAAGGCGGAGCCTCGGCGTCGCTCGAGGGCGGCTCACTTCCTGAGGAGTACCCGACCGAGCCGCCCTCCTTCGTCCTGAACGGCGCGATCTTCGCGCTCTGGGGCCTCCGGGACGTGGGCATCGCGCTGGGCGACGACGACGCCTTAGCGCGCTTCCGTGACGGCGTGGACGTCCTGGCCGAGAACGTCCACCGCTGGGACACCGGGGTGTGGTCGCGCTACGACCTCTACCCGCATCCTGTCGTCAACGTCGCGAGCACCGCATACCACGCGCTGCACGTGCTCCAGCTCGAGGCCACGAACACGCTCGCCCCGCGCCCGGCGCTGTCGGATGCCGCCGCCCGGTTCGCCGCGTACGCCGAGTCGCCGGTCAAGCGGGCGCGGGCGTTCACGGCGAAGGCCCTCTTCCGGGTGGCCGTCCCGCGCAGCCGCCGTATGGCGACCCTGCTCCCCTGGGCTCGCCGATGAGCGACGTTCTCGTCCTCTGCTACCACGCCGTCAGCGAGGACTGGCCGGCGCCGCTGTCCGTCACGCCCGATGCGCTCGAGCGCCAGCTCTCCCTACTCGCGCGGCACGGGTTCCGCGGCGTAACGCTGACGAGTGCCCTCGCCGATCCGCCCGCGGAGCGCGTCGTGGCCGTGACCTTCGACGACGCCTATCGCTCCGTGCGCGAGCTCGCCTGGCCGATCCTCAACCGGCTCGGGATGGTGGGCTCCGTCTACGTGCCGACGGACTGGCCCGAGCGGACGGAGCCGATGCGCTGGCCGGGGATCGATCAGTGGATCGGGGGCCCTCACGAGGCCGAGCTCGCCGGAATGGGATGGGCGGAGCTCGGCGAGCTCGCGGACGCCGGCTGGGAGATCGGTTCGCACACGCGCTCACATCCCCGGCTTCCCGAGCTCGACGACGATCGGCTCGACTACGAGCTGGCGGGCTCACGCGAGGCCTGCGAGGCCGGCCTCGGCCGCCGCTGCGACACGCTCGCGTACCCCTACGGGGCCGTCGACGAGCGCGTTCTGCGCGCGGCCGACCGCGCCCGCTATCGCTACGCCGTCACCCTGCCGCAGGCACTGCATTCGCCCGCGCCTCTTCACTGGCCGCGCGTCGGGATCTACCACGCCGACACGCGCTGGCGCTTCGCGCTGAAGGTGTCGCCGGCGGCGCGGAGGCTCCGGTCCTCGCCCGTCTGGTCCGCGATCGACGGCGTACGCCGGCGCGTGAGGGGGATCTAGCTGTCCTGCCCGATGACGGTCCGAGCCTGAACGCGTCTCGGTCGTCGAGCGGCCCGATCGTCGGCCAAGACCACCTGGATCAACTCCTGCGTTAACGCTGCGCCCTGGTTCGGTTCGCCGCCGCCTCCTATTTCATCGCCGCCGCGCCTCCATCCCCATCGCCGCCGCGCTCAGCTCCTGCCACGCGGTGGCTTCCGGCCTGGTCCGATTGGGCAACGAAGGGGAGCCTGGATGGCTGTGGCGCTCAGTGCGTTACGGCACTGTTAAACGGGCCGGGCTCGCCTCGATGGGGGAGCAGTCCTGACTTGACCACCGTATGTGTGGCTAACTCAGGACAGCTGCTCGGGCGACTACGCACGAAGGACCCTCGTTCCCGGCGGAGGCGAACGCGGCGTCACAGCAGCGGGACAAAGGTGACGGGAACGTAACGTCCGCCCCCTTCTTCGTCGCCTTCCGGGGGGCGCAGGCGGTGCGCGAGCACATGAGCGGGGCGCGCGAGCGCACGTGCAGCCGCAGCTGACGCATTCGCAACGTCTACGGGCGGGATGACTAGGAGCGGGCTAGTGGGTCGCCCGCGCGACCATCGAGCGCGAGCGGCCCACGCCCGGGGCCACCACGCGGACGAGGGGGCGGACAGTGCGCTGGTTGGCGGGAACCCTGAGGTCCACGCTGATCCGGAAATAGCGGCCGAGGTGGCGGATCGAGATGCGCTGCCAGCCGCCGCCGCGGTGGACCTCGATGTAGGCGAGGTGAAGGCCGCGGGTCGCGAATCGGCCGCGCAGGTGCAGCCACCAGCGGTGCCCGTGGCGAGCGATCGCGTGCGCGAGGAGGACCTTTTTGCTCTGCCGGCTATGCGCGTGCGACGTGGCCTCGTGCACGGCGCCGACCTGGCCGGACCCGCTCGGGCTGGCGGGCGGCGAGCCGCCGGCCAGCACCTTCGCGCAGGTGTCGTTCTGGACCTTGAAGTCGCCCGCCGCGCGATCCGCGTAGTGCGGGTCGGCGACGACGTTGTTGGTGGCGTGGAAGCCCTCCTGCGAGGGGAGCACGTTGCCCTCGTTGCCCCCGTAGATGCAGTTGTCACGGACGACGTTCCCCGACCCCACCGCGCTGCCCGGATACCACGACTCGACGTTGTAGCGGAGCTTCGCGTTGGTGATGATGTTGTGCTCGACGACGTTGTCGTTCGAGGCGAAGGTGTCGCCGCCCGAGAAGATCACGCCCTCGCCGTTGCCGTCGATCACGTTGCCGCGGATCGTCGTGCGCTGGGCGTCGGGGTAGAGCTGGACGCCGCGGTCGGCGTTGTCGTAGATCACGTTGTTGAGGATCTGCGTGTCGTCGGCGGCCGTGACGTAGATCCCGTGATCGTGATTCTTCGCCGGCAGCGTGCCGCAGTCGTGGATCCGGTTGTCCTGGATCACGTCGTGCTCGGCGCGCCCGTAGCTCGCGTTGCCGAGGTTGAAGCAGATCCCGATGTGGTCGTCCGTCACGTCGTTGTTCTGGAAGACAATGTGGTCGCCGTTCACGGTCGGGCTCGGGAGCACGCAGCCGTCGCCGCAGCTCGGGCCGTCGTGGCCGTTCAGGTTGAGGTCCCGGACGGTGACGTAGTTGGCGCTGTCGGCGACGTAGACGCGGCCGTCGATGGTCGCCCGTTCACCGGGGTAGCTCGCGATCGTGACCCGCGCGTCGTCGCCGGCTCCGCCGTTCCGGATCGTGATGTTCTGCTCGTGGTAGGTGCCGGCGCGGATGCAGCCCGTGTCACCGGGGCCGAGGGAGTCGACGAGGTGCTGCACGGTGGCAAACGGGGCGTCGACGGTGCCGTCGGCGCTGTCCGATCCTCCCGGCGCGGCGACCCGCGTGCAGGTGACGTCGCCGCTTGCCGGGCTGGCCGAAAGGCCGAGGGTCAGGAAAGCGAGAACGGCGGGGAGTGCGCTGCGACGGAGGAGGGTCGCGGGAAGATTCCGCATGAACCCTCCATCGGCCTCCGATCAGGTATCCGAACGGTTATGGAGCCTCCTTCGAACGAATGTCCAGCTCCCGTCCGGAGGACGCTCTGCGACCGGTCTGGAGGCGGTCTAGAGGCGGTCGACGAGGCGCCGCCAGCGCGACACCGGAGGCCGCGGCGGTGGATCCGGAGCCGGGGGCAGGGTCCGGCCGGCAAGGATCGCCACGGGCGCCGTCAGTGTGAACCAGGTCACCTGGCTGCGGAAGCCCGGGATGTCGGCCTCCGCCGCCTCGAAGCCCGACAGGAGGTCCGGCGGGCGATGGAGATGGTCGTGGGCGTCGGAGGCGACGTCGTGCACGAGTCCGTCGGACACGAGCTCGACCGCGAAGCCCCGCACGGTCGACCCGAATCGGCCGGCCAGCGATCCGGCCGTCACCGAGCAGAGGACGCCGGAGTTCACGAGGCGCGCCAGCCGATCGGGGTCACGCTGGAAGATCGGGCACCGCTCGGGATGCGCGAGCACCACCTTGAAGCCGCGATCCTGCACGTTCGCGAGGATCCCCTCGAGGTCGACGTCCGAGGACCGGTAGGGGCTCTCGAGCAGCAGGTAGTCCCCAGAGCCAAGGCAGAGCCGCCTGAGCGCCGCGTCGTCGAGCTCCATGGCCTTGGCGAGCGAGACCTCCGCGCCTGTAACGACGGCGACCTGGACCTTCGCGCGCGAGAGGGCGTCGTTGAGGCGCGCCACGCCGGCCTCGATGTCGTCGGCCCCGACGTCGTAGTCGTCCCGGACGTGGGGCGTCGCGACCATCACCTGGATCCCGGCATCCGCGGCCGCGCGCGCCATCGCCACGCTGAAGTCGAAGTTGACGGGGCCGTCGTCGAGGCCCGGGAGGATGTGGCAGTGGAGGTCGATCACGGGCGCACTCCCAGGCTAATCACGGGATCGCGGTATGCGCAAGCCCCGCCGACGAAAAGCGTGCCCGCTACTCGGCCGGCTGGAAGACGGCCGAGATCGTCATGAGCAGGACCTTGACGTCGAGCCACAGCGACCAGTTCTCGATGTAGTAGTTGTCCCACTCGATGCGGTCCGAGAGCGAGGTCTTGCCGCGGAGCCCGTGCACCTGCGCCCAACCGGTGATGCCCGACTTCACGCGGTGCCGGTCCTCGTAGCGGTTGACGCGGCGCTCGAACAGCTCGACGAACTCGGGGCGCTCGGGACGCGGGCCGATCAGGCTCATTTCGCCGAGCAGCACGTTGAACAGCTGCGGCAGCTCGTCGATCGACAGCCTGCGCATCAGGCGGCCGATCGCGGTCCGGCGGTCGGCGCCCTCCACGCCGCCCGGAGCCGTGTCCTCCGGCAGCAGGACCGAGACGTTGCCCCGGTCCTCGTCCGAGATGCGCATCGAGCGGAACTTGAGGAGGTCGAATGCGCGGCCGTCGCGGCCCACGCGGCGCTGCCGGAAGAACACCGGGCCGCGCGAGGAGATCTTCACCGCCAGCGCCGAGACGATCAGGAGCGGGCCGAGCAGGAGGATGAGCGCGGCGGCGACGATCCTGTCGAGCGTGTGCTTGACCGCGAACTGCCAGCCCTTAGGCCGCACCGACCGAAGCCTGAACAGCGGCATCCCGCCGATGTGCTCGAGCCCCACCCTCACGTTGATGCTCTCGAACAGGCGCGGGACGAGCGAGACCTCGAGGCCGAGCTCGTCGCAGCGGCGGACGATCGGGACCAACGCGGCGTCCGACCCGCGCGAGGACAGGAAGGCGAGCACCACGTGCTCCGCGCCGGTCCTGGTGACGATCTCCTCGAGCTCATCCGGCCTGCCCAGAACCGGCGCCTGGCGCCCCGGGATCTGGTCGTCGCCGGGCGGATAGGCGTCTACGAAGCCCACGGGCCTAAGCCCCAGCTCGGGGTGCTCCTCGAGTCGCCGCTCGACCTGCGCGCCGATGCGGCCGGCGCCGAAGATGAGGGTGCGCCTGGCGACGGCGCGCTCCGTACGCGCGCGCCGCTGCGACACCGAGAGCACGTAGCGGCTGCCGGCCACGTAGATCATCCCGAACGCCCAGACGCGTGCAAGGAGCTCCGCCTGGCCCGTGACGCCGTCCGTGAACGCGACGAACGCGATGATCACCATCGCGGCCACCGAGCACGCGCCCACCACGTGCCCGGCCTCGTCCAGGTACTGGACGCTGATCTTGTGCCTGTAGAGCCCGCGAATCGCGAGGAGGCCGATCACGAGCGGCGGGAATAGCCAGGCCAGCCCGGGGGCCGGGGCGTGGACGTGCGCGGCGTGCGCGCCGATCAGCGCGGCGACCACCGCCAGCACCAGCATCAGCGCGTCTGCGGCGAGGCAGGTGATCGTCCAGCCCCTGCCGTCGAAGATCCGCTTCGGCCGGACCCGGGCCGCATGTCCCTCCGCCGAGGCATGCGGCCGGAGCGGGGTCGGCGCGACTACGCTCGGGACGCCACTTGCGATCGGGTCCGGGACCCCCGCGGAATCGGCGAGGGCTAGATCCTCACTTCCCGATTGACCCGTACGAGGCAAGTGATCACCTTCCCCGCCCAGTATCGGGGCGGGCACACCGAATGTTTAGCCGATCGAGCGGCCTCGTGTTGCGGTTCAGGCGCTGGGCGAGCGGCTCAGCCGCCGGATTCCGAAGCCCATGGCGAGCAGTACGCCGCCGGCACCGACCACGAGCCCGATGTCGAGTCCCGTGAAGGGCAGCTTGCTGCTGGCCTCGTGGGTCGTCGCCGCCGCCTCGGTACCCGAGGAGGACGACTCCGCGCCCTCAGGCGGCGGTGTGCTGTTCGACGTCTGCCCCAGCTGCTGCTGGACGCTTCCTGCCGGGAAGCTGTAACCGCTCTGGGCCGCCGAGACCGCGAACGCCGACGGGGCGGCAAACAACATTGCCCCACAGACGACGCAACCGACGGCGATCTTCCTGAATCTCATTAGTGGTCTCCCTACCATTGGTGTGGCCTCCTTGCCGTAAGCCTCTTCTCCCGGGACCCTTCCGTAGCCTCGGTTCATTAACAGTAAGCGCATCTAACCCCTCCGCGCCCCTCGAAAGACTCTACCCGGAGCGCGGCTTAGCCGCAAGCCCCCCGTAGGTTCCGAAGCGCACAAGCTCTTCGCATCATAAATCTGTTTCCCGAAACGGGGCCTGGTCATGCGTGGTTGCGCAGGATCCGAGCAAAGATCCGGCAAGTCCCGCTCCTAGAATCCGCCCGTGCCGGTTGGGCGCGCCCTTTCGCAGTCCTCGCGCGGTGCGCTGTCCGTATCGCCGATCCTGCCCGTCGTCGCCCTCGGTGCCGGGGCTCTCGCGGTGCTCGCGGCCTCGAATGGAGGTTTTTTTGCAACCGACTGGTATCCGGCGGCGCTTTTCTCGCTCGGTCTCGTGCTCGTGGCGGCGCTCGCGGTGCCCCTGTTACGGGCTCCGACGCGGGCGGTGCCGGTGGCGTGCCTGGCGCTCGCGGCCTATGCGGCGTGGAGCTATCTCTCCATCACCTGGTCCGCGCAGAAGGGCGACGCCTGGGACGGCGCCAACCGGACCGCCTTCTACGCGCTCCTGTTCGCGCTCTTTGCCCTTTGGCCGCTCCGCGCCCGGCTGGCCGCGGGCGTGATCGGCGGGCTGGCGCTTGTCGTCGCGGCCATCGGGCTGGTCGAGCTGCTTCGCGCCGCGGGGGCGGCGGATCCGTCCGGCTACTTCATCGACGGCCGCTTCGCCGAGCCGGTCGGCTACGCCAACGCCAATGCCGCACTTTGGTCGGCCGCCTTCTGGCCGTGCGTGGTGCTCGGGTCGCGGCGGGAGGTCCTGCTCGCGGGGCTGGCCCTCATGGGCCAGAGCCGGGGCTGGCTCTTCGCGCTTCCCGTGGTTGCCGTCATCTTCCTGATCGTCACGCCCCAGCGGGTGCGGACCACGCTCACGCTGCTCCTGGTTCTGGCGGGGGTCGGGGTGACGATCCCGAGCGTGCTGGACGTCTACGACAAGTCCGGACGGGAGCTCGGCGACGCGATGAGCTCGGCGGCCGGGACGATGCTGCCGGCGGCGATCGTGACGGGCGCGGTGGCCGGCCTGGCCGCCGTCGCGGACCGCCGCGTTCGGGCCTCGCCGGCGCTGGCGCGGCGGGCGGCGCTCGCGCTCGCCGCCGCGGGCGTCTTCGCGCTCGGCGCCGGGAGCATCGTCTACGTGGCCGATCGGGGCAGCCCGTTCACCGACATCGCGCACGCCTGGAACCAGTTCAAGACCCTGCCGACTCCGCACGGCGGGAGCTCGAGGCTGGGCCGCCTCGGCTCGAACCGCTACGACTTCTGGCGCGTCGCCTGGGGCCGCTTCACGCACGCCCCGATCGCGGGCATCGGAGCGGACAACTTCCAGGAGGCCTACCTGCGGCTCGGGCGGAGCCGCGAGCAGCCGCGTTACCCGCACAGCCTCGAGCTCCGGACCCTCTCGCAGACAGGGCTGGTGGGGACGCTGCTCCTCATCGCCGCGGTGGTGGCCGCGCTGATGGCGGCGGCGCGGGGGATGACCCGGCGCAGGGGGCCCGGCGCTGCCGCGGCCGCCGCCGGCGTTGCGACGTTCGCGTACTGGGCGGTGCACGGATCGGGCGACTGGTTCTGGGAGTTCCCGGCGCTGGGCGGGATCGCCTTCGCGTCGCTCGGCGTGGCCGCCGGCCTGGCCCCGAGGGTCGCAATCCTTCGCGCGGAGCCGCGGCGACCGCTGGTCGGCGGGTGGCCGGTGGTGGCGGCGGTGAGCGGGGCAGCCCTGCTTCTCGCGCTCAGCTTCGCGGGCCCGTGGCTTTCCGAGCGGTACATAGGCCAAGCTGTGGGTGTGTGGACCACGAATTCGGCCCGCGCGTTCGACGACCTCGACTCGGCGTCCTCGCTCGATCCGCTGAGCGCCTGGCCGAAGCTGTTCGCCGGCAGCATCGCGCTGCGGCTCGGCCGTATCGCCGCCGCCGAGCGCTACTTCAGCCAGGCGCTCGAGCGCGATCCCCGCGACGCGTACTCGCGGCTGGAGCTCGGCGCGCTGACGGTGAACTCGGGCCGGCGCGCGGAGGGCGTGGCCATTCTCGCCTCCGCCCGCCGGCTGGAGCCGCGCGACGCGATCGCACGGAGGGCGCTCCGCCTCGCCCTGCGTGGCCAGCGGATCGACATCGCCGCGATCAACCAGGAAATCGCAGCCCACGCTAGAAGGCTCGGGCGATGAGGCCGCGCTGGCAGCGAATCGGGCTGAAGGTCCTCTACTGGCTGGCCGTGCTGGTGGTGTCGCTGGCGCTCTTGGTGGCGCTCATCCTGCTGATCGAGTCGCGCGACCAGTCGTCGGTCGGGGCCCGAACGGCACCCGCAGGACGCTAGATGACTGATTCCAAACCGGCGCACGCGGATTCGGAATCAATCATCTAGGGCGCCTCGGCCACCAGCTTCGCGAACACCACGATCCGGTGCGAGGCGCTGTAGAGATCATCTAGGGCGCCTCGGCCACCAGCTTCGCGAACACCACGATCCGGTGCGAGGCGCTGTAGAGGGGGTGGCACGCGCTCAGCACCAGGCGTTCCTCGCCGGGCACGCGCCTCTCGATCCAGGTGGCGTTCGGCCCCACGACCAGGGTTCGCTCGACCGAGTACGTGAAGTGGCCGTAGGGCATCGCCAGGATGATCCGCTGGCCGCGCTTGAGCTGGTCGATCGTGCGGAACGGGGCGAGGTAGGTGGTGCGGTGGCCGGCGATCGCCACGGTGCCGCCCTCGCCGGGGAACAGCGTGTGCGGGTAGTGCCCGGGGCCCTTGCGGAGCGTGACGATGTCGGTCCCCTGCACGACGACGTAGTGACGCCCGAGGGTGGGAAGCTCGATCCGGCCGATCGGATGTCCGGTCTTGGCGCGCTTCCGCTCGATCTCCGCCAGCTTGGCGAGCCGGTGGCGGAGGCCGCGGATCGCGGCCACGAGCAGCCGCTCGCGGGGGAGGGCGTTCCGCGCGTAGGCGTTGAGCTCGTGCCTCAGCTGGTCCTGCTCGCGGGCCGCGATGAAGGCCGAGATCGGCTCCTGCCACGCCAGCGTCAGCCCCGCGTCGGCCAGCATCAGGATTCCGCTCGTGATCAGCACGGAAGCCACGAAGCGGAGCACTGGGCGGATCCTTCCGATGCGCGCTGCCACCTCGTTTCAAGTGTATGCGCGGCCCCCGAGGGCCTTCCGGCTATAGCGGGGATCCGACGGGTACAGGTACGCTAAGCGCCTCTAAGCGACCCATGAGGAGTTGAGTCGAACCAGATGGCGAAGCAGATGACCCCGCTCCCGGACGGGAAGTCCGTGCGCGCGAATCCCTCGCCGGCTGAGCTCAAGCAGCTCGCCGCGAAGATGCCCAATGCCCGCGAGACCCGCTACGGCAACCTCAACGTCCAGACCGAGGTGCTGGCGCGCTCCAAGGCCTCCACCTTCCTCATCCTCGACGACCCCGAGGCCAGCTCGCAGCAGGCGACCTCGCGCGAGGAGGGCGACCGCATCGCTCGCCTGCAGGACGAGTACATCGCGGGCCGCGACATGATCGTGGTGGACGGGTTCATCGGCGACGACCCGGAGTTCCGCACGGCTGCTCGCCTCTACATCGAGGAATCGAACGCCAACGTCGCCGGGATGCAGCGCCAGCTCTACTTCGACGTCGACGACCCCGACAGCTTCGAGCCCGAGCTCACCGTCATCTACACGCCGAACCTCGCGGTGGAGGGCTACCCCAACGACCGCGTGATCGCCGTCGACTGCGAACGGGGCGTCACCCGGGTCTGCAACTCCGACTACTTCGGCGAGTCGAAGAAGGGCGGGCTGCGGATGTGGAACAAGCTCGTCTACGACCGCGGCGGCTTGCCGCTGCACGCCGGCTGCAAGGTGATTCCCACCGACTCCGGCGACAAGGTCGGCCTGATCGTCGGGCTCTCCGGCACCGGCAAGACGACCACGACCTTCACCCGGCAGAACGGCTCACTGCCGGTGCAGGACGACTTCGTGGCGATGATGCCCGGCGGCAAGGTGTACGCCACCGAGGCCGGCTGCTTCGCCAAGACGTTCGCCCTCTCGGCCGAGGACGAGCCCACGATCTACGACGCGGTGACGAGGCCCGAGGCCTACCTCGAGAACGTCTCGCAGGACGAGCTCGGTGAGCTCGACTTCTTCGACACGAGCTACACCCAGAACGGGCGGGCGACGTTCTCGTTCTCGAGCATCGAGGCCGCCGACGCGCGCGAGCTCCAGTCGGCGGACTTCCTGCTGATCCTCAACCGCAACGAGAACATCATCCCCGCGGTCGCGCACCTCAACGCCGAGCAGGCCGCGGCCTACTTCATGCTCGGCGAGACGCAGGGCACGAGCGCGGGCGGCGCCGAGGAGGCCGGCAAGTTCCTGCGCGTCCCGGGCACGAACCCGTTCTTCCCGGACGACCACGACCACCAGGGCAACCGCTTCCTCGAGCTGATGTCAGAGCACCAGCTCGACGTGTACTTGATGAACACCGGGCGCGTCGGCGGCCCCGACGAGGACGACCGCTCGCTGAAGGTGCGGATCCCGCACAGCTCCGCGATCGTGAAGTCGATCGCCGAAGGCACGATCGAGTGGGAGCGCGATCCCGACTTCGGCTACGACGTCGCGAGCAGCGTCCCCGGCATCGACGAGTCGGACTCGGGCGTGCTGCGCCCGCGCGAGCTGTACGCGGCGCAGGGCCGATTGGACGAGTACACGAAGATCGTCGACCGGCTCAAGGCGGAGCGCGCCGAGTACCTATCGAAGTTCCCCGCGCTGAGCGAGGAAATTGTCGCGGCCGTTCGCTAGCGCGCCCTGCCGCAAGAATCGGGGCCGCTAGTGCGGGTCCTCGGGACTGGCCGCCGCCGCCGGCGGCCGTGACTCCTCGGCGAGCGAGGTGAGCGAGAGCGGGCCGCGCGCCGCGTCGCTGAGCACGTCCGCAGCCTCCTGCTCGGAGCGCGCGTACAGCTCGACGAGCATGTGGATGACGATCTGGTCCCCGTCGTGCTTGTGGAAACGCACGTGGGTGAAGAACTCGCGGGTGCCGTGGTCGCCGAAGGCCCCGAACGCGAGCGAGTCAGCGGCCTCGGGGCCCGAGCAGCTCTCGATCTGCTCCGAGTCGACCGTGACCGTGCAGGACGCGACCCACGGCCGGCCGACCACCATGCGCTCCCACCGGTCCTCGACGGCCTCGATCCGGCTCACCCGGCGCCCGTCCTCCTCGTAGAAGGCGAGGTTGAGATGGGGCTGGTCGTGGAGGCAGTCGAGGCACTGTACGACGGCCTCCTGGACCTCCTCGACCGGCTCGGCCGCCTCGCCGCTCTCGGGATCCACCCGGAGCACGCCCTCGTAGTGCACCTGAACCTCGAGGTTCTGGGACCAGCAGCGGTAGCAGCGGAGCCAGCTCGCCGCGGTCTCCAGGAAGTCCGGGGCCGATCCCTCCATGCGTCGATTATGGCGAACGAAGTCCACTCCGCACAGGTGCCGGTCCAGATGCGTCCCAGGGCCCCACTGAAGCGGGCCAGGATGCGCCATGGGGCCTGCGCAGCCGCTATAAGTGCCCCGGATGAAGGAGCCCGTAGCGCGCGCGATCATCCGGCGGCGGCGCGTGGCGGTGGTGGCCCTCGTCGTCCTGGTCGCGGGGATCGGCCTGCTCCTCCACCACTTCGTCGACCAGGGAAGCGGCGGCGGGCCCGCGGAGGTGACGGGTTCGGCGGCCGAGGCCGTGACACTCGTCAACGCGCTCCAGCGGGCGCTCGCGGGGCGCGACTACCAGACGATCTGCGACGACCTCTTCACCAACGCGGCGCGTGAGGCTGCGGGCGGCGACAACTGCCCGTCGGTGCTGGCGCAGGCCGGCGCGCGGATCACCAACCCGACCGTGAGCATCAGGAGCCTGGCAGTCGGCGGGGATCAGGCGACGATCGACGTGATGGCCGGTGCCGCGGGCCAGGTGCCGGCGTCGGACGAGCTCCACCTGGTACGCGAGGGCGGACGCCTCCGGATCGCCTCCGCCGGGATCGTCGCGACGAGATAGCCCCGGATCGGTCATCCGAAGTGGTCGGGGTGATCCTCGCGGGCGGCGCCGGGAGTCGTATCGGGGGCGCCAAGGCCGCCCGCGAACTGGCCGGGCGGCCGCTGGCTGCCTATCCCGCGGACGCGCTGACGGCGGTGCTCGAGCGCGTCGCGATCGCCAGCAAGCGCGGCGAGGAGCTGCCCGACCTCGCCGGTGTCGAGACCTGGGACGGCGAGCAACGCGGGACGCGGCATCCCGCGGCGGGCATCGCGTACGCCCTCGAGCGCGCGGGCGATGCCGTCCTGGTGGTGGCCGCCGACATGCCGTTCGTCACGGGAGCCGCGTGCCAGGCGCTGCTCGACACGGCCGGGCGTGAAGGCGCGGGCCGCGTCGTGGTCGCGGCTGCGGACGGGCGCATCCAACCGCTCCTGGGCGTTTTTCCGCCGGCCGCGGCGGGGGCGCTTCGGCGCGGGGCTCTCGCCGGCGAGCCCATGCGTGCGCTCGTGCAGCGTATGGACCCGGTCCTCGTCGACCTTCCCGAAGCCGCACTCAGAAGCGTGAATACCCCGGCCGAGCTCGCGGAGGCGGAGGCGGAATTGCGTCAGGTGCGCAGCAGCAGGTAGACGAGCGCCAGCGCGAACCCGATCTGACCGAAGGCGAGCGCCGTCCCGAGGTTCGCCGCGCCGGCCGCCCCGGCGATGCCCGCGGCACCGGCGAAGGCGGCGAGCAGCACGAGGAGCTGTGTCCGCAGCCGCACCACCGGCACGATATGCGGCGCGCAAGCTTCGTTGCAGCTCCTGGTAATCGTGGAGGGACACGGCTAGCGTGGCCGCCCTTCATGGAGGTCCGCGTCATCGAGACGGCGCGGGAGGCGCTCGTCAACCTGGAGGAGTACCTCGCCGAGTCGGCGGGCGCTCGGCGCTTCAGCCGTCGCAGCGCGGACCTGACGGACAAGGAGCGCGAGGTGCTGGCAGAGCTCGCGGCCGGGCTGACGACCGAAGAAGCCGCGCAGGC
>VAXR01000018.1 GCA_005885165.1 Actinomycetota bacterium
CCGGCATCAACTGCGGCGCGAGCTGCTCCCACAGCTTCGTAAACGGGAGGTCGGTGACGCTCACGGCGACCCCCGCCCGAGGCTCGAGGTTCGCGGGCTGGTCGGGTGCCTGCTCGGGCCGGGGCGCCTGTCGGGTGAAGATGACGGCAGATCGCACGGTGACGGCCCGCTTCGCGCTCCTGCCGCCGAACACGAAGATCACCAAGACGACGATCGACAAGTCACACCGTTCGGCGAAGTTCAAGTTCAAGGCACTCGGCACGTCCAAGGGCTTTCGGTGCGCGCTCGTCAAGGCGAAGAAGCACAAGCAGCCAAAGC
This sequence comes from Actinomycetota bacterium, assembly GCA_005885165.1. GTDB lineage: Bacteria > Actinomycetota > Thermoleophilia > Solirubrobacterales > Thermoleophilaceae > AC-37. The sequence continues at coordinate 319 of VAXR01000018.1, forward strand.
CGCACTTCTCGAGCTGCCGCTCGCCCAAGACCTACACGGGCCTCGCGCCCGGCGGCTACACCTTCCTCGTGCGAGCGTTCAACGCGGGCGGGCCCGACCCGACCCCGGCGAAGAAGAGCTTCAAGCTCTAAAGAACAGGGACATCCCCTCGGAGGCCCCGCCCCGTGAGGCTGGTGAAGCGACAGACCGTGGGCCTAGAGGCGCGGAGCGTCGATACTGGCCTGGCTGGTACTCGGTTCCGCGAAACCTTCACTGCGCCGAGCACTCGGCGCTTCGATCGCCTCCCGCGCGCGGCGCTCGACGTGGGCCGCTCCGTGGGTCGTCGCGAGCTCGATCGCCTCGTTGAGCATCTCCCGGCCGTGCTCCGGGTCGCCCGGTGCGTCGCGGTCGAGCAGCGTGCGCCCGTACCAATGTCGCGTGCGGGCAAGCCAGATGGGAGCCGGGATGCGCTTCTGCAGCTCGACGGCGCTCTCGAAGAGCTCCACCGCTTCGTCGTAGCGGCCTAGGAGGCCGCACAGCCCGGCGAGGTAGTGGTCGACGGCGTTGTAGGCGATCGCGCCGTTCCACATGACCAGTCCACGTGAAGGGGACAACCGGTCATACAGCTCGGCCGCGACGTCGCGGGCGCGCGTTTCGAACGCGACGTCCGACCAGATCACCAGGCTCGCGAGCTCGCTTTGGTCGCGCGGGATCTGGTCGAGGCCGCGCTCGAGCTCGGCGTCGAGCATCCGGCGTGCGTCATCGAAGCGGTCGAGCAGCGCATCGAAGATCGCGAGGCCGGCCCTGAAGCCCGAGATCCCCGGGAAGTTGTCGATGGCCTGCTCCATGAGGTCGCGGAGCTCCTCGGCCCGGCCCTGCTCCCAGCGGATCCCGGCGATCTGCGCGGCGAAGATCATGAACGCGTCGGGCTCGTCCATCGCCGCGGCCTCCGTCGCGAGGCGCTCTGCCTCGTCGAGGTTGCCGGCGATCCGTTCGCGCGCCCCGCGGTAGAACAGGTCGGCCCACTTGAAGGAGGGCTGGCCGACCTGGTTGGCGAGCGCTTTGAGCCTCGCGAGCGCGCCGTCGACGGCGGCAAAGTCGCCGACCTCGCCCGCGAAGATCGACTCAAGGTTGGCGGCGCAGAACAGGAGCACCGCGTCATCGGTGCGGTCTGCGACGTCTATTAATTCGGTCATCAACGCGTGGCGTTCGCGCGCGTTCGCCGCTCCCTGAGTCGCGAGTCCGCAGTAGTACAGGACGGTGGCGAGCGTCCGGTCGTCGCCGCTGCGACGCGCGAGCTCGAGGGCCTCTTCGGCCAGCCGATCAATGCGTTCGCTGTCGGGATCCCAATTGAGCTCGAGCGCGAGCAGCGCAAGAAGGCGGGCGCGGCGCGCCTCGTCCTCGCGGCCGGCGAGCTCGATCGCGGTCTCGAGGAGGTCGACGCGCTCGGCGTCGACCTCGCCGTGCTGGCTCGCCTGTCCGCGGGTGTTCTCGAGGCACGCGCGTGCGAGGAGCTCGGGGTCCCCGAGGTCGCGTGCCAGCCGGCTCGCCTCGAGCAGCGTGTCGCGGAAGTCTCCCTCGCCGGTCAGCCTCTGCGCCTGTCCGCGGCCGATTAGGAGCTCGCAGCGGACCGCTGTGTCCGCGTCGCTCTGCTCGGCCTGGAGCTCAAGGGCCTGGTCGAACCATCTGAGTGCATCGTCCGGTGCCAGCTCCGCCAGGGCGCGCGCTCCCGCGCGGCCGGCGTAGTCGAGGGCCTTTGCGGATTCGCTCGGCACCGTAGCCCGGATCCAGTGGTGAGCCAGCTCCCCGACGCGCGGACCGGGGTCCGGCCCGCAGACCTCCTCGAGAGCCTCGGCTATCCGCCGGTGGAGCCGTGCCCGGCGCGTTGCGCCGAGGTCCTCGTAGAGCGTGTGGTTGATGAGCGCGTGGGCGAACCCGAAGTGCCCGACGTGGTCGCCCGACTCGTTGACAACGGACGCCGCGACCGCCTCGTCCAGCATGTCGAGCAGCTCGTCTTCCCCGGCGTCCACGATCCGGGAGAGGAGGTCGACGTCGAAGTCCCTCCCGATCACGGCGGCGACGCCGAGAACTCGCTGCGCGGGTTCGCTCAGCCGGGCCACGCGCCGGCCGACGACCTCGCGGACGCTCTGGGGCAGCCCGAGATCCTCGATCCTGCCCTCGAGCCGGAAGCGTCCGTCGGGCTGCTGGACGAGTGCGCCTGACTCGACCAGGTGTCGAAGTAGCTCGCCGACGTAGAAGGGGTTGCCCTCCGTCTCGCGCGTGATCGCCTGCGCCAGCCGCTGGCCGGTCTCGTCCATCTCGTGCCCGGCTGCCGCCTCCATGATCGAGACCACGTCCTCGGGTTCGATGCCGGTTAGCGGCACCCGGCTCACACCGGGTTCGCTGTGAAGGTCGGCCAGCAGCTCCCCGAGCGGATGCCCGCGGACGAGGTCCGATTCACGGTAGGTGCCTAGGAGCAGCAGCCGCATTTCGCCGCCACCCGTCACGAGGTGGCGAAGCAACACGAGCGAAGGCTTGTCCGCCCAATTCGCTTCCTCGAGCATGCCGGCGACTGCGCCGAACAGCAGGTAACGGTCGGTCTCCGGGTCGCCCTCCGGCGGCGGGGCGACGTCGGGCAGCCTGTGATCGAGCTCCGGCACGAGGCGCATCAGGTGGCTGCCATGGCGCTCCACGTGCTCGCGCAGGACGTCCTCGCTCGACTCCGAGACGTAGTAGCCGAGCGCCTGGACCCAGGGGCCGTACGGCGCGGTTAGCTCCTCGTTGCAGCGGCCGTACAGCACGTTCGCGCCATCTCCGTGCGCCTCGACCGCCGCGTGACTCGCGAGGCGCGTCTTGCCAATGCCCGGCTCGCCGGAGATGAAGGCGATCCGGCGGGCACCCTCGTGCGCCTCGTCGAGCAGGTACGCAAGACCCTCACGCTCTGCGCGGCGCCCGACGTACCCGACCGGTGGCACCTCGCGCAGCCGTGGCGGCAGCGGGATCGTGCCGAACTCGGTGGCGGCCGGCTCCTAGATCACCTCGAACGCGGGGAATGGCTCCGGGAGGCCCTTCAGGGCGAGGTTGCCGGCGGATCGGAACTCCCGCCCCTCGCGCGCCATCATCCGGACCAGTTCCCCACACAGGATCTGGCCGCCGGCCGCGGCGTTGCAGAGCCGCGATGCCTCCACCACGGGCGGCCCGAAGTAGTCGTCGTCCTCGTGGTCTGCCTCACCGGCCGAGATGCCGATCCTCACCATCATCTGCTCGTCGGCTCGGCGATTGCGACGGTCGAGGCGCTGCTGCATGCCGACCGCGCATTCGACCGCGCTCGACGAGCTCTGGAGCACGACCATCAGGCCGTCGCCGACGTTCTTCACCTCGTGCCCGCCGGCGGCCTCGACGGCCTCGCGTAGCAGCCGGAAGTGCTCCTGCCGCAGCTCCTCCGCCGCAGCGGGACCGACGCGCGTGGCGAGACCGGTCGATCCCACTAGGTCCGTGAACAGGACCGTGACGGTCTCTATCGAGCTGATCGAGGAACCTCCTCGTGCGAGTCCGGCCGACAGCGGCGCGGGCTGGCCACTCCCCCCGGAGCGGTCAACGCAACCCTAACTGCAAGGCGCATGGGCGCGCAAGGGCGGCGCGCCCGATCCGGGGGGCTCTCTCAGCCGGCCTCGGGGTCAGCGCTAGCCGGCGGTGGAGATTCACTCGGCTCGCCCTGGAGCTCCGCAGCCGCCTGCTTCCTCGCTTCCTTCTTGGCCTGCTTGCGCAGCCGCCGCTCGCGGACAGCCCGTTCGCGGTTGAGCTTCGCCATCGTGGTCTTCCGCCTGGTGTTTGACCCCATGCGAACTGCGGGCTAGACCGGCTGTACGTTCGCCGCGTTGGGGCCCTTCGGCCCGGTCTCGGCGTTGTAGCTGACCTTCTCGCCCTCGCGGAGCGACTTGAAGCCGTCGCCGGCGATGCCCGTGTGGTGCACGAACAGGTCCTTGCCGCCGTCGTCGGGCGTGATGAAGCCGAAGCCCTTCTCGTCGCTGAACCACTTCACGGTTCCGGTGGTCATCGATTACCTCCTGGTCGTGTGCTGCGACTGCGAAGGAGGCTTGAACGAAACGACCCGCGAACCGCTTGCACGCTTGTGCCGGTCGTGCGACCGGCGATTTCGTCGTTGACGGTAGCAGCGACCAGCGCGTGCGCCTGCCGGCGCTACGCACATGCCGTGCGATCTAGACGAGGTACAGGAACGTGTATCGCGCCTTCGGGCCTCCCTGCACCCACGTCGCCAGGCAGTAGCGGCAGGTGCCGCCTTCCGGCGCTGACACGTCCAGGGTCTTTGGAGGACGGCCTTCGACGAACTCGACCTCGATACTCGAGCCGGCCAGCGGTCCGTCTTCGAGCAGAGCAGAAACGGTGCGGCCGTGCTCGACGGTCTCGCTCACACCCTGGGCGACGGGCCGTCCGGATCTCTCACTGCGCGCGCGTAGCGCGCAATGCGGTCCTCATGCTCCCTCCGCTGCTCCTTGCCGAGCTTGCGCGCTCGGGCATTGCGGTCCGCTACCCGTTGCCGGGCGGCCTGCCACGCCGCCTCGCCACGCAGTTCCTTTTCGGCCATGTCGGCCTCCTCGCAACTCTCTCTTGGGGGCAATCGCGGCCGGGATGAGAGAGCCCGAGAACCAAGCGCGCTGACCAAGTGTAGGGCCGCGTCCTGCGATTGCACGGTGCTGAACGGCTCGCCGCGTCAGCGGCTATGCTCGCTGCTGGAAGCACTGGGTGCATGGCGGATCGCTTGCGGGACGCCACACTCCATTCGGCCGTGACCGTTTCGACTTCCCGTCCCGACACCCCCCCCGCTCGCGCCCTGGCCCCCGTCGGGAGCCTCGGCGATCGGATCGCCAACATCGGCGTGACGGTTGTGCCGCTGCTCCTGCTCGGGTTCGCGATCTACATCGCGTGGGGCGGAACCCTCCACTGGCAGGACCTGGTCGTCCTAGCGATCGTGTACGTGCCGGTCGGGTTCGGAGTGACGGTCGGTTTCCACCGGCTGTTCACCCATCGCAGCTTCCAGACGTACCCAGCGCTCCGCGCGCTCTGGGCGATTCTCGGCTCCGCAGCCGTAGAGGGCCCCGTGATCGAATGGGTCGCCTACCACCGCAAGCACCACGCGTTCTCGGACGAGGTCGGCGATCCCCACAGCCCCCACGTCGGCCACGGCAGCGGGATCCTCGGCGCGCTGCGCGGCCTTCTCCACGCCCACGTGGGCTGGGTCTGGTTCAACGACGAGCCGGCCGAGGAGGACATCTACGCGCGCGACCTCATGAGCGACCGCGTGGTGCGCGCGGTCGATCGCACGTTCCTGGTCTGGGTCGTGGTCGGGATCGCGATCCCGTTCGGGCTCGGCGTCGCATTGACGGGCGAAGTCACCGGCGGCCTTACGGCAATGCTGTGGGGCGGCGCCGTGCGGATCGTCGTGTGCCACCACCTGACCTTCAGCATCAACTCGCTCTGTCACTTCTTCGGGCGCCGCCGCTACGAGACCGGCGACGAGTCGCGCAACCTCGCCTGGCTCGCACCGTTCACCTTCGGCGAGGCGTGGCACAACAACCATCACGCCTTCCCGACGAGCGCACGCCACGGCGTGGGGCGGTGGGAGCTCGACCTGTCGGGGATGGTGATCCGTGGGCTGGAGCGGCTCGGCCTCGCGTGGAACGTCGTCCGCATCAGCCCGGAGCGGCGCGCTGCCAAGCTGGCAGGCACGCAGGCATAGCGAACAAGCCAGCCGGCGGGCCTCGCCTTAGGGGCGACCGCAGCGGACCTGATACACGGTCTCGAAGCCAGACACGAATCCGTGGCGAGCCGCGTGGAGATACAGCTGCCACACGCGGACGCGCTCCGGTCCGATGAGCCTGACCGCCTTGTCGAGATTGGACTCGAGGCGCTCTGTCCAGTGACGGATCGTCTCCGCGTAGTCGTCCGCTAAGCGCTCGACCTGGTCGATGGCGAACCCGGCCCGCTCGAGCGCGAGCGTCACCCGCGAGAGGTGCAGCGGCTCCCCGTCGGGGAACACGTATCGCTCGGAGAACGGGCCGGCTGTCTCATCGTCGCCGTGCCGAAGCTGCGCAATCCCGTGATTGAGGAGACGCCCGCCGGGTTTGACGAGCTCCGCGAGGCGGGCGGCATAGAGGTCGATGCGTTCCTCGCCCACGTGCTCGACCATGCCGATGCTCGCAACGGCGTCAAACGGTTCACCCCGCAAGTCGCGGTAGTCGGCGACGCGAAACTCGACGCGATCGGCCAACCCAAGCTCACGGGCGCGGCCCCGCGCGTATTCGACCTGCGGCTCGGACAGCGTGATGCCGAGCGCTGTCGCTCCGTACCGCTCGGCCGCGTGGATGGCGAAGCTTCCCCAGCCACAGCCCACGTCCAGTACGCGGTCGCCAGGCTGCAGGTCGAGCTTGGTGCAAACCAGGTCGAGCTTCGCGAGCTGTGCCTCCTCGAGGGTGCGCGCTCCCCGGGAGAAGACTGCACAGCTGTATGTCATCGACTCGTCGAGAAAGAGAGCGAAGAGCTCGTTGCCGACGTCGTAGTGATGACGAACCGCGAGTGCGTCGCGAGAGATCGTGTGGCGGCGCCCCCGGAGGCGAAGCTCGGAGGCGGGCCGTCGCGGCGGCAACACCAGGCCGCACGCGCGGAGCATGGCGGCCGCAAGCCGGGCGCGGTCGGACAGCGACAGCCGAGGCGGCTCCCACTCGTCGACCAGACGGACTACCGCGTCGAGATCGTCAACCGTGAGCAGTCCGGAGACATACGCCCGGGCCAGGCCGAGCTCGCCGGGGGCCCGCAGCAGAGCCGCCAGCGCGCGCGGCGAGCGGAACGAGAAGGCGGGACCGCCTTGGGTGGTCGCCGCGACCCTGCTGCCGTCCCAGAAGGCGAGATCGAAGGGTCGCTCGGCAAAGAGCCGCTGAACCTCGTCCCGGAGCCGAGCGGTGCTCGCGAAGGCCATCTCAAGTCAGGGGCGTTTCCATCTCATAAGCACCATAGGTCCGGAGTCGGCTGGCAGGCCCGATGCTACGGTTGCTCTGACACGCCGAAGCAACCGTCTCGGCGAGAACGTGCAGGCGCCCGTGGTCGTGCTAACGCTCCTCCTCGTACGCAGCACGGATAACGGAGGAACAACACATGGCCACCGTGACTTCGGTCTCCCAGCAGCGGCACGAACGTCGCCTGGCGAAGCTGGAGGACGTCGAGCGACAGATCAAGTCGGGGTCGCTCGTCGTCCGCCAGATGACGGCGGCCGAGCGCGCGAAGTACCCGCCGCGGCCGCGTTCACAACGGCGCGGCTGATGCAGCCGGGGCGGTCGCCGAGGCTCGCCACCGCGCTTCGCGGCTAGACGCCTCAGAATCGCGCCACAGTGCTGGCGCTTCTTGCACTCGTCGTGTCGGTCGGCCTCGCCGACTCGATCAATCCGTCGACCATGGCGCCCGCGCTCTATTACGCCACGACCGGTAACGCGCGATCGACGCTGACCAGCTTCGCCGTCGGCGTCTTCCTCGTGTACTTCGCAGGCGGCGTACTGGCGCTTGTCGGCGGGAGGGAGCTCGTGACTTCGCTTGCGCCGCACCCGAGCGCGCGGGTCAAGCACGAGGTTGAGGTTGGTGGTGGCCTACTCCTGCTCGGCGTCGCCGCGAGCGTCTGGCTGATGCGCGCACGCGTGGCCGACCAGGTCGTCAAACCGCGCGAAGCTCGTGCGCGGTCTTCGCTCGCCCTCGGTGCAGCGATCATGGCGGTCGAGCTACCGACGGCCTTTCCGTACTTCGCGGCCATCGCTGCGATTTCCGCCTCGCGGACAAGCATCGTCGCCCAGCTCGGACTGATCGGCCTATACAGCCTCATGTTCGTCCTGCCGCTCGTTGGGATCCTGGCGGCGAGGACCCTGGCCGGCGCTCGCGGCGAGCGCGTGCTTCAGTCGGTGCGCACTTGGGTGCAGCGCAACGCGCCGGCCGTGCTCGCAGGCACGCTCACCGCCATCGGCCTCGCCGGCGTCGTCTTCGGAGTGGCCGGCCTGGCGTGACCCGTGCTCCCCGCGCAGCGCATCAGGCTCACGCCTGATTTTGGGGCTGCTGAGCGAGGAGTACGATGTCGACCGCGGGCGCATGGTCGGAAACTTCCCCCAGGCATTCACGCACCTCGCTCTGGTGGGGACAGCCCACAGACTTGACGCGGCGGCACGTAGCCGCTCGCCGGAAGCGGAGGACCGCCGGGCGCTGAGCGCAGCGTCGTGAGCCACGCCCTCTGGGTCGCCGCGTCCTCGCTCGGCGGCCCGGTTGACCAGAGCTATCTGCTCGAGGCCCGGCAGATGCAGGCCCTCTCGTTTGCGGTCCACATTCCGCTCGTGTGCTTCGGGATCGCCTTCCCGGCGATGGTGCTGTTCGTCGAGGGCCTCTACCTGCGCACCGGCGACCCGGTCTACCTGACCCTCGCGAAGCGGTGGTCGAAGGTGCTGATCGTCCTCTTCGCGATCGGCGTTGTCACCGGCACCCTCCTCTCATTCGAGCTCGGTCTGCTCTGGCCCGCGTTCATGGCCAAGTTCGGCGGTGTATTCGGGGAGGCGTTCGCGCTCGAGGGCTTCTCGTTCTTTCTCGAGGCGATCTTCATCACCATCTACGTGTACGGGTGGGATCGCCTGCCGCGGCGGGTCCATTTCCTGAGCGGGATCCCGATAGTGATCACCGGCTTCGCCGGCTCGCTCACGGTGATCTCGGTGAACGGCTGGATGAACAACCCGGTGGGGTTCACCCTCCGGCACGGCACGGTGAGCCACGTACGCCCCTTCGCGGCCCTGTTCAACGACAACTTCTGGCACGAGCTCGTCCACATGTACGTGGCCGGCTACGTGGTTGCGGGCTTCGTAGTCGCCGGCGTTTACGCGCGCGCGTGGTTGCGGGGCAGGCGCGACCGCTATCACCGAACCGCGCTGGTGGTGGCGCTGAGCGTCGCGGCGCTCGCCACTCCGGTCCAGGTGCTCGTTGGCGACTGGGCGGCCCGCACGGTTGCCGAGCGGCAGCCCACGAAGCTGGCCGCCCTCGAGGGGCTCGGGCGCACGACCAAGGGCGCCGCGATCCACTTCGCAGGCATCTATGAGGGCAAGACGGGGGATGTGAAGGGTGGGATCAAGATCCCCAGGGGCCTGTCACTGCTCGCCTTCCACGATCCGAACGCCAGGGTGCAGGGACTCGACGCAGTGCCACGACGCGATCGACCGCCGGTGAACGTCGTGCGGTTCAGCTTCCAGACGATGGTCGCGATCGGCACGGGGCTGGCGCTCCTCGGTTTCGTCTACCTCGGCGTGTGGTGGCGCAAGGGGCGCCTTCCCGGCTCCGCCTGGTTCTACCGGGCCGTCGTGGTCGCCGCGCCGCTGTCGGTGACCGCGCTCATATGCGGCTGGGTGACAACGGAGGTGGGTCGCCAACCGTGGATCGTCTACCGGGTGATGCGCACATCCGAGGCCGTGACGGGCGCAGGCGGTATCCCCGTCGGCTACGGCTTCCTGGTCGCGGTCTACGTGGCCCTGGGCGCGGTCGCGGCGGTGATGCTGCGCCGGATCGCCCGCCGGCCGATCGAGATCGCCGGGGCGGAGGCCGGCTCGTGACGCTCGCCGATCTCGCGGCCTGCCTGTTGGTGCTCGGGCTCTCCGCGTACCTCGTGCTGGGCGGCGCCGATTTCGGCGCGGGCCTCTGGGACTTGACTGCGGGCGGCCCGGAGCGGGGCGCGCGCGTGCGGGGAATCGTCAAGTTCGGGATGGGTCCCGTCTGGGAGGCCAACCACGTCTGGCTCATCTTCGTCCTCGTGGTGTGCTGGACAGCCTTCCCGACGGCCTTTGGGTCGATCACCTCCACCCTCTACGTCCCGTTGTTCGCAGCCGCGATCGGGATCATCTTCCGCGGGTCTGCATTCGCGCTCAGGGGCGAGGCGGCGACGATCGCGGAGGCACGCGTCCTTGGGGGGACGTTTGCGCTGTCGTCGGTGCTCGTCCCGTTCTTCCTAGGCGCAGCGGTCGGAGGGATCGCGTCGGGTCGGGTCCCTGTCGGGAACGCGAGCGGTGACGCTCTCACCAGCTGGTGGAATCCGACCTCGGTGACGGTCGGGCTGACGACCGTTGCAGTTGGCGCCCACCTGGCGGCCGTCTTCCTGGCTGCGGACTCCATCCGCGCGCGGCAGCCGGACATGGTGCAGGCGTTCCGCGCCAGGGCGCTTGGCTCCGGCGTGGTCAGCGGCCTGCTCGCAATCGTCGGGCTCTTCGTCGTGCGCGACGACGCGCGCTCGCTCTACGACGGGCTGACGAGCGGCGGTGGGCTGGCACTGGTCTGTGCCTCGGCCGTCGGCGGGCTGGTCACCCTGGGCCTCGAGTGGCGACGCAGGTTCGACTGGGCCCGCTACACCGCGGCCCTCTCCGTGGCCGCCATCGTGGCCGGTTGGGCTGTTGCTCAGCGACCCTACGTACTGCCGGGCCGGTTGACGCTGCACCAGGCCGCGGCAAGCCACGCGACCCTCGTGGCGCTGCTTATCAGCGCCGCGGTAGGGATGCTCCTGCTCATCCCGTCGCTCTGGTACCTGTTCCGCCTCGTCCTGCGCGGCAAGCTCGACACCCGGTTCGGGCCCTTGACCGCCGGAGACCCACGGGCGGGGAGCTGACGATGCGCCGCCGGCCGCCGCTGGTTGCCGCCACCCTGGCCGCGTTCGTGGCCGGCGCCGGGTTGCTGGTCCCATTCGAGAAGACGGTCACGCTCGTCGCCGGCGTGCTGCTTCTCCTCGCCTTCGTCGTGCTCGGGGTGTTCGCGATCGCGAACCCTGAGTACCTCGCGCGGGTTCCGGACGATTCCGAGGCGCCGCGCTGAGGATCAGGCGACGCGCCGATCAACGCGGTCGGCGCTCTCGAGTGTCCGGGCGAGAGCCCTCCTCAGTGAGGCTGGCCCGCCTTCCAGCAGGCCTTTGCGCCGTGGCAGTTCGACAGCGCCGCGACCATCGCATGCAACTTGACGCGCTCGGACGGCGTCAGTAGAGGCGTGTAGTAGATGTTGTACCGCTCCCCGGGATCGGCGTCGATGTCGTAGAACTCGCGCTCGCGCGCAGGGTCGCTGTATTCGACGTACAAGGCGTTCCCGAACGCGCCGCCCGCCAGCCGGACCGCCCGGTAGGTGGTCGGGTTGCCGCTGAGGTTGCCGCTCTCGAGGTCGGGATCGCCGATGTACATGTCCGGCCCCTGGTGCTCGATCAACGCCGCCGTCCGCCAGAGCAGCGGATGGCGCCCGGGTGCCGGATGCAGGAGCGGCACGATGCTGTGCCCGTCGACCGAGCTCCGCGGCACCACGCCGGCGAGCTCCAGGAACGTCGGGTAGAGATCGACGTTCTGCACGACCTGCGACTCAACGCGGTCGTGCGGCACACCCGGACCGGCGACGATCAGGGGGACGCGGATATCCGTGTCGAACGCCGTCTGCTTGCCGGGCAGCAGCCGGTGCTCGCCCATGTGGTAGCCGTTGTCGGAGCTGAAGAAGATGTAGGTGTCGCTTGCCAGCCCGTCGGCTCGCAGCGTGTCCTCGATCTTCCCGATCATCCTGTCCACGGCCTCGACCGATTGGGCCCGCTTGCGATCCGCCCACGGCGCTACTCGACGTCGTTCCTCGGCAAGTACCTGAACGGATACGGCTCGCCGAAGACGACGACGGTGATTCCACCGGGTTGGAGCGACTGGACCGGCGCGGGCAACGCCTACGCCGAGTTCAACTACAACCTCAACGAGAACGGCAGGGTCGTCCACTACGGCGGCCGCTCGCACAGGGCGAACTACCTGACGGATGTGCTCGCCCGGAGGGCCACGAAGTTCATCGACAGGGCGGCCGTCTCCCGGAAGCGGTTCGTGATGGAGGTCGCGACGTTCGCGCCGCATGCCCCGTACACGCCCGCCCCTCGCAACGCGCACGATTT
>VAXR01000232.1 GCA_005885165.1 Actinomycetota bacterium
TCCTGCGGGCTCCAGACTTTTCGCGGCCCGCGCTCGCGGGTGCGGCGGTCCTCGCACACAAGATCCTGCGGCTCGGGTCTCCTCCGCTCTACGTTCATTTCATCCATAAGCCGGGTACCTACGGACGTTTCGCCGCGCGTCTCGCGGGTGTTCCCTTCGCCCTCTCCGCACATGCGAAGGACGTCTGGATCACGCCGCCGGAAGAGCTCCGCGCGAAAGCGCGCGAGGCGGAAGCCGTCTTGACGTGCACGCAGGAAGCCTCGGCGTATTTGCGGGAGCTCGTCGGCAACGCGACTCCCGTGCACCGCATCTACCACGGGGTGGACCTGCCGAGAACCGCTCCGGCCGACAAGAAGCTGAACGCCCCCGTCGTACTGGCAATCGGCCGGCTCGTCGAGAAGAAGGGGCTCGAGACGCTGATCCGCGCAGCGGCGCTGCTGCAGCTCCGCGGCATCGACTTCAAGGTGCGGATCGGCGGAGAAGGACCGGAGTGGGCGAGGCTTCAGCGCCTCGCGCACGATCGCGGAACGGGTCGCCTTCCTTGGGCCGTTGATGGAGGACGAGGTCGTGGACGAGTACGGTCGCGCGAGCATCTTTGCCCTTCCCTGCAGGGTGCTACCGAACGGCGACCGAGACGGTGTGCCCAACGTGATCGTCGAGGCGATGGCGAATGGACTCCCCGTCGTAAGCACGACTCTGAGCTCAGTGCGCGAGGCGGTGGTGGACGGCGAATGCGGGCTCCTCGTCCAACCCGGCAACTCGCGGGGTCTCGCAGATGCCCTCGAGCGGCTGCTCACGGGGAGAGAGCTGCGTGCGCGGCTCGGCCAGGGCGCACGTCGCCGAGTGCAAGACCGGTTCGAGCGGCAGGCCAACCTGCCGGCCGTACACGCGGCGCTTGCCGGGGCCGGGCTCATCCCGAGCAAGGTCGAGCGTGTAGGGACGCGAGCGAAGCAGTGGACGGCTGCCTGATGCGTCTGCTGTACGTCACCGCCGATCCCGGGGTGCCGGTCTTCGGACACAAGGGGGCGTCCGTGCACGTAAGGGAGCTTGTTACCGCCCTCAGCGCGGAGGGCGTTCGAGTCGCGATCGCCTCCCCGCGGATCCGCCCGGAGGGAGACGGCCTCGAAGTCAGTGTGGATCTCGTCGAGCTTCCACCTGTGATCGCGAGTGACCACGTTGGGGAGGCGTCGCTTCACGCGGCGATCGAGAGACAGGCGGAGGAGCTCCTGCGCTTCGCGGAGCAGTACAAGCCGGAGGCCGTCTACGAGCGCTACTCGCTCCACAGCCGGGCCGGCGCAAGCGTCGCAACGACATTGGGAGTTCCCCACTTCCTCGAGGTGAACGCGCCGCTCCGAGACGAGGAGCTCCGATTCAGATCGCTCGCTCATCCCGAGCTGGCCGTGGAGACCGAAGCGTACGCCTACGGCTCGGCGGATCGGATCTTCGCCGTCTCTGTCGCGCTCGCGGATTCGCTTGTTCGGGACGGAGTCGATGCAAGGAAGGTCGAGGTGATGTGGAACGGCGTTACGCCGGAGCGGTTTTCCGTCCATCGCGGCGGAGGGGCGAGGGACTTCGTCGTCGGATTCGCCGGCAGCCTCAAGCCGTGGCACGGCATTGAGGTCATGGTCGACGCCGTGCGGCGTGCCGCGGCTGATATCGCGAGTTTGCGACTCGAGATCGTTGGCGACGGGCCGTGCGCTCGTGCTCTCGAGCGTCTTCGGTTGTCGCGAACGCGGTACATCATGCACGGGGCTCGGCCACACGGGGAAACGCTGGGGATTCTGTCCTCGTGGGACGTCGGTCTCGCGCCGTACGTTGCCGCCGCCCCGACTTTCTACTTCTGTCCTCTGAAGGTGCTCGAGTACATGGCCGCGGGTGTCTGCCCGGTCGCCTCGGACCTCGGAGACATACCCTCGCTGCTCGGCGACGGCGAGTGCGGTTTCCTCGTTCCGCCTGGGGACGCGCCTGCGCTCGCCTCGACTCTCGTCGAACTCGCCGGAGATCGGGCGCGTGCCACCGCGGTGGGCGCCCGAGCGCAGAGCCGCGCGCGCACATCGTTCAGTTGGCGTCGAAACGCAATCCGCATTCTCGACTCCTTGCACTCACACGTCTCCGACTCGGCCGCGTATGCGCACACCTAGGACATCGATGCCTTCTGCGCAGGCCGGTGAGATTGTCCGCGCGTTCGCCCCCGATGTGAGGAGGCAGCGCAGCCGGCTCGTCGGCGGGATGGCGTTCGGGCTCGTATATGCGCTCACCCGCGTCGCCGAACCGTGGCCACTCAAGGTCGTGTTCGACCAGGTGCTCTTCCACAAGCACGCGCACGGGGCGTGGTTTCGACCCTTCGCGATCTTCGGTACCTCCGCGTACGAGATCCTCGCTGCGTCGGCTTTGATTCTGGTTGTCGCCGGCGTCGTTCGCGGGTTCTCGTACTACTACGAGGACTACCTGCTCTCGAGCGCCGCCCAGGAGATCGTCTACCGGGTTCGTGCGCGGCTCTATCGACATCTGCACCAGCTGCCG
>VAXR01000088.1 GCA_005885165.1 Actinomycetota bacterium
AGGCTCAGTCGCCCGTAAAGCGGTCGTGGCCGCCCCGCGACCGCCGGCGCGCGGCGCGCGCGCGATGGCGCATGCGGTAGGTCGCGCAGTCGAGGTGGACGTGCGCGCCGCCGTTCAGGCGCATCGAGTCGTCGCCCACCTCGATCGCCTGGCGGCATACGAGGCACGTGCCGAGCGGCCGCGGCGCCGGGAGCACCGCGCCGATGAGCCTGTTCACGAGTGGGGCCATGACTGCACCGTAGGCTCACCTCCTAAGCGCGGTGTTACGCGCACGTAATAGGAAGGTGAAAACGCGTGAACGACGCGCCGGCCTGGCCGGCGTTCACAAACCATTCACACGCGCCTGGGCGTCCCGGCGTAGGTTGCGCTAGAGGGTGCGGCGGTGCCGCGCCGGCCCCTTCGCCGGTCTAAAGGAACTGGGTAGAGTGCTTTCAGATGATCTGGCTGCTCCGCCACGCCGAGGCGGCGGAAGGAGCGCCCGACTCGGAGCGCCCGCTCACCGAGAAGGGCGAGCGGCAATCGAAGGTCGCGGGGGCCGCTCTCGCGAGGCTCGGCGTGAAGATCGACCTCTGCTTGGCGAGTCCCAAGGTGCGCGCGGCGGACACAGCGCGGCTGGCCTGCGCGCCGCTTGGAGTAGAGCCGCAGCTCGAGCCGAAGCTCTCCGGCGGGCCGTTCGATGCCGAAGCGCTGGCCGCGGGCCACGATCAGGTGCTGCTGGTGGGTCACGACCCGGACTTCTCGATGGCCGTCCACAAGCTCACGGGCGCGCAGGTGCGCTTGAAGAAGGGCGGATTGGCCGGGGTGCAGCGTGGAGAACTGCTGGTGCTCCTCCGGCCGAGAGAGCTCGAGGCGATCGCCGGGTGACGGCCCCGCCGGAGGCGGACGCTCCGCTTGATCACGGCGACGTGCCCTTCGGGTGCGTCGACATCGGCAGCAACACGACTCGACTGCTGGTGGCCCGCGTCGAGGAGGGCCGCCTCAGGGAGCTGATGACGCAGCGCGCCTATACGCGCCTCGGCAAGGCGCTCCGCGGCGGGAACGGGATCCCAACCGAGAAGATCGCGAGCGAGACCGACGTCGTGGCGACGCAGGTCCGCCACGCGCGCGAGATAGGGGTGGAGCGAATGACGATCGTCGCGACGGCGGCGATCCGCAAGGCCGCAAACCGCGACGACCTCGTGCGCTCGATCGAGGAGGCGACCGGCCTGACGCCACGGGTCCTGACCGACGAGGAGGAGGCGCGGCTCGCGTTCCTCGGCGCCTCCCGCACCCTCACGTCGCCAGTCGAGGGCTCGCTTGCCGTCGTCGACGTAGGGGGCGGCTCAACCGAGATCGCGGTGGGGACGCTCGAGGGGGGCGTCGAGTGGTCGGAGTCGTTCTCGGTCGGATCGGGGTTCCTCGCCGACGCCTACCTGCACTCCGATCCCCCGGCCGTGCGCGAGCTGAACGCCGTCCGCCAGCACGCCTCCGGCTGCTTCGAGGGGCTCGTGACGCCGCCGATCGAGCGCGCGGTCGCCTCCGGCGGCAGCGCCACGGCGCTGCGGCGGCTGGCGGGCGCCGAGCTCTCGCACGATGCGCTCGAGCGCGCCATCAGGGTGCTCGCCACGGCCCCGGCGGCGGAGGTCGCCGAGCGCTTCGAGCTCGACATCGAGCGCGTGCGCCTGCTGCCGGCCGGCGTGCTCATCCTCGAGGCGATCACCGACAGCATCGGCCAGGCGCTCAAGATCGGCAACGGCGGCCTGCGCGAGGGCTGCATCATCGAGCTGGCCGCCGAGGAGGCCGGCGTCTGATGGCGCGCGCTCGGCCAGTGCCCGGTTTCGCTGAGAGCGCCTCGTTCCGCGAGGCGGCGATCCGGACGGTCGAGGTGCGCACGGAGGAGGTCTTCGAGCACCGCGACAACGTCCTGGACATCTCCGACATCGAACACGTGCACGACATGCGCGTGGCCACACGCAGGCTTCGCGCGGCGATGGAGATCTTCGAGCCGTGCTTTCCGAAGAAGCAGTTCCGCGGGCTGCTGCGCGAGGTGAAGGTGCTGGCCGACACGCTGGGCGCGCGCCGCGACGCGGACGTGGCGATCGCCGCGATGGACCGCGTGGCGGCGGAGCTGCCGGTGGCGGATCGCGCCGGCGTGAACCACCTGCTCGCCGAGTTGCGCGCCGAGCAGCAGCAGGCTAACGAGGCACTAGCGGGGCTGCTCGGCCAGATCGACTCGGATCGGTTGCACGAGCGATTGCTCGCGGTCGCCGCCGAGACCGGAGCCGCGGCGGAGGTACCGGCTTGAAGGCGCGCAAGGTCAAGGGGCTCGACCCGGACGGGCCGCTCGACGCCAACCTCAGGCGCATCGTGGCCGTGCGGGTGGCGGAGCTGCACTCGTTTGGCAAGGCCGTGCTCGACCCGAGCGACGTGGAGGCCCTCCACGACATGCGCATTGCGGCGAAGCGCGTGCGGTACGTGCTTGAGCTCGGCGAGCCGGTTCTCGGGCCCGACGCCGGACGCGGAGCGAAGCGCGCCCGGTCGCTTCAGGACGTGCTGGGAGAGATCCACGACTGCGACGAGGGGATACCGCGCGTCCTCGCCCTGATCGACCGGCTGCGCGAGGAGGACGTGGCGGCGGTGCGCGACAGCGCCGACCCGACCGCATCGGACCTGGACCCGGCCGCGCTCAGGCGCGCCCGCAACCGACGCAAGTACGCCGGCCTCGAGTCGCTCGTCTCGTACATGCGCGCCCGGCGCGCCGTCCTCTACGCGGAGTTCCTCCGCACCTGGGCCAAGTTCGAGCGGGCCAAGCTGGGCGCTAGGCTCGACGGGACAGGCCGATAAGGGTGGAAGCCGCGCAGACACCGGAGCAGACGACCGCGCCCCAGGCGGAGGCGCACGCTCCGGCACAGCGCAGGGAGCTCGACGACCCGGCGCTCTTCGAGAACCGCGAGCTCTCGTGGCTCGACTTCAACGACCGCGTGCTTCAGCTTGCCGAGGACGAGGACCTCCCGCTGCTGGAGCGGGCGAAGTTCCTCGCGATCTGGACATCCAACCTCGACGAGTTCTTCATGGTCCGGGTTGCCGGTCTGCACGACCAGGTGGACGCCGGCATCGACGTGCGCGGGCCGGACCAGCTGTCCCCGTCGGAGACGATCGATCGCATCGCCGAGCGGGTGGCCGGGCAGGGATGGCGGCATTCGAGCCAGTGGACCGACGAGGTCTGCCCCGAGCTCGCCGAGCAGGGCATCAGGGTGATCACCTGCGACCGGTGCAACCCGGCCGAGCTCGAGCAGATCGACCGGATCTTCCACGACCAGATCTTCCCCGTGCTCACCCCACTCGCGGTCGGGCCGGGGCGCCCGTTCCCGTATATCTCGAACCTGTCGCTCAGCCTCGCGGTGTGGCTGCGCGATCCCGTGACCGAAACCGAGACCTTCGCGCGCGTGAAGGTCCCGAAGGAAGTGCTGCCGCGCTTCGTGCCGATCGACGGCGGCACGTTCGTCCCGCTCGAGGAGGTCATGGCCCGCCACCTCGGCGAGCTCTTCCCGGGGATGCAGATCCTCAACTACTCGATCTTCCGGGTCACTCGCGACGCCGACTTCACGGTGTCGGACGAGGCCGACGACCTGGTGCGGGCGGTGGAGGACGAGCTGCGCCGGCGGAGGTTCGGCGAGGTCGTGCGGCTCGAGGTGGCCGCCGGCATGGACGCGCATCTGCGCGAGCGCCTGATCGGCTGGCTCGACCTGGAGCAGCGCCAGGTCTACGACGTCGAGGGCCTACTCGACATGACGGACCTGTGGGAGCTGTACGACCTGGACGGGCTCATGGAGCTGCGCGACCCGCCGTGGACGCCCGTCAGCGAGCCCCCGTTCCAGGTGGCCGAGGGCGAGCGTGCCGACGTCTTCGCGGCCATGCGCGAGGGCGACCTCCTGGTCCACCATCCGTACCACTCGTTCAGCGCGAGCGTCGAGCGGTTCATGTCGCAGGCGGTCGAAGACCCGGACGTGCTCGCGATCAAGCTGACCGTGTATCGCACCGACGACGAGTCGGAGCTGATCCCAGGCCTCGTGCGCGCCGCCGAGCGCGGCAAGCAAGCCGTTTGCATGGTCGAGCTCAAGGCGCGCTTCGACGAGCGGCGCAACATCGGCTGGGCGCGCGCGCTCGAGGAGGCCGGCGCGCACGTCGTCCACGGCGTGCCCGGGCTCAAGACCCACGCCAAGGCGCTGCTCGTGGTGAGGCGCGAGGGGGACGCCGTGCGGAACTACGTGCACGTCGGCACCGGCAACTACAACGCGAAGACGGCCCGCCTCTACGAGGACTTCGGCCTCTTCACGGCCGATCCGGACATCGCCGCCGACGTGACCGACATGTTCAACTCGCTGACCGGCCATGCGCGCCCGCAGGATTTCCGCAAGGCGCTCGTCTCACCGGTGCACCTCCGCGACGGGATCCTCCGCGAGATCGAGCACACGGTGGCCGCGCACGAGGCCGGCCAGCACGCGCGGATCGTCATGAAGATGAACTCGCTGACGGACAGGCGCTGCATCGAGGCGCTCTACCGCGCCTCGCAGGCGGGCGTCCGGATCGACCTGAACGTCCGCGGCATCTGCTGCCTTCGCATGGGCATCGAGGGCGTGAGCGAGAACATCCGCGTGGTCTCGGTGGTGGGGAGGTTCCTCGAGCACTCGCGCGTGTACGGCTTCCACCGCGGCGACGAGAGCCGCTGGTACGTGGGGTCCGGGGACCTCATGCCGCGCAACCTCGACACGCGGGTGGAGCTGGTGGTCCCCGTCGAGTCACCGGAGCTTCGGGCCGAGCTCGAGGACACGCTCGACCGCTGCTTCGCCGATGACTCCTTCGCATGGGTGCTCGGCGCGGACGGCGTGTGGGAGCGGCGCCGCCGCGGGGAGCGCAGCGTGCAGGACGAGCTGGCCGAGCGGGCGGCCGAGCGGGCGGCGGCAGCCGCGGCCGCGGAGACCTAGGTCACAGCCTGAAAACGAAGAGGCCGCCGGAGCTCTCTTGCTCCGGCGGCCTCAGGCCCGGCGCGTGCTGCGGGCATCCTTGTCCCGCGGCCGCCTCGGTCGCGCCGCGCGGGCCGGGACTGGGGAGGGTTTTTGTCCCGTGCAGCGTCACGGTAAGGGCTGCCCGCCGGCATGTGGTTACTAGGCGGTTAAGCCGAAAAACGGCTCTGCAGTGGGGCGTCGCTGGACGAATGTCCGTGGCGCGCAGCGACCCGCGGCCGGATACTGAGACAGGGGGAAATGCAGCCTTCGATCCGAGAGCGCCTGGGGCTTGTAGCGGCCCCGTATCCGACCGCCGAGAGCAGGTCCGACGCCGCCGTGATGGCCCGGTCGATGATGTACCTGTTTGCGGCGGGGGCGGCGGTGACGTTCGCGTCGCTTTTGATCTCGCCGCCGGGCACCGGGCTGCCGCGGATAGCCGCTACGGGCGCGTGCGCGCTGGCTCTCTCCGTGCTCGTGCTGCTCGTGTTCGACCGGATCCCGGTCTGGGGCTTCCAGGCCCTGCTCGCGGCGGGGACGCTCCTGGTCGAGTGGGCGGTCTACGCGAGCGGCGACCAGACGAGCCCGCACGCGATGTTCTACTTCTGGATCGCCATCTACTCCTTCTACTTCCTGAGCCGGGCGCGGGCGGCGATGCAGATGGCGTTTATCGGGATCGCATACGCAGCGGTGCTGGTCACGCACGGCGACGCGCACGCGACACCCGTCATCCACTGGGCCTTCGTCACGAGCCTCCTCGTGGTCGCGGGGGCCTTCATCGCGGTGCAGCGCGGGCACGTCGAGCGCCTGATCGCACGGCTCTCGGACGCAGCCCGCACCGATCCGCTCACGGGCCTGCACAACCGGCGGGGCTTCGAGGAGCTGTTCGACACCGAGCTCGAGCGCGCCCGGCGAGGTGCGCGCCCGCTGTCGGTGATCGTCTGCGACCTCGACGCGTTCAAGGGGGTGAACGACCGCTTCGGGCACGCCGCGGGCGACCGCGCGCTCGAGAAGCTGAGCGCGATCCTCGAGCGGGCGAAGCGGAGGGTCGACACAGCGGCGCGGATCGGCGGCGAGGAGTTCGCGGTAATCGCGCCCGACAGCGATCAGCACGCGGCCTACATCCTGGCCGAGCGCATGCGGCGCGACGTGCGCGAGCGCTTCGCGCACGAGCCGTACCCGCTCACGCTCAGCATCGGCCTGGCCACGTTCCCGCGGCACGGGACGTCGGCCGAGTCGCTGATCGGCGGCGCCGACGAGGCGCTGTACGCGGCGAAGAAGCTCGGCCGCAACCGGACCGTCGTCTTCAACCCGGAGATCGCCGAGACGCTGCTCGCTGTGACCGGGCAGCCCGCGCCGCGCACGGAGCGCTACAGCTCGACCGTGCTGGCGCTCGCGGAGGTGATCGACGTTCGCGACAGCGGGACGGCGGCCCACTCCGAGACCGTCGGCCGCTACGCGGGCGTGATCGCGAGGGAGCTCGAGCTCTCGCCGGAGCTCGTCGAGCGGATCCGCTTCGCCGGCATCGTGCACGACATCGGCAAGATCGGCATCCCCGACTCGATCCTCGGCAAGCCCGGCTTCCTCTCGAACGAGGACTGGAGGGAGATGCGGCGCCACCCGGAGATCGGGGCGCGCATCCTGCGCGGCGCGGGGATGGACGACATCGGCGACTGGGTGCTGGCGCACCACGAGCGTCCCGACGGCGATGGGTACCCGGAGGGCACGCATGGGGACGAGATCCCGGTGGAGTCGCGGATCCTGGCAGTCGCGGACGCCTACGAGGCGATGACGAGCGACCGCGTGTACCGGCCGGCGCTGACGGCCGACGCGGCGCGCGACGAGCTGCGGCGGTTCGCTGGCGCGCAGTTCGACGGGCGCGTGGTGGACGCGTTCCTGGCGCTGATGGAGCGCGAGGACACGGCGCTGTCCGTGGCCGGCTAGGCCCGAATTCTCTCCCGGTAGTAGTCGATCGCTCCGGTGCGCTCGAGGTCGTCGAGCAGGATGGCCTCGGCGTCGAGCACCAGCTCGATCTCGTTGCCCACCACGACGCCGCCGCCGGGCAGCTCGTCCTGCCAGGAGACACCGAAGTCGTGACGATCGATCCTCGTCTTCGCCTCGAAGCCGATCCGGCGCATCTCGCCCTGGTTCTCGCCTTCCACCCACCAGGGCGTCTTCCACTCGCCGATGTAGTGGATGTCGAGCGGCACGGTGCGGGTCACGCCGCGAATCGCCAAATCGACCTCGCCCTTGAAGGCCGTCTCGGCGGTGCGCGCGGTGAAGCGTCCGCTGAAGGTGATCCTCGGATGGTGCTCGACGTCGAGGAAGTCCGCGCTCCGCAGGTGTTCATCGCGGTCGGGCTCGCCGGTCCAGATCCTCGCGGCGTCGATCTCGCCCTCGAACCTCGCGTCCAGGCAGTGGTCCCAATCGAGCTCGAGGTGGCCGTGGATGTCCTTGAACAGGCCGCGTACCCAGGTGACCATCATGTGCCGGGCGCGGAACTCAGCCTCCGTGTGACCCGGCTCGAAGATCCAGGTGGACATGGTGTTCGGTCACGCTCCTCTCACGCCGCAGGGTTCTCGAGGACGATCGCGACGCCCTGGCCCGATCCGACGCAGACGCCGGCGACGCCGTACTTGGCTCCGCGCTCGCGCAGCTCGGTGGCGAGCGTGAGCAGGTAGCGGGTACCGGAGGACCCGAACGGGTGGCCGATTGCGACCGCGCCGCCATTGGGGTTCAGGCGGTCGTCGGCGACCTCGAAGCCGTCGAGCTGCTTCGGCAACTCGCGCAGGATCGCGACCGCCACCGCGGCATAGGCCTCGTGAACCTCCCAGACGTCGATCTGGTCGGGCGTGAGGCCCGCGCGGGCCAGCGCCTTTGGGATCGAGAACGCCGGTGCGATGCCCATGACCTGCGGGTCGAGCGCGTGGGTGGCCGACGCGACGACGCGCGCGAGCGGCTCGGCGCCGAGCTCCTCGGCCGCCGCGGCGCTCGCGAGAACGGCGGCGCTGGCGCCGTCGTTCAGCGGCGACGAGTTCCCAGCCGTCATCTGCGTCGTGTTCGGCTGGGCCGGGAGCGCCGCGAGCTTCTCGGCGCTCGTGTCGCCGCGGATCGACTCGTCGTGCTCGAAAGTCCTCGCCGGCTCCCTGCGCGTCGCTTCGATCTCGACCGGCTGGATCTCCTTCGCCAAGCGGCCCGAGTCGCGGGCGGCGGCCGCGCGCTGGTGGGAGCGCAGCGCGAAGGCGTCGATCTCCTCGCGCGTGAGCTCGTAGCGGTCGGCGACGTTCTGCGCCGTCTGCATCATCTCGACGTAGGCGTCACGCGCAAGCAGCGCCGGGTTGGGCGGTCCGCCCGCACCGGCCCACATCGTGTCGAGCATGAAGATCGGGCCGCGCGGCATGAACGGCGCCTCGCCCTTCATGAACGCCCAGCCCGAGCGCGACATGGACTCCACGCCGCCCGCCAGCCCCACCTCGAGCTCGTCACTGCGGATCGCGTGCGCGATCTGGATCGCGCAGGTCAGCGACGAAGCACAGAAGCGGTTCACCGTCGCCGCCGGGACCGAGTCCGGGAAGCCCGCGGCGAGGGCGGCCCAGCGGGCGATGTCGCCCATCCCCTCGTGCGCGGGGTTCACGCAGCCAGCGGCGATGTCCTCGATGCGCTCGAGCGGGACCCCGACCTTCTCGCACGCCGCGACCATCGTGCGCCCGAGGAGGTCGTCGGTGCGGATGTGGGACAGCGAACCGCCGTAGCGCCCCACCGGCGTGCGAACGCCACCAAGCACGAATGCGTCAGTCATCGGGATGCACCTCCTGGATCGGGAATCTGGTCGGCGAGCAGCGGCACGACCTCGCCCGCCAAGAGTTCCACCTGCCGTGGCGAGGGGTCAACCGGCCAGAAGATCAGCGTGTCGAAGCCGTCCTCAGCGAAGCCCGCCAGGATCTCGGCCCAGCGCGCGGGCGGGCCGGAGAACGGCTGTCCGGCCCTGATGTAGCCGACCGGCAGCTGTTCGCCGGGAGGAGCCGGAGTCT
>VAXR01000009.1 GCA_005885165.1 Actinomycetota bacterium
AGCGAGCTCATGTCGTCACCAGCCCGGGATGCGCCCGGGCGGCAGCACCGCCCCGCCGCCAGCCGGTTCGCGAGTGGAACCAACGGTTCGCGTACTCGAGCGACCGGGGCATCATCTTCCTCCAGAGTTCCCAGTCGTGACCGCCTCGAACGAACTCGAACGTCACGCGGCCGCCCGCCCGCCGCAGCTCGAGGGCGAAGCCGGCCGCACCCGGGGCCGTCTTGTCGTGCCGCCCTATGTAGATGTACGCGTGGAACGGGTAGCGACGTAGGCGACGGGCAAGCGAGCCGACGTAGGTGGCGGGGCTGTTCGCCGCGATCGCGGCAAGCGACGCGTGCCGGAACGGACCCGCCCGCTCCTGGATGAAGTAGCCGGACCAGCTCTCGGCGATCCCGAACGTGTTGAGGTGGCGCAGCGCGACGTTCATCGCGCCGTACGCGCCCTCCGACAGACCGCCGATGGCGCGCGATCGGCGCCGGGCGAGCGTCGGGAAGCGGCTGTCCATCTGCTGCACGACCTCCAGCACGAAGCTCTCGTAGGCGCCGTGCGGCGTGTTGGCCCACTCGGTGTCCCTGCGGAAGCTGCCGTCGCCGCCGTTCGGCATCGCCACCAGGAACGGCGCTATCTGGCGGCGCGCCAGCATCCTGTCCACGTCGACTCCGAGATCCGCGGCGTCCGGGAACAGCGAGGCGCCGCCCGGGCTCCCGTGCAGCAGGTAGAGGACCGGGAAGCGGTGTCCGGCCGCCGCCTCGCTCGCATACCCTGGCGGAAGGTAGACGTCGAACGACCGCCGCTGCCGAAGCGCGGTCGAGTAGAACCGCACTGAGATCAACCGCCCCGGCGACACGCCATGCGCCTCCTTCGGAGGATCGAAGCCGCGGTACTTGTAGTAGGCGTGGCCGTAGGACATAACGCCATGTATGCCGAAGGCGATCCACATCCCGACCACGAGCAGCACGAGCGTCTTCACCAGCGTCCGCCGGCTGCGGCGCGGCCGTTCCTCGCGGTCGGCGCGTGGCTCGCCGCCGTTTGCGCGGTAGTCGCCGGCGTGGGCTGGCTCTACCTGCTCAACCGGGCACATGCGATCGACCTCGGACCGGACGCGAAGGGCGCGCTTCCGCTGGAGGAGCTCGCCCGGCGCGGCGCGCAGCCGGTCGGGCGAATGGTGATTGCGTGGGTGCCGGCGGGCGTCGCGGCGACGCTCGCGCTGATGTGGATCGGGCGGGTCCGCGCCGTCCGCGCCGTCGTCGGAGTCGGCCTTCTCACGGCGGCGATCCTGTTCCCCACAACCGCCGCGGCCGAGGCGCTGACACGAAACGAGCGCGTTTCGGAGCACATCGGCACCGCGCTCTCCCGCTCGGGACTCTGGGTGGCGGTGGCGTTCGCGGTCATTGGCTCGGTCGCGGCCGCTGGAGCGGCAGCGTGGCGTCGACGGGATGGGGGAACGGCTGCCAGCGGGGCTCCAGGACGCGGGCCCTGGGCGGCCTGACGTACGCCTCCGCCTGGAGGACGCGAAGCGCGGCGATCGGCAGGTGCGTGCGCGCTCCGTAGACGAGGTAGCGCGGCCGCCACTCGGGCTTGAACTTGTCGTTGAAGCGCGCCAGCCGCTCGAGCTGGAACCGTCCGTGGGCTCTGGTCAGGAACGCCCGCAAGAGCCGCTGACCCGCGGTCAGGTTCGAGCACTCCCTCATCACGTGCGCGAAGCCGGCGAAGTTCAGGCTCACCGCGCCGAGGTCGCGCTCCGATGCCCACTCCAGCGACCTCGAGATCATCGCCTCGTACAGGCCGTTGGGCTCGCATCCGGAGCGCCGCATCGTGTCGAGCGACAGGCCCTCGCCCGAGCGTACGAACCGGATGAACGCCTGAAGCTCGCCGCTCGGGTCGCGGCCGAGCACGTAGACCGCGTCGGCGTCCTCCGGCGCGCCCCACAGGCGGCCGAGGCACATGGCGAAGCCGTACGTCCGCGGATGGGCGGCGCGCCAGGCCCGCTCGATGCGATCGAGCTCGCCTGCCGTCGCCCCCTGCGTATCCAGTCCGTTCACCACGTCCACCGACCAGCCGCGCCGCTCGACCCGGTGCACCGACTGCCGCACCTTCCGCATCGACCTCCCCTCGAGGGAGAAGCGCGCGGGGCAGACGACGGCCTCCTGGCCGATGCAGAGCGTCCGCATGCCGAGCGCGCGGAACTCTTCGAGGTGCCGAGTCGAGGCCGCGGTGAACACGACGTCCCATCCGTGCTGGGCCGCGAAGTCGGCGAAGTCCGCGACGATCGCCCGGACGGTGCCCGGCGGGCCGACCGGATCCCCCGACACGACGGCCGTCCCGCGCAGGGTCCGGTAGGCGAGGAACCCGCCGTGCGCGAAGTGGAAGCTCTTGTCCTCACGGAGCGCGAACGGGTCGAGGGAGTCTCCGCCGTGGCGAGCGACGATGCCGGCGGCTCGCTCGTGGTCCTCGGCCGTATGGCCGTCGCGCGCCGGCACCGGGCTGAGAAGCGCGCGCACGCACAGAACCGCGGCGACGAGGCACAGCACCACCAGCAGGTCGAGCGCCACCGCGATCGGCTCGCCGGAGTGCAGCCACCAGGCGCCGGTCGCGAGCGCGTGGGCGGAGGTCCGAAGCGCCGAGCCGAGCCCGCGCGCGCGCTCCGACACCAGGAGGTCGAGCGTGTCGAGCGTGTACGCGGCCGCCAGCGCTCCGACCGCCACCATCCCCGCGATCAGACCGCCCCGCGGCACACCGCCGCGCCGGAACGCCTGGCGGTTCGCGTACAGGAGAAGCGCGAGCGAGGCCGCTACGAGGCTCTCCTCGTAGTCGAGCCCCTTGAGCGCGTGGATGACGGCCAGCGCGAGCAGCACGACCGTCGCCGCCCTGGCAGCGCGGCGGCGCCCTCTCACGATGCCCCAACCCAAACCGAGCAGGCATAGGCCGCCGGCCGCCGCGAGCACGTGGCCGAAGCGCGCCGCCGAGCCCGGCTCGAACGACAGCAGGATCTGCCGCCGCCACGGAACGTCGGGCGTGATCCCCGAACCGATCGACAGCGCGCCCGCAAGAATCGTGGCGATCCCAGCCGTCAGGCGCGCGGCGTTCGCACGCCGCCTGCGAGCCCCTATATGGGTCCGCGCGGGCGCCGAGCACAGCCCGCTCGCGACCTCATGTGCTTCCCCCATGGTCGAGGCCGAGTATCGGCCGCCTCTGTTAAGCGCACCTCAAAAAACGCCGCACGTTGCGGCCTTGTGCAGGCCCGCTGCGGGGTCGTCAGTCGCCGGGCTCGCAGGGAGGCAGCGCGTCGTCCGGCGTGTCGGGCAGGCGCTCGAGCGACGTGCCAAGCGGGCCGAGCTCCTCCGCGAGCGGATCCACGAAGAGGCGCTTGACGCCCGCGAGATGGGTCTTGCCGGCCGCGCGCGCAAGGTCGCGGCCGGCATCGGTCATGTGGGCGTTGAAGCCGCGCCGATCCGAGGGGCAGCGAAGACGCTCCACAAGGCCACGCTCCTCCAGGCGGGTGATGAGGCGCGTCATTCCCGACCTGGTGACGAGCGACTCCTCGGCGAGGCGGATGAGCCGCATCTGGTTCCCCGGTGCGCGCGACAGGAACAGCAGGACCTCGTACTCGCTGAGGCCGAGCCCGTGGTCGCGCGCGAGCTCGGCGTCGAGTTGACGTGTTATCGCGGCATGCGTCCGCAGATACTGGCGCCAGACCTCAAGCTGCTCGTCGTTCGGACGAGGCTGCCCCTCCCTCGGCCGGGCCGGTTGTTGACGACTCAACATTGCTGCGCTATCTTGTCGTTGCACAGTCAACATTTTAAAGGAGGCCTTTAGAAATGACAACCACACTCCCATCCTCGTCGACGCTGGCGATACCGGCCGGCACCTGGCGGCTCGATCCCACACATTCGTCCGCCGGCTTCTCCGTCAAGCACATGGCCGTGGCCACCTTCCGCGGTAGCTTCGAGCGGCTGGACGCGCTGCTCGACGTGGGCGACGACGGAAACGCGCGCCTGACCGGCTCGATCAACGCCGACTCGCTCCTCGTGAAGGACGAGAACCTCAAGGCGCACCTCCGCTCGCCGGAGTTCTTCGACACCGAGCGCTTTCCCGAGGTCAAGTTCGTCTCGACCTCGATCCGGCGCGACGGTGACGAGGTCGTGATCGACGGCGAGCTCACGATCAAGGACCACACGCATCCCGTCCAGGCGCGAGGCACGATCACCGGCCCGGCCGTCACGCTCGGCGACGCCGAAAAGATCGGGCTGTCGCTCGAGGCGGTCGTCGACCGCACCGAGTTCGGGCTCGAGTGGAACGCGCCGCTGCCGAAGGGCGGCGTGGCCCTCGCCGACGACGTGAAGTTGAACGTCGAGCTCGAGCTTGCACGGGAGGCGGTCTAGGCCGAGCAGCGGGTCGCGCCCTAAACCTTCGTGCAGGGGATTGAGGCCGCCTGGCACGGGTATGCGAATTCATGGCGACCGATCTCGCACGCCTGCCCACCGCAGGGCTGTCCGCCGCGCGCGGCGTTGCCCGCATGCTCGGGGCTTTCAGCGAGGACGCCGTCGCGGCCTTCGATGTCATCGGTCTGACGAACGCGCCGCGGCCGCCGCGCGATCCGCTGGACGCGCGCGATCCGGGCTACATCCGCGACACGCTCCCGTCGCTCCGCGCGCTCTCGTCGATCTACTTCCGGGCTGACGTCTCCGGGCTCGACCGGATCCCGGAGAGCGGCCCGGTGCTGCTTGTCGGCAACCACTCCGGCGGGCTGGTGATCGCCGACACCTTCGTCTTCAGCCAGGCCTTCTACGACCGGTTCGGCCCGGACCGCCCGTTCCACCAGCTGGCGCACGATCTCGTGTTCAAGTTCCCGGGGCTTCGCACGCTGGTGCAGCGCTACGGGACGGTTCCCGCCTCGCCGGACAACATGCGCCGGGCGCTCGATCGCGACGCGGCGCTGCTCGTCTACCCCGGAGGTGACGAGGAGACGTTCCGCCCGTCGTGGGAGACGAGCAAGATCGACTTCGCGGGGCGAGCGGGATTCGCCCGCCTGGCGCTCGAGCGCCGCGTGCCGATCGTTCCGATTGTCGCGCTCGGCGGCCAGGAGACCGCCCTCTTCCTCGGCCGCGGCCGGGGCCTGGCCCGCGCGCTGTCGCTCGACCGGCTTCTCCGGCTGAAGGTCGTGCCGCCCGTGCTGGGACCGCCGTTCGGGGTCACGGTCCTCGACTTCCCAATGCGCTTCGCCCTGCCGGCCAAGATCCGGATCAGGGTGATGCCGCCGATCGACCTGCGGGATGAGCTCGGCCCGAGGTCGGACATCGACGAGGGCTACCGCCTCGTGACGAGCCGGATGCAGCGCACGCTCACGCGCCTGGCGTCGCAGCGTCCAGTGCCGGTCGTCGGCTAGAGACTGCGGCTTGGCCGTTGACTGGCTGACAACCGAGGACGAGCGCATACTCGCGCTCGAGGGCCCGGTAGTGGCCGGGCATACGTGCAAGGTCATCGAGCTCTCCGACGCGGCGGGGCTCTCGCTCGAGGAGCTCCGCCCGCATATCGGTGCCCGCCTCGACGCCGCGCCGCAGCTGCGACGCCGGCTCGAGCCGAGCGTGCCGCCCCGCGAACGGCCAGCGTGGGTGGACGATCCAGCCTTCGACATCGGACGGCACGTGCTGGAGCTCCCCCTTGGAGGACCGGTCGACCACGACGAGCTCCGCGACATCGTCGCCGGGCTGATGCACGCTCGACTCGACCGGGCGCGCCCGCTGTGGACCATCCACCTCGTCCCGGAGCTCGCCGGCGGCGGCGCGGCGCTCGTGTTGCGGATCCACCACGCGCTCGCCGACGGCCCGACGACCATGCGCATCTGCTCCGCAATCCTTTGGGAGCCGGTCGCGGGAGGCGGCGTCGGTCCTCCTCGCGAAGCGCCGCACCGCGGCCCCCGTGGCCCAAGCGCCCCGCAGGCGTCCGTCTCCTCCCCCACGCCGCGCGCAGCCCGAGCGCTCGACCGCGAGCTCCGCCCGGCCAGCGGTCGCTCCCCGCTCGAGGCGCGGATCTCAGCGAGGCGCGCCGTGGCGTTCGCCGCGGCGCCGCTGGCCGACGCCGTCCGTATCGAGAGGAGCGTGGAGGGCGCCACGGTGAACGACGTCCTGCTGTGCGCGGTGGCGGGCGGGCTACGCCGCGGCCTGCCGGGCGGGACGACCCTCCCCAGGCTGCGGGCGAAGGTGCCGGTAAGCATGCACCGGCCGGACGATGGCGCCGGCGTGGCGAACCGCGACTCATTCTTCTGCGTCGACCTCGACGTCAGCGAGGAGGATCCGATGAAGCGGCTCGACGCGATCCACCTCGGGACGACCGAGCGCAAGGTCGGGGGCGACGCCAGCGTGCTGGATGCCCTGCTCAACCGGGGTCCGCGCCGGTTCGCGCCGCTCTCCCGCCTGGCGGCGCGGTGGTCGATGAGCCCGCGCGTGTTCGCCCTTAACGTGTCGAACGTCCGCGGCCCGGCAGAGCCGCTGGCCGTGATCGGCCGGCCGGTCCGGGCCGTCTACGCGCTTGCCGAGGTGGCCAAGCGCCACGCGCTCAGGGTTGCGTGCCTGTCCGCCAGCGGCCAGGTGACGTTTGGCCTATGCGCCGACGCCGAGGCACTGGAGGACCTTGACGCGATCGCCGCGGGGATCGAGGCGGAAATCGGGGGCCTGCTGGCGCGGTCTATCTAGGCCGATTCACCGCTTTGCGCTGGCGTAACGGTGGACGCTCGTGTTAGGTTCGTCATATGCGCTTGCCGGCACCCTCCCGGCGCGCTCGACTCGCATCTATGGAATCCGGTCAGTCGTGGGCGTCCGCCTAGTCCCATTCGAGACCGAGCTCGAGGAGCTCGATGGCGACTCGCTGCGCCTTTACGTGCGCGGCGAGCTCGACCTTGCGACGGCCTCCGCACTCGAGGAGGCTCTGCTCGACTGCGCTCGCGAAGAGCCCGAGCGGCTGGTGGTCGACCTCGCCGACGTGCCGTTCATGGACGCGACCGGACTGCGAGTGCTGATCGAGGGCCAGCGCAGGCAGAAGGAGACCGGCGGGGACCTCGTGATCGGCCGCCCGTCGCGTCAGGTTGCGCGCCTGCTCGAAGTGGCGGGCGAGCGCGCGCGATTTCGGATCGCGCGAGACGAGCCGCACTCGGGCCAGCGTGTGCGCGGGAGATCTTTCAGCCGCGAACGACGGTGACCCGTGACGAGCGGGTGATCGCAGCGATCCGCGCGATCCCCGAGGGCTTCGTCCGGACCTACGGCGACGTCTCCCCCGGCGCCCCCCGCTTCGCCGGTCAGTTGCTCAGGACGATCCACGACCCGGGGATCCCCTGGTGGCGCGTCGTACGCGCCGACGGCTCACTCGCCGTAGGCGATCGCCAGCGCGCGCGGCTCGAGGCCGAGGGCGTGCCGTTCCGGCCCGGCACCGAGCGCGTCGATGTGCGCATCGCGCGCATCGTCGGGTACGCCCGATAGACGTCGTAGCTAAGTCGGGGCGCCTGGGGGTCAGCGTTCGAGCTCGAACCAGACAGCGGTCCGCGGGGTCGTCTGGACGCCGAAGCGATCTGCAAGCTCCGGAACGAGGTGCAGCCCCCACCCGTGAACCGCACCGTCATCCGGCACGCGAGGCGGCACGGCGAAACCGGGCCCGTCGTCCTCGACCACGCCTGCGATCGTCGTGGGGAAAACCAGCAGCCGCAGCGTCACCTGCGAGCTTTCGCTCGGCTTGCCGTGCTGGACCGCGTTTGTGACCAGCTCGCTCACGAGCAGTCGGAGCACGGCCAGCAGCTCCGGATCAAGAACTTGAGCTAGAAGCTCGACCGACTCGCGCGCCGCCCCCGGGGCCTGGCGTGTCGCCGGATAGGTGCGCTCGAGCGTCGCCGGGCGGTGGGAGACGAGCTCCTCACCGGCGGGCACCCGCCACCGGGGTGGAGCATCGATCGCGGGTGTCATCGCACCCTCCCTTCGGTCCCGCCGGCCGCCGGTCTCGTCGGTCGCAGTCCCGTTGTATGAAGGTCGAGATTACCGCGCGTTGGGAGAGGCCCGCGCCGCAACCCGCGCGCGGCCCCGCGAGCTCGGGTGAGTCGCGCTCGCAGCTGGGACTGAACCGCGTCGGCTGCCACGAGCACGAAGATCTCGACGGCGAGGTCGGGATCGATGTGGTTCTGAAGTCATCCGCGATCGTCAGAGCGCGACCATCTCGATTGCACGTCCGAGGCGGATCTGTGATAGTGGCCGGTTCCTGACGGGAGTGGCGCTGACGCGTGGCGGCAGTGGCCGCGACCACGAAAGGGGCCGCCGATGAGCGGAACCCAGCGAATACCGGCTCTGACCATGTACCGGGCCGAGGTGTCCTGGCTCATGGAGCAGGGAGAGCGGTTCGGCGAGATCGAAGACGGGATCGACCGGATCGTCGACCTCACGGAGGACGAGAAGGCCACGCTGTGGCTGTTTGCGTTCTCCCTCCGCAACCCGTGCGATCAGCAACGCGACGCGCGCGGGCACCTGGCTGCGGTCGAGTAGAGGGGGCGAGATGAGCCAACAGACGCAGACGCGCAACACGCGCGCCGGGATGGGGCGCGCTCAAGGCCAGGTGAGGAGCATGGAGCGCTACCGGCGCTCGCAGGGGCTGGTGCGAAGGGGGACACGGGAGGCGGCAGAGCGGCCACACCCGCTCGAGTTCGACGAG
>VAXR01000010.1 GCA_005885165.1 Actinomycetota bacterium
CTCGCGCGACCCGATCCGCCTCCGGAGGACCCGCTCGACGCAGGTCGCCGTGGGCGAGCTCGGGGGCTTCGCGGTCGTGCCCACCGGACTCGGCGGGCCCGCCCTGCGCTTCTGGGCGATGCGCCGGTCCGGGATGTCCCTGCGCATGCTGATCGTGCGGACGATCTCGCATGCTCCGATCTTCAACGTCCCGTACGTGGCCGCGGCGCTTGTGCTCGGCGCGTGCGCCCTCTTCCACATCGGGTCGGCGCGCGCGCCCGTCGCGCTGGCCCTCGCCCCGGTCGGTCTCGTCGTCATCGTCACCGCGGTCGTGCTGGCGCTGCTGAGGGCCGGGGGCGCCGGCCGCCCGCGCGGCCCCGCTCGCTGGCGCGAACTCGCTCGCGAGGGGCTCGCGATCGCGCCCGACGGGCTGCGCGACGCCTGGGCGCTGCGTCGCAGCCCCTTCGCCCTCCTCGGAGCGTGTGCGTACTGGGCCGGGGACTGCGGCGTGCTCTGGGCCGCCTTCCAGGGATTGGGCGCCGCCCCATCGCTGCAGGTCATCGTCCTCGCCTACATGCTCGGGCAGCTCGGGAACATCCTCCCCCTGCCCGGCGGGGTCGGCGGAGTCGAGCCTGCGACCGTCGGCGTGCTTACCGCGTCCGGGGTCGCCCTCGCGCCCGCCGCCGCGGCGGTCCTCTGCTACCGCGCGATCTCGCTCGGGATGCAGGGGACGGGCGGAGCGCTCGCGTTCGCGGCGCTGCTCGGCGCCGAGCGCCGCGCGGTCGCCTGAAACGGCCTCACTCGACCGATGCCAGCGTGCGCTCGATCCCCTCGGCCAGCCCAACCCGAGCCTCCCAGCCGAGCTCCGCGCGGGCCCTGCTCGCGTCGAGCGCGATCCGCCTCACCTCGCCGGGCCGCTCCGGCTGCTGATTCGGCTCGAACGACGCCGACGCGTGCGGCGCGAGCGCCTCGACGAGGTCGAGGACCGTCGTCTCGACCCCGGTTCCGATGTTCAGCTGACCGGTGACGTCGGCCTCCGCCGCGAGGAGGTTGGACGCGACGACGTCGTCCACGTAGACGTAGTCGCGGACCTGAAGGCCGTCGCCGAAGACGATCGGGCGCTCGCCCGCCCGCAGGCGCCCGCAGAAGATGGCGATCACGCCGGCCTCGCCGAGCGGGTCCTGCCGCGGCCCGTAGACGTTGCCGTAGCGGAGCGAGACGGTCGATAGGCCGTGGAGCCGGGTGAAGAGGTCGCAGTAGCCCTCCGCGGCGTACTTCGACTGCCCGTACGGCGCCTCCGGGGCCACGGGGTGGTCCTCGGGCGCGGGCACGATCCTGCCCTCGCCGTAGATCGCGCCGCCGGTCGAGGTGTTGACGAATCGCCGCACGCCGGCGGGGCGCGACGCCGATAGCACGGTGATCGTCCCCTCGACGTTCACGCGCGCGTCGTGGGCCGGGTCCGCAACTGACTTGCGCACGTCGATCTGGGCCGCGAGGTGGAAGACCACCTCGGGCTGCGCCTGCTCGAAGACGTCGCCCATTGCGTCGCGGTCGCGGACGTCGGACTCCAGGAGCCGGGCCCCCGCGTCGAGCGCGGCGGTCAGGTTCTCGCGCCGTCCGGTGGAGAGGTCGTCCACGACCGTCACCTCGTCGCCCCGCGCCACAAGCGCATCGACGAGATTCGAGCCGATGAACCCGGCCCCTCCGGTCACGAGCGCTCGCATGGGCGCGGCATGCTAGGTCACGCCACGGCGACCGCCTTCGCCGCTGGTACCGTCGCCCGGGTGGCCGGCCTCTTCGTCACATTCGAGGGAATCGATCGCTCTGGCAAGACAACGCAGGCGCGGATGCTCTGCGAGGCGCTCGGCGATCAGGCGCTGGCCGTCCGTGAGCCGGGCGGAACGGCGGTCGGGGAGCGGGTGCGCGACCTCCTGAAGGAGCCGCATGTGGAGATCGCTCCGCACGCCGAGGCGCTGCTCTTCGCGGCGGCGCGGTCCGAGCTCTGCCGCCAGGTCATCCGGCCCGCCCTCGAGCAGGGACGGGTCGTCATCTCCGACCGCTTCCTCGATTCCTCGCTCGCCTACCAGGGCGAGGCGCGCGGACTCGGCGTCGAGGAGGTCTTCGAGATGAACCGGTGGGCAACGGACGGGTTGCTTCCGGACCTGACGATCTATCTCGCGATCGATCCGCACGCTGCAGCGGCGCGCGCAGGCGGCGGCGACCGCATCGAGGGGGAGGGCCTGGCGCTGCAGGGGCGCGTCGCGCGGGCTTACGAGCGGCTCGCCGCCGCCGACGCGGGGCGCTGGCGGAGGATCGACGCCGACAGGCCGGCCGAAGAGATTCACGCGGAAGTCCTCGCCGCGGTCGAGGCGGCGCGCGCCGGAGCCCCGGCGGCGTGAGCGCCCCGGCCGTCATCGAGGGGACCGAGGACCATCCCCACGCGCGCGCGGTGCTTGCGGCCGCGGTCGGCGCGGATGCGACTCCTTCGCACGCCTACCTCTTCCACGGACCGCCCGGCACGGGAAAGCGCACCGCCGCCCGCGCGCTAGCGGCGGAGCTTCTGGCCGAGCGCGAGCCCGACCCCGTCGCCGCGCGCGCGCGTGTACTGGCGGGGACGCATCCGGACCTCACCTGGGTGAGGCCGACCGGCGCCCACGTGATGCGGGTGAGCGACGTGGAGGAGCCGGTCGTGGCCGCCGCCGGCCGAACGCCGTTCGAGTCGAGCCGCCGCGTTTTCGTGCTGGAGCGCGCCGACACGATGAACGACGAGGTGGCCAACCGGCTGCTGAAGACGCTCGAGGAGCCGCCGCCGTTCGTCCACCTGATCCTCCTCACCGATGCGCTCGGCCAGATGCTCGAGACCGTGGTCTCGCGCTGCCAGCTGGTGCGCTTCGACCCGCTGCCCGCCGAGCGGCTGGCCGCGACGCTCGAGGCCGAGGGCGTCGATCCGGCACGAGCCGGCGCCTGCGGGCGCCTGGCGCTCGGCAACCTCACGCGCGCGAGGTACCTGGCGTCCGACGAGGGGGACGAGCTGCGGGCGGAGGTCGACCGCTTCGTGCGTGCGGCCCTCGCCGGCGCAGAGCGCGACCCCCGCGAGGGCGAGCCGTGGGCGCCGATTCTGGCGCGCGCCGAGGCGCGTCGCGCCGAGGCCGAGGAGGCCGTGGAGCGCGCCGCAGCCGAGCGTCTCGAGCTCGAGCCGAAGGGGCGCGAGCGAACCGCGCTCGCGCGCGAGTTCGAGGAGTCGGCCCGGCGCGAGGGACGCCGCGGGCGGACGGAGATCCTGGATCTCGCCCTGGAGCTCGCGGCCCTCGCGTTCCGCGACCTCGTCTGCATCGCCGAGGGCGCGGAGGCAGCCGTGCTGGCGATCGATCGCGGCGCCGAGCTGGCGCCCGCGGCGCGAGGCCGCGACGTACGCCGCCTGCGCGAGGCCGCCGAGCGGTGCGAGGAGGTCCGCCTGGCGCTCGAACTGAACGTGACCGAGGAGTTCGCGCTCGCGGCGCTCAGCCTCAGGCTGGCGCGACTGGTGGGCTCAGCTGGCTGAGCAGGTCGGCGTACTTCAAGCGGGGATCGAGGAAGCCAAGCGATTCGACGCGGCACGGGTACTCGAGCACCGCTGCGGCCGCCCATGATCCGCGTATCCGCGCCGGCGGCACACCCGACTCGAGCAGCGCGACCCGGCCGTCCGCCGCCAGGAACAGGAGGTCGAGGTCGAAGCGCATCCCGAAGGTGTGGACGGAGCGGCAGGGGCGGAGCAGGAGCGCATGTCCGAGCGGCAGGTCCGCCAGGTCGAGCCCGGCGAGGCCGAGCAGCCGCGAGCGCGACGTGCTCGCCTCGATGACGACGGCGCCGTTCGGGAGCTCATGCTTAGGAAGGCCTCGTAGGCGGCGTGGAAGCACGCTCCGCTAAGGCCCGGGGCGCTCAAATTTCGTCCCCGCTTGCCGACTAGACTCAGGCGCCGACCCGCCGACGTAGCTCAGTTGGCCAGAGCACCGCTCTCGTAAAGCGGGGGTCGAGGGTTCGAATCCCTCCGTCGGCTTCGCTTACCTCGGCCGCGGTCTGTAGTCGGGCGCCAGGGCGTAGACCGGCCCCTGGAGCGACGTCGCGTAGAGGTGCCCCGCTGCGTCCTCCCCGAACGACGACAGGCCGCTCACCTGCAGCCTCGTGCGGTGAGGCTTCGCCCGCTTCCCCCCGAGCTTCGCCTTGTAGATCGCCGGGTTGCAGTTGTCGCCGAAGACGTACCGCCCGTACAGGGCCGTGAGCGCGCGGTCGCGTACCACGTACCCGCCGATGATCGCGCAGTTGCCCTTCTTGTGGCTCGTTACCAGCACAGGCCGCACACAGCACGGTTCCGTGCGAGGACGGGGCCCGTAATCGGGCGGGGCGGTGGGGTGGAATTCCGCAAACCCCTCATACGGGCTCCAGCCGTAGTTCGCTCCCCGGCCCTGCCCGCGCTTCGCGAAGTCGACCTCCTCCCAGTCGTTCTGCCCGACGTCGGCGATCACGAGGTCTCCCGTCAGCCGGTCGAACGAGAAGCGGTAGGGATTACGGAGCCCGTAGGCCCAGATCTCCGGCCGGGCCGCGGCGCGCCCCGCAAACGGGTTGTCTTGCGGCACGTCGTAGCCGCCACCCGGCCGGGGCTCGATCCGCAGCAGCTTCCCCAGCCTCGTACTCAGCTTCTGACCCCGGCGGTGCGGGTCGTTGGCGCCGCCTCCATCACCCGGACCGATGTAGAGCTTCCCGTCGGGGCCGAACTTGACCATTCCTCCGTTGTGGTTGGGCTTCTCGGAATGCGGGAGGCGGATCACGTCCCGTTCGCTGGTGGGGATGGCGACGTCGGCGTTCGCGGAGCGGTTGAACTCCGTGATGCGGACGTCGCCGTTCACCGCTGTGAAGTACACGAAGAAGCGCCCAGACCGGACGTAGTCGGGCGCGAACTCCATAGAGAACATGCCACGCTCTCCTCCGCCGACCGAGACCTGCTTCGAGATGTCGAGGAAGGGCCGGACGAGCTTGCGCCGGCCGTGGAGGACTCGGATCACGCCGTTTCGCTCGACGACGAAGAGCCGGCCGCCCCCCGGCGGTCCTGTGACGTACGTGGGCGAGTCGAAGGTCGCGATCTTCACGAGCCGCACACCGCGCGCGGGATTGACGCGCGAGGCCGGAGGCGCCCCGCGATCGGTCGCCGACCGCGTCGTTCGAACCGATCCCCCTCCGCCCCCGCAGGACGCGAGGAGCACCCCGAGTAGGGCAGCGACCGGCGCGAGGTGGCGATCGGGCCGGCGCACGGGCGCGGAGGTTAACGTTGGGGCAGCGCCGCGATCACGGCCCTCGCGATCTGCTTGTAGCCGCGGCTGTTCGCGTGGTCGTCGAACCCGATCGGCGGGCCGCTGCAGGCCCAGGTCAGCTTGCAGATGCGCTGGACCGCACGGGGCACCTCGCCGTGTCCGGCCAGCGTCGTCTGATGGGTGTCAAAGGTGTGGAACCGCGACGCGGCGTCGGCCGACGTGACCTGCGCTTGCTTCCAGCTCGAGTCGACCGTGCGGTTCAGCTTCCGGATGAGGTCCTCGGACGAGCGGGCCACCGACCGGCCCTTGCTCCCGTTCAGCCAGTACGCCCAGAACTGGTCGTAGTCGGAGATCCCGACGATCGGGACGCGCTTGCCGGCCTTCTCACGTAGCCGCTGGCCGATCTTCGTGAGGTTCTGCGAGACCTGGGCCAGCCCGCGGCTCACGCATCCCTGGTCGATCCCGCTCGCGTGCACGCAGCCCTCTACGTCGTTGTCCCCGAGGTTCACCGTGATCAGGACGACCTGCTTGCGATGGCTGTGGAGAAAGCGCACCGCCTGGTCGAGCTGGGAGCTGCCCGGGTAGGCGGAGTTGGCCGGCGGTCCGGTGATGGCGCTGCCGGAGGTGCCGGCGCCGCCGAGCTTGACCTCCTGCAGCCCCGGCACTCGCTTGCGAACGTGGGCGGCGATGGCGTCGACGTACCCCTTGTCCGTCGGGTGGTCGCGGCCCTGGCTGTCGGGCTGGACGCCCGCCGCGAGCGAGTCGCCCAGCGAGAGGTAGTACCTGGTCGGCGCACCTGGCGAGACGCCGCCGCTCGGCGGGGAATCCCCCTCCGCGGCGCCGGCGGGCAGCGAAGCGAGGTCGACGGGCACGAGCACGGTGGCCAGGAGGCAGATCCACGCGACAGCCCGCCTGCGCGACCGCGCGGCTCGACGATCCGTGTCGGGGGGCGTCGGCATCGGA
The DNA here is from genome assembly GCA_005885165.1 of Actinomycetota bacterium. Classification (GTDB taxonomy): domain Bacteria; phylum Actinomycetota; class Thermoleophilia; order Solirubrobacterales; family Thermoleophilaceae; genus AC-37. The sequence continues at coordinate 6,228 of VAXR01000010.1, forward strand.
TGAGCGCGGCCAGCCGCGCACGTCGCCGCCCGCCGCCCGTCTAGCGTAGGACGGCGCTCGGCGCCGGCTATCGTCAGGGCGTTGCGCTACTTCCAGGCGGTGCGCCTCTATTCCGCGCTCGAGGCGTGCGTCTTCACTGCGTTGCTCACCGTGTGGATCGGCGGGCTCGGGTCGAACGCGCAACTCGTGCTCGGCTGGTGCCACGGGTTCGGCTGGATCATCCTGTCGGTGCTCGTGCTCGTCGGCTGCCTGCGCAAGGTGTTCCCCTGGCCGGTCCTGGCCGCCACGGTCTCACCGTTCGGGCCGCTCGGCGCGACGCTTGCAATCGAGCTTGTAGCCCGGCGGCGCCGGGTACGCTGAGGGCGCTTTGTTCCCCCTAAACGTGCCGAATCTCCTCACCGTCGTCCGCATCCTGCTCGTGCCGGTGCTGGTCGTCGTCCTGCTCCAGGCGACGCCGCACGGCTCGTGGGTCGCCGCGATCGTGTTCGCCGTCGCGGCGGTGACGGACACGCTCGACGGCTACCTCGCGCGATCGAGGCGCAGCATCACGACGTTCGGGAAGGTGATGGATCCGATCGCCGACAAGCTGCTGATCGCCGCCGCGCTGATCTCGCTGGTGAGCCTCGGCCGCGTGGCCGCCTGGGCAGCGATGGTGATCATCGCGCGGGAGTTCGCGGTCAGTGGCCTGCGCGTGGCGGCGGCGGCCCAGGGCGTCGTGATCCCGGCCAGCGCGCTCGGCAAGGTGAAGACGATCACCCAGGTGGCGGCGGTGCTCGCGCTAATCGCGGCGCACAAGGGCGCGTGGTGGCCTCAGGCGCTCTTGTATGTGGCGGTGGCGACGACGATCGCGTCGGGCGCCGACTACTTCCTCGGCTTCCGGCGCCGGATCGAGGAGGCCAGGGCGGCGCGGGAGGCGCGCGGCCCGAGGCGGCTTCCTATCTAGGCGCGGGTCAGCCGGAGACGGCGACCGTCTCGGCGGGGAGCCGTTCGATCAGCTCCTCGCGCGAGGTGCCGCGCACGTACAGCGCGCGGTCGAACGTCTTGTCATAGACGGCAAAGAGGGCGAAGAGGACGTCGACGGTGCAGACCGCGTTCGCGCCGCGGGCCATCGCGAACTCGTGCGCCCGGATGCTGACGATCTCGACGATGTCCTCCCCGAGCGGGCGCTTGCGCAGCAGGCGGAACGATGCCGGCTGGGCGGTGGTCTCGAGCGGCGCCTCGCCGACCCCGAGTGACTGGAGCGCGGTGCCGACCAGTCCGTGCAGGCGCAGGACGCGGACCCAGCGCTCGGCCTCGTCCTCAGGCGACGAGGCGAAGGGCACTGCGGTGTCGGCCAGTGCGAGGACGATCGCCGCGTCCTGCGACGGCCCGAGCGTGGTTCCCCCCACTGCCATACCCCCGTGATCGGCCGGCGCAGGCATGGCTGAAGCCGCCGCTTCTGATGCTGGACGGGGGGACGATGGCGCCGGGGCGAAGTCTCCCGCTAGCTGCGCTCGAGCCAGCCGTGGAGCGTGAGGTGCTCTCCGGGCTCGCCGCCCGCGAGCTCACGCGCCAGATCGCCGAGCAGGCCGTGGCGCTCGGCCACCACGTCGTGGTGGTGGATCGTCTCGAGGTTCCGCTGGTGGGCCGAGACGAAGACGTCGTCGCCTAGGGACGCGAACTCCTCGACCGCCAGGCGAACCATCTCGCGTACGCAGTCCTCGACGAAGCGCGGGCGGCGGTGGGCCTTCTCCACGACGTGCGCCTCGTCCGGCCGCTTCATCAGCTCGTAGATCTCGGAGCTCATCGAGGACTCGACGATCTGGAGGAGGGTGGCCGCGTCGATCTCGCCGGTGCAGGACTCCGGGCAGCCGACATACAGCGTGCCGATGCCGCGCTGGTTGTGGGTCGCCATCGGGACCGCTTCGAGGATGCGCTCGACCTCGTCGGGGTCGAAGCCCTGCTCGTCAAGGCGGGCGCGGGCGCGGTCGGACATCATCTCCTGAGCGCACGGGCAGGCGGTCATTCCCTGGGCCTCGACGCCCACGAGGCGGCGGGTGCCGCGGGCGGAGGCCACGGCGGAGCCGAGCAGGCGGTACATCTCCTGCGTCTGGCTGCCCGAGATCGGCGCGGGCTTGTACTCGGGGTAGCGCGCGGCGACGGTCGCCTCGGCGCGCTCGGCCTTCTGGCGCTCGCGGACGTGCTCGGCGATGTGAGCTGCCAGCGTCTCGGCCTTGAACGCCTCGCCGATCACGACCTCCTCGATCGCCTCCTCGATGACCTCCTCGAAGCGCGACATGTGGGCGCCCTTCTGCTCCGGACCGAGGTCGACGAAGCAGTCGAGCTCGGCGTAGAAGAGCTGCTCGGAGCCGTTGGCGCGTATGCGCACGACCTGCTCGACACCTGTGACGCCGACCCGCGAGAGGCTCAGATGCGAGCTCGGGGGCCGCGCCTGAACGTCCGCGGGAGCGACTTTTGTTGTGGTGGTCCCGTCGCTCATCGAAACTCAAGATAGCGGCACCAAAAAGGGGCTACCGGTATGCCGGGATCGGGTGTATGGTGGCTGACGGGTCGACTCGCAACGGCCTCCGAAGGACAGCACGCGGCGCCATTGGCGCGGGCGGCGAGGTGCTGGACAACTGGCGCAACCGGGAGCGAACGTGGATCCAAAGGAAGAGGGAGCCCTACTCGTCGACCGGCCCGGAGAGGGTTCCCTTGCGGAGGCCGAGGAGCTCCGGTCGATCCTCGAGCTGGGCCGGGAGCGGGGGTACGTCACGTTCGACGAGCTGGCCCGCTCTCTCGAGGAGGTGGAGGTCACGAAGGAACAGCTTCGCGACCTGCGCGCGTACCTCGGGGAGCAGGGGATCGACCTGCTGGCGCCCGACGGCACGCCGATGCCCGCCTCCGGCTCGGAGGACGTGGGGAAGGAGGCGGGCGCCTCCGCGAAGAGGGGCGAGCTCGACCTGACGGTCGAGCCGAGTCTCGATTCCCTGCGGCTCTACCTGCGCTCGATCGGGCGGGTCGAGCTCCTGAGCGCGGCGGAGGAGATCTCATTGGCCAAGCGGATCGAGCGCGGCGAGATGTCGGCCAAGAACCACATGATCGAGGCGAACCTGCGTCTGGTCGTCTCGATCGCGAAGTCGTACCTGGGGCGAGGCCTGATGTTCCTCGACCTGATCCAGGAGGGGTCGCTGGGGCTGATCCGGGCGGTCGAGAAGTTCGACTACCGGCGCGGCTACAAGTTCTCGACCTACGCCACGTGGTGGATCCGCCAGGCGGTGACGCGGGCGATCGCGGACAAGGCGCGCACGATCCGCATCCCCGTCCACATGGTGGAGAAGCTCAACAAGGTGGGGCACGCCGAGCGCCAGCTCGTGCAGGAGCTGGGGCGGGAGCCGACGCCGGAGGAGGTGGCGGCGGCGCTTCAGTGGAACGTCCGTGAGGTGAAGGACATCCAGCGGCTCGGGCAGCTGCCGGTGTCGCTCGAGAAGCCGGTGGGGGAGGAGGACGACTCCGAGCTAGGCGACTTCGTTGAGGACGACACGGCCGAGTCGCCGCACGAGCTTGCGATGGAGAACCTGCGGCGCGAGAACGTGCGCCAGGCGCTCGACGCGTTGCCTGAGCGCGAGCGCGAGGTGATCGAGATGCGCTTCGGCTTGAAAGGGCACGAGGCGCGGACGCTCGAAGAGGTCGGGCGCGCTTTTGGCGTCACGCGAGAGCGGATCCGCCAGATCGAGAACACGACTTTGAAGCGCTTGCAGTCGCTGCCAGAAGCGCAGCGCCTGAAGGACGCGACCTAGCCCCTGGGGACGGAAGTAAGCCGAGTTTGAGGTCGAGCGAAGCCGGCCTCTGGCGGAAAAGCGCGAGTTCGAACCGGCTCTAGAATCGTCGCCTCGACCACTCCGGGGGGATTCCCGAGCGGTCAAAGGGACCAGACTGTAAATCTGGTGGCTCAGCCTTCGCAGGTTCGAATCCTGCTCCCCCCATTCCGTTGCTTGCCCGCTTGGTGCCGGCCACCGACTGCCGGCGCCTGATCCGGCGCTCCTCGCCCGGCGGCGGGCGGTTTAGCGGCGTAGGCAGACTGTGGTGCGCGCGAGCCCCGAAGCGGAGCCACGGATCCGACATATGCTCCGCGACATGGCCCGAGGAGTGCCCTCGCATCCGTGGTGGCGACGACTTCCGGCCTGGGTGGATCGCCTTGCTCAGGTTGGGACGCTTCCCTCGGACACCGAGGACGAGAAGGTCCGCAAGGCGACCCTGACACTCGCCTCCTCTCTCATGACTGCGCTCGCAGTCGTCTGGGTCGCCACGTACGCCGCGCTAGGGCTGTGGCTGTCCGCGCTGATCCCGTTCGTCTACCAGGTGATGTCGACCGGGAGCATCGCGCTCTTCGCCCGCACGAAGCGATATCGCCTCTTCCGCGCAAGCCAGCTGTGCATGATGCTGATGCTGCCCTTCCTGCTGCAGTGGAGCTTGGGCGGATTCAAGACGTCCAGCGCCGTCGCGCTCTGGGCGGTGACGGCCCCGCTCGGCGCGCTGATGTTCTACGGAGTTCGCGAAGCTCTGCCCTGGTTTGGGGGCTTCGTCACGCTCGTGGCCATCTCCGGCGCCATTGACTCGCAGCTGTCGAGGCCTGGGATTCCCAACACGATCGTCGTGACGTTCTTCGTCATGAACGTGCTGGGCGTATCCACGACCGTGTACCTCCTGCTTCAGTACTTCATGCGGGCGCGCGAGCGCGTCCTCGCGGAGCTCGCGCGTAAGCACACGGCGCTCGAGGCGGAGCAGGAGAAGTCCGAGCGGCTGCTCCTGAACGTCCTGCCGGGTCCGATCGCCGAGCGGCTCAAGGCCTCTCCAGGCGTCATCGCCGACGGCTTCGAGGGCGTGACCGTCCTGTTCGCCGACATCGTGCGATTCACACCGCTGACGGACAAGCTGCCTCCGGAAGAGGTCGTGGCCCTGCTCGACCGCGTCTTTTCGAGCTTCGACGTGCTGACCCAGCGGTACGAGCTGGAGAAGATCAAGACCATCGGTGACGCCTACATGGTCGCCGGCGGCCTGCCCACCCCCCGCCCCGACCATGCGGAGGCGGTGGCGGAGATGGCCCTGGACATGCGGGAGGAGGTCATGCGCCACAGCGGCGAAGTCGGCCATTCGCTCGCCGTAAGGATCGGGATGGACAGCGGCCCGGTCGTGGCCGGCGTGATCGGGCGGCGCAAGTTCATCTACGACCTGTGGGGCGACACCGTGAATACCGCAAGCCGGATGGAGTCCCATGGCGTTGCCGACAGCATCCACGTCACCCACAGAACCTACGAGCGTTTACGACGACGCTATGACCTCCGCCTCCGGGGAGACCTCGACGTGAAGGGCAAGGGGGTGATGACGACCTACTTCCTGGTGGGGAGGAGGTCGAAGGCGGAGCCACCCGCGGAGGGGCCGACGCCGTCGCGAGCCACTCCCGTCCCCCATCCCACGCGTCGCATTTGACCGATCGTCGCGAATCCCCAGGGCCCGATTTGGCTCGCTCAGACTGAGGCGCCCTCTGGTGCGAAGATGCCGGCTCTTGTCGAACCCGCCCGTACCCCCGGCCGTACTCGAAAGGTGAGCGCCGATTACTACCACCGGTCTTCGCATCGTCGTCACGGCCCTGCTGGTCGCCTCGGCCGGCCTGTTCGCGATCGGCGTAGCCATCGAACGCAACTCCAAGCACCGCGAGCGATCAGGCGAGCCTCACGCCGCGCTCGGAGGCAGCTTCGTCCTCGCGGCGGATGAGCATCCCGGAGAGACGGGCGGCGAGACCACCACCGAACATCGACATACCGAGACATCCGCCCCGGCCAAACCGAAGGCTGAGCCGCCAGTCGAGGGCAAGCCGGGCCATCGCGAGACCGGAACCGAGTCTGGCCGCACACCGCACAACGGGGAGAGCCCCGCCCAACTTGCTAGCGAGAAGAACGGCGAGCAGGTATTCGGAATCGACATCGAGTCGACCGGCCTGGTGGTCGCCGCGGTCGGGGTGTCGTTGGCGTTCGCGGTGGCCCTCTGGCTCACGGACGGCATCGCGGTCCCGTTGGCCCTTTCGGGCTTTGCGCTGGTGGCCGCCGTCTTTGACATCCGCGAGGTCTTCCACCAGATCGACGAGTCGCGCACCAACCTGACCGTGATCGCGGCCGTGGTCGCCGCGCTGCACTTAACGGTCGCAGGAGGTGCGCTCAGCCTCGCCAGGCGAGCAAGACCCTTTCCATCGAGTCGCGCAACTGCCTGATCTTCGTGCGAACCCGCCGGTTCGAAAGACGTCCTATCAGGCCCATGCGTCCCAGAAGCCCGCGCTCGCGCACGTCACAACCCTAAGCCGCGAGCATCGCCGGTAGCGTCCCCAGCACGCATGGGGAGTTCGCCGAACGCGAGCGCGGTAACCGGCGCGTTCTCGTACACCGGCGCGTACATCGCCCGCGCGCTCCTCGAGCGGAACGAGCAGGTCATCACCCTTTCTCGTCGACCTGACCCCGGCCACCCGCTGAGCGCTCGCGTGCGATTCGCTCGCCTGCAATTTGAGGATGCCGACGCGCTCGCCGCCGCACTGAAGGGTGCACACACTCTTTACAACACCTACTGGATTCGTTTCCCGCGCCGCGGTGTGACGTTCTCGAGCGCGGTCGCCAACATCCGCGTCCTGCTGCGGGCGGCCGCGCGGGCGGAGGTACGGCGCATCGTCCACATCAGCGTCTCTAACCCTGCCGAGGACTCGGCGCTCGACTATTTCCGACATAAGGCGCTCGCCGAGCGTGCCGTCGCCGAGTCGGGCCTGTCCTTCGCGGTTGTCCGCCCGACCTTGATCTTCGGGCGTGAGGACATCCTCCTGCACAACATCGCGTGGTCGCTGCGCCGGTTTCCGCTATGGACGATCCCGGGCGACGGCCGCTATCGCATCCAGCCCGTGGCGGCGGAGGACGTCGCGCGCCTGGCCCTGGAGGTCGCAGCGGGCGACGAGGGCCTCACGATCGACGCGGCCGGAACAGAGACCCTCCCCTTCGAGGCGCTCGTGCGTTTGATCGCGCGAGCGGTCGGGTCACGCGCCCGCTTGGTGCACGCGCCGCCCGCGGTGGCCCGGGCGCTCGCGAACTTGGTGGCGACGACCCACCGCGACATCATGCTCACGCGCCAAGAGCTGACGGGGCTCCAGCAGGAGCTGCTCGTCTCCCATCACCGACCGCGAGGTCGCGTGTCGTTCACCGCGTGGGTCGCGCAGCACGGGCACCAGCTCGGGGCGCGCTACGTCTCCGAGCGCGCGCGTAACTGGAGCACTGCGCCTCGCTAGGGCTCCGTCTGGTTCGTGTACTGGGACCCCACAGCCGACTGAGCGCTGGCCCGACCGGTCGGCCATCCGTCCAGCTCCGCTTGATGGGCGCGGCGCCGGGGAACCAGCCCCCTTAGGAGGAACCTTGAGCAGGGGGGATCGATCATGAACGGCGGGGAGGCCGAAGCGCTTGCGGCGGGACTAGTGAACGACGGTTATGTCGCGGTCGTGTTGGATCGCCTCGCCAAGCAAGCCTCGGGCGTCATTGGCACCGAGCGAAGCAGCATCTTCGTCCGCGATCTAGACGATCCGCGCAAGACGATCCTCGCCGCGTCCAACGGCACCGGCGACGAGCTGGTCGGCAGCCGCGTGCCAGAGCGCGCCGAGCGCCTGCACTCTGCTGTGGACGCCGCGGTGACGTTTCGCTGGGACGGTGCCGTTCGGGGTGCGCTCTCTGTTCGCAGCACCGTCGCATCGCGGCGGTTCACCCCGCGCGAGCTCGATTTCCTCACCACTCTTGGAGCAATCGTCGGCGCCGCGGTCCGGCACGCGCACGCGCGACACGAGCCGGTGCCCGACGCTCCGGGGCGGCTCGGCGACTTCGCCGAGATGCTTAGCGAGCGTGATCCTTACACCGCGGAGCATTCAGACGGGATCGTCGCCACCGCCTGCACCACTGCCCGGGCGCTTGGCGCATCGACCGCCGAGCTGCTTGAGCTCAGGCTCGCGGCGCCGCTTCACGATCTCGGCAAGATCCGGGTGCCCAGTTCGATCCTGGCGAAGCCGGGTCCTCTGACGGCACGCGACAGGCTCGTGATCGACCGTCACCCCGTCTGGGGCGCGGAGTTGCTTGCCTGCGTCCCCGGGCTCGAGGTCGTGGCCGGGATCGTCCGCTTCCACCACGAGCGCTGGGACGGCACGGGCTATCCGGATGGGCTGAGTGGCGCCCGGATCCCGCTGGCCAGTCGCATCATCGCCGCCTGCGACGCGTATCACGCGATGACGTCCGACCGGCCCTACCGGCGCGCCATGTCAGCGGAGCAGGCGATCTCCGAGCTGCGCGCAAATGCGGGCTCCCAGTTCGACCCGCAGGTTGTGGCCGAACTCGAGAAGGCGGTCGATCGTTGGGCATTGATTGTTTGACCAAGACGGCGGGCCCGCTCGAACGGCCTCATCCGGTGGACGTTCTGCATCAAGCCTTCGAGCAGCTCGACGTCAGTCGCGCCGAAAGCGAGCTAAGAAGGCGAGGCCGGGACCCATTCGGTGCTCGAACCGGAAACCCGCTTCCTCTGCGCGCCGCCGAAGCACAGGAAATCGCACGAAGTGGGGGTCGAGCGCGGGTGTCTCGCCAACGACCACTCTCCCGCCCGCCCGGATCACACGGTGCAGCTCGCGCAGAGCGGCCTCCTGGCCGGGGATCTCGCCGAGCACGGTGACCAAGAGGGCGGCATCAAACGAATCGTCGGCGTACGGGAGCCTGCGCGCGTCTCCCTGCCGGGGCACGACGTTGTCGACCCCGCGCTTCGCAGCGCGTTGCATCAGGGCATCGAGCATCTTCTGCTGGATGTCGAAGACGTGCAGCTCGCCACCAGGCTCCAGGCGTTCGGCCACCGCGAACGTGTGGTAGCCGGGACCTGGTCCCACCTCCAGAGCCCGCTCGCCCGGCTGCGCTTCGAGGATCTCGACCACCTTCCGCCGGGTGAGGTAAGGCCGCGGGATGTCGGTCATCCAGCGCAGGGCGTACGGGCAGGGGAGCGGCTTGACGCGCTGACTGATCGTCACGCCAGCTAGCACGACACCCCCCGCGGCCGCGACCTTGCCCCATCGCGGTAGGCGGCCCATGCGACCGGACGCTATCGCGGCGGAGGGGGGCGAAGCTCTCCATCACCTGCTCTTACGCTCGCATGAGCCGACAACGGCAGCCACGAAAGCCTGATCGCGCACCGATCCGCAAGGCGCACCCCACGCGAACGAGTGCAAGCGGACCCGGTGAGCGTGTCGCATCCACGCGCGACGTGGCGATCTACTTCCGTGAGGACTGCCGTACGCTGCGCGACTCGCTTCAGCTCGAGATGGTCGTTGCGCAGTACTGCCTGCAGATAAGGGACGTGCGCACGACCGCCGGCGTGCCCGTGGGCGATGCCGTCGGGGTCGGCGTCGTCGCCGAGCTCGAGGGTCATGGTGACCCGCTCTCGCACGCGATCCTGCACGGCGTCGCACATGTCGGAGCCGGCGAGATGGCAAAGCGCAGTGCCGCTGCAGCGGCACGCCTCGGCGAGAGAGGCATCGGCCTGCCGGAGGAGTTCGCCGACGTCGGCCAGGCAACGGCGCTGGGTGCTTGGCGCACTGACGCCGGCGGGTTCGAGGGCGAGTACGCGCTCTTCGCCGACTTCGAGCACCCGCGCGGAGTAGGCCACGCCGTCGCGCTTTTCGTCGATCCGCGCCGCGGCGGAGTCGTCAAGCACCTTGGACTGCTAAGTCCGATAAGCGAGATGGGCCCCGGCGATCCGTTCCACCCGGAGGCGATGGAGACCGTAGGGATCTCGGCCGCCGGTGCGCAGATAGGCGAGCTGCTCGAACGCTCGTATGGCGAGTCTGCCGTCCACAGCGACGACTTCCGCGTTCTGATCGCCACGGCTCGCGCCCGTTCGATGGTGCCCGAGGGTGTCGCGGCCGGCCCCGGCGCTGTTTAGCCGGCGCCGCGCGGACCCTGCTGCCATACGCCGAGCACGTTCCCTGGCGGGTCGTGGAAGGTCGCTACCCACAGGTCGCCCTCCGGGTACGGCGCGTCGACCATCTCCCCGCCTTGCGCCGCGATCTTC
>VAXR01000011.1 GCA_005885165.1 Actinomycetota bacterium
TCGTCTGCTACCGACCGTACGCGTGCAGCGACGGCTGGGTGACGCTCGGTGCGCTCGAGCCGAAGTTCTGGCAGGCGTGGTGCCGGGGCGTCGGGCGCGAGGACCTGATCGAGCGCCAGTTCGACGCGCCCGGCTCCGAGACGCACGCCGAGGTGGAGCGGATCTTCCTCGGGCGCACGCGCGACGAGTGGACGGAGTTCGCGTCTAACCACGACTGCTGCCTCGAGCCGCTGCTCGACCTGGACGAGGCGCTCGACTCGGAGCTCGTGCGCGCGCGAGAGATGATCGTGGAGCTCGATCAGCCGGGCGCCGAGCGGCCGGTGCGCCAGCTCGGCGTGCCGGTCAAGCTGGGGCGGACGCCCGGCGCCCCGCAGGGGCCCGGACCGGTTCTCGGCGAGCACACGCACGAGGTGCTCGAGGCGCTCGGGTACTCGGCCGGCGAGGTCGAGGAGCTCGAGGCGGCTGGAGCCGTCGCAGGCCCCGCGGCCGGCAAGCGCGGGAGCTTCATGGCGTGAGCCCCAGCGGCGGCAGCGGCCAATCAGGCAACGGGCCGGCCGGCAACGGCCTGCTCAAGATGCGCGAGCTCGCCGCGGCGAGCGGCGTCAGTGCGGCCACCATCAAGCACTACCTGCGCGAGGGCCTGCTTCCCGAGCCTGTTCGCACGTCGCGCAACATGGCTTACTACCCGCCCGACTTCGTCGAGCGGATCCGGCTGATCAAGCGCCTCCAGGAGGAGCGCTTCATGCCGCTCAAGGCGATCAAGCGCGTCCTCGACGGCGACCCGGAGCGAACCCGGGCGCTCGTGGAGCTCGAGGACCGGATCCTCGAGCGCGCTGCCGCCGGCGACGAGGCGCGCGTGTCGGCCGCCGAGCTCCACCGCCGCTACGACATCCCGCGGGAGGTGCTCGACCGCCTGGCCGAGCTCGAGGTGCTGACGCCGACCGCCCGCGGCTACTCGCCCTCGGACGTGAAGATCGTCGAGGCGATCTGCCGCTTCCGCGCGGGCGGGTACGACGAGCGGATCGGGTTCACGGTCTACGACACGCTGCGTTACAAGCGGGCGCTCGAGACGCTCGTCGAGGAGGAGATCGACGTGCTCATGGACCGCCTGCCGGGCGAGATGGACGCAGACAGCGCGGCCAAGCTGATCGAGGGGGGCGTCGAGCCACTGCAGGAGCTGATCGCAGCCCTCCACGGGAAGCTGCTCGTGGCCGAGCTCAGGCGCCAGCGCGCGGCTCGCGGCTGACCCGACCGGCCGGCGGCTCAGCCGCTGGTGTTCCCGCAGCTGTCCTCGACCGAGATGGACTGGATCGCCGAGCCGTCAGGCACCCGGGCGGTGAACTCGAGCCCCGCGGGATCCGGCAGCGCGACCACGTCGTCGACGCTGCCATCCGGCTTCTTCACCGTCAGCACCGCGAAGCCCGTCCGCACGCGGAGCGGGAGATCGGCCAGCGGGCGCATCGGAAAGCCACCGTACTCGGCGCGGACGTGCGCGCGGCCGTCGGAGACGCTCTTCGAGTAGGCCGAGATGTTCGTCGACTTGCCGAGGTCGAAGGGCTTGCTCGTCGCCGAGTAGGGGCCGACCCCGCTGCCCTTGTTGGCCATCCCGTGGACCGTGAAGCGGTACGTGCCGAGCGGATCGCACTCGGTGAACTGCCAGGTCTCGGTCCAGGTCTGGTCGCGCGCATGCTCGGTCACGTCGACTACCGAGTCCTCCGTCGCGACCGGTTCGAACCCGTGCGCGCCCTGGCGTTCGAGTGTCACGAACGCCTTGTCGCGGGGCGCGTCGACGGAGGGGTCGCCGCCGTTCCACTTGAAGACCGCCTGGCCGAAGCGCGTGACCTTGGGCACGACGTCGGTGACGACGGTCCCGGCCAGGGGCGTCGGCTTCGCGGTCGGCGGCTGCGGCGTGCCCGGCGAGACCTCCGGTGGCTCGGCCGCGGAGGTAGGCGGTGGGGCGCCTCCGTAGAGCGACTGCGCAAGCGCCTTCGCCAGGTCGCGATAGCGGGGGCCCTGCTCGCGTCCCCAAAGCGTGAAGCTGCCCTCGTAAGCGCAGGCGGCGTACTCCTCCGGCGTGGCGACGTACGAGTTGTAGCTGTTGGTGAGCCCGGCGATGATGGTGCCCGCGGGTGCGGCTCCGCCCGTCTGGCCCGCCACCACGGCGCGGATGCGCTTGCCCATCTGCTTCGTCAGCTCCGACGGGAACGCGATCACCGCGAGCGGGCCAATTCGCATCAGCGAGACCGGATGGGTGTTCGGCACCGCGCCGGGTCCGATTACCGCCGGGAACTTCGTCCCCTGGCCCGGGAACGCCGGGTTGTCGGCGGGCAGGCATGTGCCGTCGGGGAGCGTCACGCCGCCCGCGCCCAGGATCGGAACCGGCCCGACCGGCTCGCCGTCGGCCTTGGTGCCGTCCAGCGCCATGAAGGTGTGGCGAACGTCGATCTTCGGCGACCCGGTCATCGCGGGGGCGGCATCGCGCCATGCCGAGAGCACGCCGTCCGCCACCCGCCGCCCCGTCTCGTTTGCCCCACCGAAGGAGTTGACGATGTAGTCGAGCGCCGAGTGCGGATCGTTCGACGAGAGGGTGGGGTCGGTTGGCGGGTCGCCGTTCGGCGAGATGTCGCCCTCGTTTGCGTTGGTCCAGACGTCGACGGGTGGGTGCGCCGGCGGCGTGCCGCGCGCGCTCCCCTCGCGTGCCAGCTCGGCCTCCACGAAGCGCTCGGTCGTGGCGGGGTGGTCAGCCGAGAAGAGAAGGTTGCGGGCGCCGAACGACGTCGGATGCACCGCGAAGTTCGACCACACGCCGATTGGGCTGCCGTCCGCCGCGTCCACCCGGATCACGGTCAAGCGCGGGTCGATCGAGTCCGCTCTCCGCGCGGCGGGGTCCTTGGGGATGTCGGTGTTGTGGACGAACTGCGATTCGAAGCGGCGGTTGTTCGACGCCGTCCGCAGCTCCGAGGTTCCCACCCCGATGCGAGCCGGGGTCAGGTTCGCGTTCGCGCCGAGGATCGCCTCGGTGATTCCGCTCGCCACCTGCTCGAACACCCTCGGGTCGTAGGCGTCTCCGCCGACGTACGCGTAGCCCGAGTTGTCCACGGACCAGATTGCGCCGCTCGACGAGTGGGTGTGTGTCGCCGACAGCAGGAGGCGGTCGCCGGTAATGGCGGTCGAGGCCACCCGCTTCAGCACCTCCTGCGTGAGTGCGTACGGGAGTCCCCCAAGATCGGCCTGGACGAGCGCGTACTTCTTGCCGCCGCTCTCGATCACGATGGCCCGGGCGCGGACGCGGGTATGGATGCCCTGGCTCGGCTCGAACGTCTTGGCGTAGAGGTTGGTGTCCGGATCGGCGAGGATCTGCATCGGCCGGTCGAGGCTCGGCCCGAAGACGTTCGAGCGCGCGGTGAAGGCGAACATCGGGGTTCCGACTGGCGGGGTGATGTCCGCGTTGGCGGCACCCGCGCGGATCGTGATCTTGTTCGTGGGCGGCGGTGGCGGCGGCTTCCCGACTCCTGGGGGCGGAAGGCCCGGGGGCTGCGGCCGGCAGCCCTTGCGGTGGGGGCGCAGAGTGCGCGAGTTGCGCCGGATGTGCGTGCGGGGCTGCTTGTGCCGGCGACGCGTCGCGCGCACGCTCGCGAACGCCGCGATGCGGACGGAGCGGCACGTCGCGCGCGCCGCGGCAAGCTCAACCAGAGCCGACCGCGTGAGCGGGATCGAGGCGATCCGCGTGGTGACCCCGAGACGGTCGAGATTGAGCGTCCGCGCGCGGGTGACGTAGGCCGGGCGCGTCCCCAGGTTGAGCGCGAGCACGGTGATCCGCACGCGATCCGGCCGGCGCACCCGGACGCGGATGTCGATCCGCTTCCTCGCGAGCGCGGCGGATTCGTCCTTGGTCAGGATCTTGATCCCAGGCGTCTGGTTGCGACCTCCGACTCGGGCTGACGCGTGATCGCCCGCCACAGCCAGCACCGTGGTTGCGACCACGGTGGCAACCACCGCACGCCGCGCCGCCATTTCGATCCGTCGCGCCACTCGCTCCCCTGTCCGTCTACCACGGACATTCAATACGTCGAACAAGACTCGCGCGCCACCGAGCAAGAAGGCGGATCCCGGCACGGCCGTACGGTGCGAGGGCCCCTGAGGCCGCCGGTAAACTCTGATCGACTGGTCAGTCAACTGCGGGGCGATCGTCGAAGGGCGGCACCCGACTGCGATCGACGGCCCCGACGGGGAAGCGGAGAGATGCGGGCAGCGGCGGTTCAACTCAACTCGACGGCGGACACCGAGCGCAACCTCGAGAGCGCCGACCGCCTCACGCGCGCCGCCGCGGCCGGCGGCGCCGAGCTCGTCGTTCTGCCCGAGAAGTTCAACGTGCTCGGTGGCGAAGAGCAGCTGCTGGCGGGCGCGGAGCCGCTCGACGGCCGCAGCGTTACCTGGGCGCGCGCGACAGCGCGCGAGCTCGGCATCGATCTCGTCGCCGGCTCGATCGCCGAGCGCCGCTCCGATGGCGAGAAGCTGTCGAACACTTCGGTGCACGTCGGCCTCGACGGCGAGATCAGGGCGGTCTACCGCAAGATCCACATGTTCGACGTCGTCGTCGGGGGGACCGAGTACCGGGAGTCGGCGACCGAGGAGGCGGGCGACGAGATCGTCCTGTCCGAGACGGCGCAGGGCCTCCCGCTCGGGTTGACGATCTGCTAGTTCGCGCTTCCCTCGGCGTTCACGAAGGTCACGGGCCAGGCCCACTGGGAGATCCTGGTCCGCGCCCGGGCGATCGAGAACCAGGCGTTCGTGGTGGCCGCCGATCAGGTCGGCGACGACGGAGCCGGCCATGAGAGCTTCGGCGGGTCGATGATCGTCGACCCCTGGGGCGAGGTGTGCGCGCGCGCCGGCGACGGCGAGGGCTTCGTGGCGGCCGACCTCGACACTGGCCGCCAGGACACCATTAGGGGCGAGTTGCCGAGCCTGGCTAACCGCGTCCCCGGCGCCTACCGCTGGCCCGAGGAGGTGACCGCCTGATGGCCGCCGGTCCCTCGCGCGCCCCGAACAGCGTCGACAAGCGGCGCCTGATCCTGGACGCCGCGATTCACGTCTTCGCCCGCAAGGGCTTTCACAGCTGCCGCGTCTCCGACGTCGCCGACGAGGCCGGCGTGGCGTACGGGCTCGTCTACCACTACTTCCAGTCGAAGGAGGAGATCCTCGACACGCTCTTCACCGAGCGCTGGCAGCTGATGATCGACGCGATCGTCTCGATCGACCAGCGGCGCGACGCCTCCGCGCGCGACAAGCTCTACATGGTCGCGTCGTTCATCATCGACTCGTATCGCCACGAGCCGGACCTGATGAAGGTGATCATCGTGGAGGTCACCCGCGCGGCGAACACGTTCGGGCTGCGCCACCTCACGAAGATCCGCGAGGCCTACGAGCTAATCGGGAAGATCGTCGACGACGCACGGCGCGACGGGTCTTTCAAGTCGGACATCTCGGGCGAGTTCGCGGCCATGTGCTTCTACGGCGCGATCGAGCAGCTCTTGTCTGCCTGGATCTTCGACATCGTCCCCGAGACGGACGAGGAGTTCGAGCGCGCCAAGTCGCTCGTCGTCGAGGCGATCTGCGGCGGGCTCGAGGCGGAACCCTCCCGGGGGCTCGAGCCGGTCTCTGGTTAGATTCGATCGCGCATGGGCAACGAGCTCACCAAGCGGCTCTTGTGGGGCGGCCTTCTCGCGGGGGTTGGCGCGCTGGCAACGATCGTGTCGAACCGGATCGCCGCCGCGATCTGGGTAAGAGTCTTCAACGAGGACCCACCCGAGTGATGGACGAGATCCGCTTCACCCGCGAGGAGGTCACCGGGGTCGGCGATCCCGCCGCGGCGGGCACCGACGCCGAGGGGGACCCGGCCGTCCCGCCGCCCACGGGCGGGTCGCAGGCCGCCGGGGAGTCCCCGGCCCACGCCGCCAGACGCGCCGCCGAGGGCGACGGCGGCCGCCCCGAGCTGGCCGTGCTCGGCGCGTTCGCGGGCGCGTTCGTCGCGGCCAAGATCCTCGGCAGGCTCACCGGAGGCCGCGGCTGATGGCCGACGACGGCGCGCGTCCGGCCGACACCGCCGAGAAGCAGCTGGGCGACATCGTGGGCGACGTCACCCAGAAGGCTCAGCTGCTCGTCCGCGAGGAGATCGAGCTGGCCCGGGCGGAGATCCAGCTCAAGGTCTCGCGGATCGTGAAGGGTGTGCTCGCGTTCTCGGTCGCGGCGTTCTTCGCGCTGCTGTTCGTGATCTTCCTTCTCCACTCGCTCTCGTGGGGGATCGCCGACTGGATCAGCGTGAAGACCTGGGTGGGCTACGGCATAACGACGATCGGGCTGCTCGTGCTCACCGCTCTCGCGGCGCTGATCGGGGTGCGGTTGTTCAGGCGCGGCTCCCCGCCGACGCCCGAGCTCGCCATCGAGGAGGCACAGAAGACGCGCGAGGTGCTCGAGGAGGCCCGCCGCTGATGCCCGACCGCACCCCGGCGGAGATCCGGGCGTCGGTGGTGGAGACGCGCCGCGAGCTGCAGTACTCGCTTAACGACCTCCAGTCGAAGGTCTCGCAGCTCACCGACTGGCGCGCCCAGCTCGCGCGGCACCGGCGCGAGGCGATCATCGGCGCCGCGGTGGCCGGGTTCGTGATCGGCGGCGGCGTGGCCGCCGTGTTCGGGATCTTCCGGCGCTAAGCGCCGGCGCGCTCCTCCCGCGCCCCTTGGCATACGGCCCAGCGCCGCCGAGCCCAGCCCCGGCGTCCGGATACAGCGCGATGTATCAGCGGGGGCGACGAAGGAGGGCAGATCGAGGCCGCTGATTTGGCCACCGTCCTGACTTAACTACACATAGTGTCGCTAAGTCAGGATTGCTTGGGACAAACGCCGCCTTTTCGAGCCACTCCTTGGTTGCCCTCCGGATAGACCCCGCACTGAGGACACTAAGGAGCGGAGCGCGGCCCGCCGCCCTACTCGTACTGGCGAGCCCTGACCGACCCGACGCCCAGGAGGCCCGGGCCTGTGTGGACACCTAGAACCGGCCCGATCTCGGAGTAGTAGAGCGGCTCGCACTCGAATATCTCGCGGCAGCGGTCCGCGAGCTTGCGGCCCTGCTCGTCGGACTGGATGTGCTGGACCACCCAGCCGTCGGCGTCCGACGCCTTGCGCTGGCGCGCGTAGTCGACCATCCGCTCGAACGCCCGCGCACTAGTCCGGACGCGCTCGATCGGCGAGATCTCGGATTCGACGGTGAGGATCGGCTTGATCTTCAAGGTGGAGCCGATCCAGGCGCTCGCCGCCCCGATGCGCCCGCTGCGCTTGAGGAACTCGAGCGTGTCGATAGCGAACCACATCTTCAGCTCCTCGCGCGCCTGCTTCGCGGCGGCGACCACGCTGGCGGCGTCGGCTCCGCGGGCCGCGCTGCGAGCCGCCGCGAGCACGACCATGCCCAGGCCGCCCGCCGCCGTCGACGAGTCCATCACGTGCACGCGCTCCCCGCCCTTGCCGTCGCGCTCCAGGGCCTCGCGCGCCTGGCGGGCGGACTCGTGGGTGCCGGACAGCCCGCCCGAGATGTGGATCGACACCACGTCGCGGCCCTCCGCCAGGAGCGGCTCGTAGACCTCGATGAAGTCGCCCACCGACGGCTGCGAGGTGGTGGGCCACTCGTTGGCGGATCGAAGGCGGTCGAAGAACGCCGCGTAGTCGCGGATGTCGGCCTCGCGCTGCGTGTCGCCGGCGCCGAAGTTGACGTAGAGGGACACGAGGCTGATCCCGTTCTCCTCCGTCACCTCGGAGGGCAGGTACGCCGTGGTATCGGAGACGACCGCGACCTCGGGCATGCGCCGGCGCAGCCTACAGATGGCCCTTACACTGCTGCTCGTGGCCCACATCGATCCCGCCGAGGTGAAGGCCCGGCTCGACTCGCGCATCCGGGAGATCGAGGAGCGCCGGGACGCCCTGAAGCGCGGCGGAGACGGGATGCGCGACGAGCTCGCCGACTACGACCAGCATCCCGCGGACCAGGGGACCGAGACGTTCGAGTTCGAGCTCGAGGTGACGACCGAGGTGATCCTGGACTGGGAGGAGGACCGGATCAAGGAGGCCCGGCGCGCGCTGGATCAAGGCCGTTACGGGGTCTGCATCGACTGCGGCAAGGAGATCCCGGCCGAGCGGCTCGCGGCCATCCCGGAGACCGTCCGCTGCGTGGAGGACCAGCGCCAGTTCGAGGCGCGCGTGCGTCAGGCCATGCGGTCGCCCGGGCTGTAGTCAGCCGGAGCTCGTAGCGTGGCGAGAACGCTCGTCACCGGCGGCAACGGCTTCGTCGGCTCGGCACTGGTGCGCCTGCTCGCGGAGCGGGGCGACGATCTGAGGCTCACGGTCCGCCGGCGGTCCCGCCTCGACCATCTCGCCGGTATCGACTACGACCCCGTGGAGTGCGACGTGACCGACCGCGCGGCGGTCCGGCGCGCGATGCGCGGCGTGGACCGCGTGTTCCACGTGGCCAGCCTGGTGTCGCTGCGGGCTGCCGACAGCGAGCGCCTGTTCGAGATCAACGTCGGCGGCACGAGGACAGTGCTCGCGGAGGCGCTCCGCGCCGGGGTGGAGCGGGTGGTCTACACCTCGAGCGTCGCGGCCATCGGGCCCGCCGAGCGCGGCCGCACGGCCGACGAGCGGCAGATCTTCACCGCCGGGCACCTAGGCATCCCGTACGTGAACTCGAAGCACGAGGCGGAGGTCGAGGCGATGCGGCTTGCCGCGCAGGGGCTTCCGCTCGTGGTCGTCAACCCGACAGCCGTGTTCGGCTGGGGCGACGTCTACGGCAACGCGACCTCGATCGTGCGCCGCTTCCTCCTGGGCCGGATCCCGGCCTACGCGGGCGGCGCTCTCAACATCGTCGACGTGGAGGACGTCGCCCGTGGGCATCTTCTCGCCGACGAGCAAGGGCAGGTCGGCGAGCGCTACATCCTCGGCAACCGCAACTACACGCTCGACCGGCTGTTCGCCGACCTCGCACGGCTCTCCGGCGTGGAGGCCCCGCCGCTGAAGCTCGCGCCCGGCGTAGCGCTGCGCCTCGCCCAGGCGCTCGAGGCCGGTCCCGGCCGGCCGGCGATCACCTCGCAGGAGGTGCGCGTGGCGAGCGCGTGGTGGACCTATCGCAACACGAAGGCGAAGCGCGAGCTCGGGTGGACGACGTCCCCGCACGAGGACGCCGTCGAGGCGACGGTCGCCTGGTACCTCGAGCACGAGGCGGACCGGCTGGCGCGTTCGCGCCGGACCCAGCCGGTGCAGTGGAAGGTGGCCGCCGGCGCGCTGCGCGCCGTGCAGGGGTTCGCCGACGCCGCCAGCCGGTTGTGGCCGCTGACCGAGTGAGCCAGGCCGGTTAACCTCAGGCCGTGGCCATCCTGTACCGCTGCAAGACGCCGACCGACCGGCTCTGCCCGTGCGGCAAGGTGGCCAGGCGGCTGCGGCGCGCGGGCATCGACTACGAGGAGATCCGGGTGCCGGTGCTGCGGCGGGACCGCGACGAGATCGACGAGCTGACCGGCCAGCGGTGGGTCCCCGTGCTCGTGCACGAGGACCAGGTGATCCACGACTCCCGGCGGATAGTCGAGTACCTCGACTACCTCGAGTCGTCGCGCCGGCCGGAGCCGGCGGCCGAGCCCGGCTAGCTCAGGCGGTTGTCGATGCCGAGCGGCGCGGTCTGCGGCGCGTCGGCCGTCGGTGGCTCCGGCGCCTCGGCCGGCTGCTCCACGCCGAGCCGCTCCGCGAGTTCGCCGCTCTCGTACATCTCGGTGACGATGTCGCACCCGCCGACCAGCTCTCCGTCGACGAAGAGCTGCGGGATCGTCGGCCAGTTCGAGAGCCCGGAGAGCTCCTCGCGGATGCGTGGGTCGGGCAGGATGTCGAGCGCCGCGTAGCGCACCCCGAGGGCGTTGAGCGCCGCGGATGTGCGCATCGAGAAGCCGCACGCCGGCTGCTCCGGTGTGCCCTTCATGAACAGCATCACGCGGTTCTCGTCGATGGCCTGCTTGATGAAGTCTCGGATCTCCTCGTTGGTCATGCCTGCCCTTCCGGGATAGTTGTCCTGAGCGATAGCGCGTGGATCGGTCCGCCGATCTCGCCGCCGAACACGTCGTAAACGAGCCGGTGCTGCTCGATGCGCGAAAGGCCGGCGAAGCGGTCCGAGACGATCTCGGCGCGGAAGTGGTCGCCACCACCCGTCAGATCCTCTACATTCGCCTCTGCGCCGGGCAACGCTGCCTCGATCCGCTCCTTTAGCTCACTCGCGCTCGGCATGGGTCGAGGATAGCGGTGGATCTGCCGAGTAAAATGGCAACCGTGGTCACTCTCACCGACGTCGCCGCACAGAAGATCGGCACGCTCCTCTCCGACGAGGAGCACGCCGGCGCGGGGCTGCGCGTGGCCGTCCGCGGCGGAGGCTGCTCCGGCTTCCAGTATCAGCTCGCCCTCGACGAGCAGCACGAGGGCGACCAGGTCTTCGAGCACGACGGCATCCGGATCATCGTCGACGAGATGTCGCTTCGCTACGTCGAAGGCTCGACGGTGGACTACACCGAGAGCCTGATGGGCGCCGGCTTCCAGGTCGAGAACCCGAACGTGGTGGCCTCGTGCGGCTGCGGGTCGTCGTTCCGCGTGAAGGACGAGGATCCTTCGTGCGGCACCTCGGTCTAGCCGGCTACTGCGGCTCGTTATCTAGAGAGCGCCAGAGGTAAAGGGATGCCAGCGACCGGTGCGGTCGCCACGGCTCGCCCAGCTCGAACAGCGCCTCGGGGGCCGGCATCTCCGGCAGTGCGTAGACGACCCCCGCGGCGCGACGGACCCCGAGGTCGCCGACCGGCAGGACGTCCGGGCGCCCCAGGAAGAAGATGAGGAACATGTCCGCGCTCCACTGGCCGATGCCCTTCACCGCGGTGAGCTCGGCCGAGATCTCGTCGTCGGAGAGCTCGTCGAGCCGATCGAGCTCGAGCCGGCCGTCGAGCACGTGCTCGGCGAGGTCGCGCAGGTAGGCGACCTTCGGGCGGGACATCCCGGCGGCGCGGATCGCCTCGGGATCCGTATCCAGCAGCTGCTGCGGCGTGGGGGTCTTGCCGCCCCAGAGCCCGGTCATGCGCTCGTAGATCGTGCGTGCCGCCTTGGTCGAGAGCTGCTGGCCGACGATCGCGCGCAGCAGCGTGCCGTAGGCGTCGGTGGGCCGGCCGCGGCGGCGGGCGTACTCGTCGAGCGGGCCGATCCGGTCGATCAACGCGCGCATCACGGGGTCGGCGCGGCGCAGGTGCTTCACGCCGTCCTCGGTGACGGCGGTGCGCGACCCCCCGGCGACCGCGCTCCCGGCGCTTGGTCGGCGCGGGCTCATGCGGCGGTCGGAAGCCCCCAGAACGGCGCCTCGGCCTCGCCGAGCGGCGTTGCCGGCGGATCGCCGTAGAGGTACTCGCGCGCGATCCGATACCAGTTGTTCGTCGCCTCGAGCTGGCCCAGCACCGCGAACGTGAGGCCCGCCATCCGTTGGGCGAACACATCGTCGGCTGGGATGTTCTCCCGCCGCAGAAGGTCCCAGTAGTCCGAGCGCGGGTCGCCGGCGTCGATCATGATCTCCGCGACGAGTTCGCGGGAGATCGTGATCTCTCGGTCCTCGAACCACCACCACGAGAGCGTCCAGATGTGGTCCATCACCCGCTCGGCGCTCACGCGCTCGTCGTCGGGGTCGAAGAAGCCGAGCGCGCCGAGCTGGGACCGGAGCGATTCCGTATCGCGCTCCATCGCCGCCCGCAGCCAGCGCCGCTCGGCGTCGATCCGCGCCCGCGGGAGCTTCTTGTTCATCCCGAAGTCGATGAACGCGACACGACCATCGCCCATGAGCAGGTAGTTGCCGGGGTGCGGATCGGCCGAGAAGTGCCCGGTCCGGTGGAAGGACCCGATAAAGAAGCGGTAGACGATCTCCGCGAAGCGGTCGCGGTCCGGCTTCGGCAGCTTCTTCACCTCGTCAAACGGCATCCCGTCGACCCATTCGGTCACGAGGACTCGCTCCCGCGACAGGCTCGTGATCACGGGCGGGACGTACACGAAGGGGTGCCCGCGCCAGTCGCGCTCGAACGCCCGGTGAGCCTGGGCCTCGAGCTCATAGTCGCACTCGTCCACGATCCGCTCCCTGATCTCGCCCGCGATCGCCTTCGGATCGATCCCTGGCGCGATGCTCTTCGCGAGCCGCAGCAGCAGTCCGAGGTTCTGCAGGTCAGCCCGCACGGCCGCTGAGATCCCGGGGTACTGGACCTTGACGGCGACGGCGCGCCCGTCGTGGAGGCGCGCGCGGTAGACCTGCCCGATCGAGGCGGCCGCCACGGCCTCGGGGTCGAACTCCGCGAAGGCCTCCTCGAGCGAGCCGTCGAGATCGTCCTCGATCACACCGCGCATCCGGTCGAAGCTGACCTGGGGAGCCGCGGCGCGCAGCTCGGCGAGCTTGTCCTGGATCAGGTCGCGGTACTCGGGCGGGACGAACTCGATGTCGAGGAACGAGACGACCTGGCCGACCTTCATCGCGGCGCCCTTCATCGTCCCGAGCACGTCCACGATCCGCTCGGCCGTCTCCAGGTATCTGCGCTCGAGCGCCTCGCGGCCCGCGTCCTCCGAGCGGGCGACGTTGGCGGCCTTGGTCATCGCGCCGCGCGCGGCCTGCCCGCCCACGAGCCCGCCGACCCGCGCGGTCCGGCGGATTCGGCCGGTCGGAATCGACTTCTCGCGGCGCGCCATCGTGACGAGCTTACGGCGCATAAGCTCCCGGTGGATGAGATTGGTCAACTACGACCACGGCCAGGGGCCGCGTGCGGGCGTGGTGCGGGGCGAGGTGATCGTCGACGTCTGGGAGGCGCTGGGCGAGCAGCCGCCGGGCGTGGCGGCCGGCCTCGGCGGACTCGTTCTGATGCGCGGGATCGGGGGCGTGGAGGAGGCCACTGCGAAGGGCGAGCCGCGCTTCCGCCTGTCCGACGTCAAGCTGCACGCCCCGATCAGGCACCCGCGCAAGATCATCTGCCTCGGGCTCAACTACCGCCAGCACGCGGCGGAGGCGGGGCTCGATCCGCCCGAGACCCCCACGTTCTTCGCCAAGTTCCAGAACGCGCTGGCCGGGCCCGGCGACGAGGTCGAGCTGCCGAGCTACACGGAGAAGGTCGACTACGAGGCGGAGGTCGCGTTCTTCATCGCCGACGACTGCAAGGACGTCTCCGAGGACGACGCCATCGACCACGTCCTCGGCTACACGCTCCTGAACGACCTTTCTGCGCGCGACTACCAGTTCATGACGCCGCAGTGGATGCCCGGGAAGGTCTTCGACGGGTCCGCCCCGTGCGGTCCCGCGATCGTGACGCCGGACGAGGCCGGCCCGCACGACGGGATCGAGATCTCGCTCACCCTGAACGGCGAGGAGATGCAGTCGGCCTCGACGGCCGACCTGATCCACTCGATCCCGGCCGTGGTCGCCTACCTGTCGAAGCTGATGACGCTCCAGGCGGGCGACCTCATCTCGACCGGCACGCCGGCCGGGGTCGGAAGCGTCCGCCAGCCGCACGTTTGGCTCAAGCCGGGGGACGAGTGCGTGATCGAGTCGCCGCAGCTCGGCCGGCTGGAGTCGAGTACTTGGGCTGGATCTTCGTTTCCGGCCGGATGTGATGGACGGCCTGCGCGACAGCGATCGCCGCCTCGGCGAAGCCCGTCGCGATCAGCTTCAGCTTGCCGTCGAAGATCGTGATGTCACCGGCCGCCCAGACGGCCTCCATCGAGGTCTTCATCACCTGGTCGACCTTGATCGAGCCCTTCTCCACCTCGAGCGGCCAGTCCTTGAGCGGCCCGAGCGCCGTCTTGAAGCCGAGTTGGAGCAGCACGGCGTCGCAGTCGAGCTCGACCACGTCCGAGTCGTCCTCGGAGTGGAACAGCGTTATCCGCTCGATCCGGCCGTTCCCGCTCACCTCGCGGATCTGGTAGGGCACCCGCACGTCGACCCGGCCGTCGGATGCGGCCTGCATCACGTTGTTGACCGTCACCTCGTGCGCGCGGAAGGCCGCGCGGCGATGGACGAGCGTGATCTCGGACGCGGTGCCCAGCAGGTTCAGCACCCAGTCGCACGCGGAGTCGCCGCCACCGATGATCACCACCCGCTTGCCGGCGAACTCGGCCTTCTCGCCGACCAGGTAGTGCGCGCCCTTGCCCTCCCACGGCGTCATGTCGTAGCCCGGCAGCTTCTTCGGCTCGAAGGCGCCGTGCCCGCCGGCGATGATGATCGTCCTGGTGAGGAGGTCGCCGCGGTCGGTGATCGCGCGGATGATCCGGCGCTCGGGTGCACGGGAACGTCGAACTGCTCGATCGTCTGCTCCCGCAGGAGCTCCACCAGGTCCTTGGCGATGATTCGCGGGAAGCCGGGAACGTCGTAGATCCACTTCTCCGGATAGAGGGTCGTGAGCTGGCCGCCGAGCTCCGGCAGCGAGTCGACGATCCGCGAGCTGGCCTCGCGCATCCCGGCCCAGAACGACGTGATCAGGCCGACCGGTCCGGCGCCGATCACCGTGATGTCGCGGACCTCGCTGTCGCCCTCGAGGGGTCGTCGGGAGCCGTTCTCGGTCATGTCACGCGAGGGTCTCGTGGGCGGCGACGGGCTCGCCGTCGAGCGCATCGAGCGCGCGCTCGACGGACGCGGAGATGCACGTGAAGATCGGCGTCTCTGAGAGCGTGTACGCGCTCGACTCTGTGCCCCTCAGCTCGTGCACCAGATCGAGGAACTCGCCCGGATCGTCGGCGTCGAACGAAACGACGAACTCCTGATCGTCGATTCCGAAAGAGTAAGCGGTGTTGATCTCGATCGAGGGGTGCCGGCGGCCGGTTTCGATGTGGCCGCGCATGATCCGCGCCCGTTCCTCGGCGGGCAGCCGGTACCACTCGCGCTGCTTCCACATCGGGTACACGATGAGGAACCGCCGCCCCGACCCCTCGCGCGGCACGAGCGGCTGGGGCTCGTCGGAGTACACGGACTCCTTGGTCATCGCGAGGTACGAATGGCTGATCTCCGCATACCGCATCAGTCCGCTCTGGTTTAGGAGCACGTGAAACTCGTGGATAGGCTCGAGCCGCGGGCAGGCGGCGCGCAGCATCAGATCGGCGTCCCCGCGCGTCCCGACCAGCGAGTAGGTGCGGAGGAAGTGATCGTCGGCGAAGTCGTGGCAGGCGGCCGCGAACTCGCGCTTGTCGCGGGCTCGCTCGTCCGGGTCGAGGCGCCGCCATGCAGGGTCCAAGCGCAGGAAAGTGAACTTGACGAAGTGCCGCTCGGCCACGCTTCATAGAGTGTAGAAATGCGCCGGATCGCCGCTTTCGGTGCCGTTTTCGGCGCGCTCGCCGGTCTGGCCGGGTCCCCGGCGACGGCGCCGGCCCAGGTTCGCCCGCGGGCGCTCATCGCCTTCCTCCCGACGCAGCCGGCGCCGAAGATGCCGCTCCTCTTCGACCTCGCGGAGCGCGACTTCTCGTACGGCGTGACCAGCCCGACCATCGGCGCCTACTTCAAGCGCCAGATGCTGCTCGACATCAGCCAGGGCACGCGGATCGCGAACCACGCATACCCGCGCGACGCGCAGCGGCTCGACCTGGTCGCCGAGCCGAGCGGTGGCTGGGGGGTGAAGGGCATGGGCGCAGCGACGCGCCGCGCGCGGGACGCCCCGGGGGACGTGGTCCCCGGCCTGCTCGCGAGCACCGTTGAGCGGCACGGGGGAACGGTCGGCTACGTCGGGGTGGTCGGCGTCGAGCAGACCGAGGCGACCGTCGCCGCCAACCGGGCGGGCATCGTCCAGCACGTGTCGCTCGGGACGATCGGGACGTTCGCGGAGCGCGCCCTTCGGTTGTGGGACCGCTCCTCGCTGCTCGTGGCGCGGTTCCCCGACGACGAGGCGGGGCTCGCGGCGCTCGACCGCGTGCTGGCCGCGCGGCGGCCGGACGACCTGATCATCGTGGTCCGCGCGGCGCCTGCCGGGCGCGCGCGGCTCCTGCCAACGGGCATGCTCGGCCCCGGGCAGAAGGGCAAGGTGATCTACTCGGACACCACCCGCCGGGTGGGCCTGGTGGCCGCCACGGACTTCGCGCCGACCCTCCTCGACCACCTCGGAGTCGCGATCCCGAAGAAGATGGAGGGGCGGGTGATCCACAGCCGTTCGGACGGCAGCCCGGAGACCGTCCGGCAGCGGATGGCGCGCCTCGACGTGATCCTCGGGCGCCGCGCCCCGGCCATCGTCGACGGCTTCCTCGCGTTCTGCCTGCTCGCCCTGGCGCTGCGGCTGCGACGGGGGCCGCGCGGGATCGGCGACGCGGTCCGGATCGGCTTCCTCGGAGCGCTGTGGCTCCCCGGGCTGTCGCTCCTCACCGCGGCGCTGCTCCCGCCCCGCCTGGTGGAGGTCGCGATCCTGGTCGTCGGGTCGCTGGTGCTCGGCTGGATCGTGGACCGCGCTGTGCCGTGGCCGCTGGCGCCCGCCGTGCCGGCCGCGGTGATCTTCGCCGCGTACACGATCGACCTGGCTCGGGGCTCGCCCTGGATCGGCGCCTCGCTGGCGGGGCCGAACCCGAAGGGCGGCGCCCGCTTCTTCGGGATCGGGAACGAGCTCGAGATCATCCTCAGCCTCGAGGTGCTGTTCGGTATGGGCGCGCTGCTGTCGGTCGTCGAGCGCCGCTACGCGCGGCACGGGTTCATCGCCGGAACAGCGATCGCGGCGCTCGTCATCGGAGCGGGCCGTCTCGGCGCCGACGTGGGCGGCGTGGTGACGCTCGGTGCGGGCGGCGCGGCGGCGGTCCTCGCGCTGCTGGGCCGGCGGCTCACGCGCCGCGACGTGCTGATCGCGGCGGCGGTCCCGATCGCGGCCGTCGGGGCGCTCGTGGGGGTCGACCTCGTCACCTCGGGCGGCGCGCACCTCACCCGGACCGTCGTGCACGGCAACGGGGTTGGTGACCTGCTCGAGATCGTCAAGCGCCGCCTGATCATCTCCGCCACCGGGCTCAAGCGGCTGACGACCGCGATCACCTGCGCGATC
Organism: Actinomycetota bacterium; assembly: GCA_005885165.1. Taxonomy (GTDB): domain Bacteria; phylum Actinomycetota; class Thermoleophilia; order Solirubrobacterales; family Thermoleophilaceae; genus AC-37. The sequence continues at coordinate 17,081 of VAXR01000011.1, forward strand.
GGCGTCCTTCTCCTCTACGTCGGCGTGCGGCGGCGCGCCTCGATATTCGCCCCGCTGCGCGACCAGCCGGCGTTCATGGCGGGGATCTGGGGCGCCCTCGCCGCGACGATCGCGTGCACTCTCGCCAACGATTCAGGGCCGCTCATCTTCGAGGCGGGGCTGCTGATGATGCTGCTGGCCGCGGGATACGCGCGATCGCGCCCGGAACGGTCCGTTGACTACGGAGAAGAGCCCGCGGACGTTCCGAAAGAGCCCGCGCGGGTGCCGAAAATTTCCCCTGTCGGACGGGCGCCCGTGGGCTAGGATGAACGAGGTGCGCGTAGCGCTCGTCTCCCCGTACTCGTACACGTATCCGGGGGGAGTGGGGAGGCACGTCGAAGCGCTGGCCGAGGGGCTGATCGGCCGTGGTGACGACGTGCGTCTCTTCGCTCCCTACGACCCGGATGATCGCCTCGCGCGCGTGATGCACCGCGGGGTGCGGCCGGAGCCTCGCCCCGCGCCTTCGTACTTCGTGTCGCTCGGGCGCACGGTCGGGATCCCGGCGAACGGCGCGGTGTCGAACCTCTCGTTCACGCCGCACGCGGTCTCGACGCTCGGTCATGCCGTGCGCGACGGCGGGTTCGACGTCGTGCACGTGCACGAGCCGAACGCCCCGGTCGTGAGCTGAGTGGCGGCGGAGGCGGCGCGGGTCCCGCTCGTGGGCACGTTCCACACCTACGCCACGAACGGCGGCGTCCAGCGCTTCGTGTCGACGATGCTCGGCGCCCGTCGCGTCTATCAGAAGCTGCATGCCCGGATCGCCGTATCGGAGGCGGCGCGCTGGACGGCCGAGCGCTGGTACGGGGGCAACTACGTTGTTGTCCCGAACGGCGTCGACCTGGCCGCCGCGCCCTCGGGGCCGAAGCCTCCCGCCGACTCCGAGCACGTTCGCCTCCTGTTCGTGGGTCGAGCCGAGGAGCGCAAGGGCCTTCCGATCCTGCTTCGTGCCTTCGAGGCCCTCCGCGGTGCGGGGATCGACGCTCGCCTCACCGTCGCCGGCGCCACGCCGGAGGAGGTCGAGCCCTACCTGCTCGAGCGCGAGGGCGTCGAGATTCGCGGCCGCGTGACCGACGGCGAGAAGTCGCGGCTCCTCCACCAGGCCGACGTCGTCTGCGCGCCGTCGCTCGGCGGGGAGAGCTTCGGCATGGTGCTGACCGAGGCGTTTGCCGCCGGCACCCCGGTCGTCTGCTCCGACATCGCCGGCTACCGCGACGTGGTTCGCGACGGGCTCGACGGCGTGCTCGTTCCCGCGGGGGACCCGGCCGCGCTCGGCGAGGCGCTGCATGCGCTCGCCATCGATCCGGCCCGCCGCGCGCGGATGGCGCGCTGCGCGCGCGAGCGCGCGGAGCGGTTCGCCTGGCCGCGCGTGACGGCCGAGATCGCGCAGGTCTACGAGCGGGCGATAGAGCGGGCCGCCGAGACGGCACCGTCGCGGCTAAGCCATGTCGCGCTCCGAGCCGGCCTCCGTCCCGCCGACGGCCTGCCGCGAAATCCGCCTCGCCGCATCCCCTCGATCGAGCCCGAGCTGCCCGGGGCCACACGCAGGCGCGCTGTTCGGGTGGCGCGCCGGGTGGGCATCGCCGCCGGCGCCGCCGCGGGCGTCGGCCTGGCGGCCCTGGCGCTCCAGCGGATCGGGATCGACTCGATCGTTCATTCGCTGCTGGCGGCCACGCCGGTCTGGGTGCTCGTTGCGTTTGCGTTGATGTGCGCTTCGATGCTCGCGCGCGCGGAGTCGTGGCACGCGATCCTGCGCGCGGCGCTGCCCGGAGCGCGGGTGCGCCGCCGCCACGCGGCGCGCGGGGTGATGATCGGGGTGCTGATGTCAGCCACGCTGCCGGCGCGGCTCGGCGAGCCCTCCCGCGCGTTGATCGTGGCGCGCCGGCTGGGGCGCGCGCGGGAGCGGTTGCCGGTCGTGCTCGGGACCCTGGTGTCGCAGACGCTCCTCAACCTGGTTGCGCTGGCGATCCTTGGCACGGTCATGTTCGCGACGGTGGGCCTGTTCCGAGGCCACGAGGGCGCGCTCGTGCTAGTCGCGGCCGCGCCGTTTGCGGCCGCCGGTCTGGTGATCGTCGCCCCGGTCGTCCTGCGCCGGATCGCGCCGCGGCGGTTCGGGAAGATCCACCAGGTCACCGCCAAGGTCAGGCGGGCGATGGTCGACGCGCGCCGCGGGCTCGAGGTCTTCCGCCATCCCAGGCTCGGCAGCTGGGCGGCGATCATGCAGCTGCTCGCCTGGGGCGTCCAGTGGCTCGCCTGCTACACCCTGCTCGTGGCGCTGGGGCTCGATCACCGAGCCGGGATCGGGGCGGCGGCCGCGGTGCTCTTCGCGGTCAACGTGACCGCCGTCATCCCCGCCACGCCCTCGAACATCGGCGTCTTCCAGGCCGCGTGCGTCGCGGTCCTCTCCGCGTATGGAGTGGGGCACACCGACGCGTTCGCCTACGGGATCATCCTCCAGGCGGTCGAGGTGGCGACGGCTTTCGCCCTCGGGATGCCGTCGCTCGTCGGCGAGGGGATGTCGTGGAGGGACCTGCGGCTGCGCGCGCTTCACGCCTCGCCGGTTGAGCTGCGAGTGCCCGACCGGAGCGATCGCCGGAGGGCGAAGGCGGGCGCCTGAGGGGCCTTCGCCGTCGCGGACGGCGCCGGGGCCGCGGCGCAGTGACGCTGGAGAAGGGGACTTACGCCTCAGATAGGCGATAAAGGGGCAGGGCTCCTAGGTGCGCAAACCCCGGGTGCCGCGCCCGGGCAGTGCCCTGCCACCGCTGATGGACCAGCTACCCACACCATCGTTAGGTCAGATGGTCCACTTAGGTATTCGATGGGATACCCAACTGGTCCATCATCCGCTTCTGGCGCGTTTACGCTCGCCCTGACGAGCCGGCTCCGAGCCGTTTAGCCGTCCGCCACGGCCTTCGTGCGCGACTGCTGAGGGGCCTTGCCGGCGCCATCCGAGCCGGCGCCGCCCGTGTCGCCCTCCTCGGGCGGCTCGTCGTCGGATAGCGAGTCGAAGCGCACCTCGCCGTCGATGATGCGGTGGCCGGACCGCCCCTCGGGGTCGGCGATGATCGCATCCGGTCCGGGCTGATCCGAGAGCCGGCCGGCCTTCATCCCGAAGTAGATCGCCTGCTGGTGGTGGGCGACGATCGC
>VAXR01000065.1 GCA_005885165.1 Actinomycetota bacterium
GAGCTCGTGCGCCACCACCGAGCGCACCTCGGCGGGCTTGTAGTCCTTGATCAGGTTGTCGTAGAGGACGACGCGCTTGGTGGCACCGATCCCGTTCACGTAGGCGTTCGCGCCGGTTGTCCGCCTGCTCGCGTCGACGCGATACACCTGGCCCACGTGCACCCCGGAGCGGTGCGCCAGCTCGAGGACCTCGGAGCGCAGCTTTCCCTTGGGAAGCGGCGTGAAGCGGTTGAAGATCGGGTCGAGCACGACCGGGGACAGGAACTCGAACAGGAAGGCGACGCCGAAGATGGCGGCCGCGCCCGGGATCCACCAGCGGCGCGGAAAGCGGCGGATCAGGATGATGAGCAGCGCGCCGCCGGCCGCGGCGAAGACGGCGCCCAAGGCGTCGCTCTTGACGACGTCGCTCGCCCAGCCGCCCCAGCTCTGGGTCGACAGACCGAACTCCCTGTCGCGGTTCTGGGCGATCGCGGAGAGCGGCAGCGTGGCCACCGCGACGACGAGGAACAGGCCGGCGCCGGTCATCGCCGAGCCCGTCAGGGGACGGTCTCCCATCCGCTCGGCCGCTCGCCTGACCAGGGCCGGAGGCCGGACGGCGAAGGCGACCAGCACGACTCCAGTGAGCGCCAGGCTGCCCAGCCCGAGAAGCCGCTGCGTGCCGACGTAGTCGTGAATCCGGTCCAGCTCACGGGCGCTGAAGTAGGCTTGCGGCTTCGCTTGCGCCGCCGGGATGAGGCCGCCTCGGGGCCTCAGCGCCACCGTCGCGGCCCCGGCGGCCACCACAGCAACCGAAACCGCAAACGGCAGCCGGATACGACGACCGTGCATTCCCCGGAGACTCTAGACAGCGCCCGCGAGCGCCCGGTTCGCGTTGCCGTGCTCTCCGACGTGCACGGCAATCTGCCCGCGTTCCAGGCGGTTCTGAACGACATCAGCAAGGCGGGCGTCGACGCGCGCTGGTGCCTCGGCGACCTCGTCGGCTACGGCGCGCAGCCCGACGAGTGCGTGGCGCTCGCGGCCGAGACGTGCGATCTCTGCCTGATCGGGAACCATGACCTCGTTGTGCTCGGAAAGATCGACGTGGAGTCGTTCTCCTCGAACGCCGCCGAGGCTGCCCTCTGGACCCGCGAGCGGATCACGAGCGACTCGGTGGCGTACCTCTCCGCCCTGCAGCCGGAGGACGAGGAACACGAGGTGGGCCTCTACCACGCCAGCCCGCGTGATCCGATCTGGGAGTACGTCCTGTCGAGCACCCAGGCCGGCGCCTGCATGGATCAGATGAAGGTGCGGATCGGCGCGGTCGGCCACTCGCACGTCGCGCTCTGGTTTCGCCGCGACAGCGACCCCGGCTCGGTCGCTGGCGACACCGCGCCCCACGGGACCGAGCTGGACCTCTCCGAGGGCGACTGGATCGTCAACCCCGGGAGCGTCGGGCAGCCGCGCGACGGCGATCCGCGCGCGGCGTGGATGCTGCTCGACCTCGGCACCTGGCATGCGACCTGGAGGCGCGTGAAGTACCCGATCGAGGAGGCCGCGCGGGCGATCGAGGCGACCGAGCTGCCGGTGATGCTCGCCGAGCGGCTCTACGTGGGGCAATGAGGGCGCCGCGCGCGAGCATCGCACTGGTCCTGTCCGCGCTCGCGATCGCGACCGGCGTGGCGGGCTGCGGCGGGTCGGGAGCGAAGATTCCGGCGTCGAACGCGTCCGACCTGATCAGCCACCTGCAGGACGCGCAGGGCCTGAGCAGCAGCAAGCAGCCGGACTGCACGAGCCTCACTACGACCACAATTCCGGCGCTGGAGCAGGGGGTAGCCTCGCTCCCCGCCAAGACGGACTCGGACATCCGAGCCACGCTCAAGGACGGAATCGACAACCTGAAGAACCTGATCGCGGCGAAGTGCGCGGCCAAGTCGAACACGAGCTCGAGCACGAGCACGAGCACCACCTCGAGCTCCACGCCGACCACCACCACCACCACGACCACGACGAGCTCGAGCCCGCCGCCACCGCCGACGACCACCCACACCACGACCACCTCCAAGCCGGCGCCGCCGACCAACCCGAGCGGAGGCGTTCCGCCGGGGCAGGCGAAGAAGCTGGGCAAGGGCGGCGGCTGATGGCCACGCCAACGGCAGTCGCAGGGCGCTACGAGCTCGAGAACCGACTCGGCGCGGGCGGCATGTCGACGGTCTTCCGCGCCAGGGACACTGTGCTCGAGCGGCCGGTGGCGGTGAAGCTCCTGGCCGAGCACCTGGCGGAGGACGAGGCCTTCGTCGCGCGCTTCCGACGGGAGGCGCTGGCCGCGGCGAAGCTCCAGCACCCCAACATCGTCCAGGTGTTCGACTCCGGCGAGGACCCCGAGTCCGGGCGTCACTTCATCGTCATGGAGTACGTCGAAGGTCCCTCGTGCGCGGACCTCCTGCGACAGCACCGGATGTTCGACGCCGACGACACCGTGCGGATCACCCGCGACGCCTGCCAGGGGCTCGACTACGCGCACCGGGCCGGCGTCGTACACCGCGACGTGAAGCCCGGCAACCTGCTCGTCTCGAACGAGAGCGGCACGACGAAACTGGCCGACTTCGGGATCGCCAAGGCCGCCGAGCAGACGCGCATCACCCAGGTGGGGTCGGTGCTCGGCACGGCCGCCTACCTCTCCCCCGAGCAGGCCTCGGGCGAGGAGGCCGGCCCGGCGTCCGACATCTACTCGCTGGGCGTGTGCGCCTACCAGTTCCTCGCGGGGCGGCTGCCCCACGAATACGGCTCGCTCACCGAGCTCGCCCTGAAGCAGCAGCAGGATCAGGTGGCACCGATCACCGACGAGCGACCCGACGTCCCAGCCGAGCTCGACCGCGCCGTGCGCGTGTGCCTCGAGCGCGACCCCGGCCACCGCTACGCGAGCGCGCTCGAGCTGGCCGAGGCGCTCGAGGCCGGGCTCCACGGCGAGGTGACGTCAGCCACGCGCCGGCTCGAGGAGGACGCCACCCGGGCGCTCGACCAGACGGCGGCGACGCGCGCGCTGCCGAGCCGGCCCGGTACCGCCGTGCGCGCGGCGCCCACCCCACCGCCGCCGGTCCGGCGCGAGGCACCCGTGCAGCGGCGCCCGCGGCAGCGGAAGCGGCGGAACCCGGTGCGGGCGATCGCCCTACTGCTGATCGCGGTTCTCGCTTTGGTGGCGATCATCCTCGCGCTCGCCCTCCCCGGCGGCAATCGCCAGAACATCAACCGCAGCGACGTCCCGCATCAGGTCCAGGACCTGATCAACTACATAAACGGCCACAAGAAGTAGCTCAGTACGGCGAGGCGCCCGCCAGGATCCCGCGCGAGTAGTCGTCGAACGTGCCGTCCACGATTGCCGCGCGCATTCCGCTCATGAACGCCGCGATGAACGTCAGGTTGTGAAGCGTCAGGAGGCGGGCCGCGGTGAGCTCGCCGATGCGCGCGAGGTAGTGCAGGTAGCCGCGGGTGTGCTCGCGGCAGGCCGGGCAGGGACAGTCGGGCGCGATCGGATCGCGGCTCTCGGCCCACGCCTGCTTCGTGAGGTCCAGGCGCCAGCGGTTGTCGGGATCGGCGACGAGCGCCGTCCCATGGCGCCCGAGCCGCGTCGGGATCGCGCAGTCGAACATGTCGATCCCAGCGCCGACGCCGGCCAGGAGGTCGTCGACGTCGCCGATCCCGAGCAGATGACGCGGCGCAGCGTCCGGAGCGGGCTCGAGCGACCAGCGGACGACCTCGTACATCTCCTCCTTCTCGCGGCCGAGCGAGCCGCCCACGGCAACGCCGTCCACCGCGCTGCCCGCCACGCGCTCCGCCGAAGCGCGGCGGAGGTCCTCGAAGACCCCGCCCTGGACGATGCCGAGGAACAGCTGCCCGTCCGGGGCGTTCTCCTTCCGCCACGCGATGCAGCGGTCGAGCCAGCGGTGGGTGCGCTCGGTCGAGCGCGCCGTGTAGTCGCGCCCGGAGTGGAATGGCGTGCACTCGTCGAAGGCGAGCGCGACGTCGGAGCCGAGCGCCGCCTGGATCTCCATCGACGTCTCGGGGCCCATGAAGCGCTCCCGCCCGTCGACGTACGAGCGGAAGCGCACGCCCTCCTCGGCGATCGACAGGACGCGGCTCTCGCGGTCACCGCGGCGGCGCTTGATCTCCTCGGCCACCGAGCCGTGGCCCATCGAGAACACCTGGAAGCCGCCGGAGTCCGTGACGATCGGCCGCCGCCAGCCCATGAACTCGTGGAGGCCGCCGAGGCGCGCGATCAGCTCGTGGCCGGGCTGGAGGAAGAGGTGGAAGGTGTTGCCGAGCACCATCTCGTACCCGAGCGCCTCGACCTCGGCCGCGGAGAGCGACTTGACCGTGGCGGTCGAGGCGAGCGGGACGAACGCCGGCGTCCGCACGTCGCCGTGCGGCAAACGAAGAACGCCCGCGCGGGCTTGCCCGGCGCGGGCGTCGATCTCGAACGGACTTGCGGTCACGCGGGCTGAGCGTAGCCCGCGCGCCGCTCGCCTCCCTTACGAGCTCTTCTGCTCGACCGCGTGCACCCGTGGCGTGGCAGGGGCTGAGCGCGGCGGCGATCGGGTGAAGCGGGGCACGGTCGACATCTAGCCACGCAAGATCAAGCTGCCGCCCGTCATCGCCGCCGGCTTCTCTTGGCCCAGGAGATCGAGGACGGTCGGTGCGACGTCGGCCAGCACGCCCCCGTCGCTGAGGCCGGCGACGCCCGCGGTAGCGATCAGCGGCACCGGGTTGAGCGAGTGCGCGGTGTTGGGGCTCCCGTCGGGCTCGAGCATGTTGTCAGCGTTGCCGTGGTCGGCGGTCACGAGGCACGCGCCGCCCGAGCCGTGGACGGCTGCGACGACGTCGCCGAGGCACGCGTCGACCGCCTCCACGCCCGCCACGGCCGCGGGGATCGACCCCGTGTGGCCGACCATGTCCGCATTGGCGAAGTTGATGATCCCGAAGCCGAAGTCGCCCTCCCCCCAGCGCCGGACGAACTCCGCGGCCGCGGCGCGGGCGCTCATCTCGGGACGCTGGTCATAGGTCGGGACGTCGCGCGGGGAGTCCACGAGGCAGCGTTCCTCGCCGGCGTACGGCTGCTCCTCGCCGCCGTTGAAGAAGTACGTCACGTGCGCGTACTTCTCGGTCTCGGCCACGTGCAGCTGCGCGACGCCGCGCTCGGCGAGCAGCGAGGGGAGCGTCGTGGCGGGGTGCTCCGGGGGGAAGGCGACGGGGTAGGGCCAGCCCTCGTGGTACTCGGTCAGGGTCGTGAGGTGCACGGACGGCGGGGTGCCGCGGTCGAACTCCGCGAACTCGGGCTCCCCCAGCGCGCGGCTCAGCTGGCGCGCACGATCGGGCCGGAAGTTGAAGAAGAGGACGGCGTCGCCGTCGCGCACCCGCGCCTCGCCGCCGACGAGCGTCGGCTTCACGAACTCGTCGGTCTCGCCGCGCTCGTAGGCGGCGCGGACGGCGGCGGCGCCGGACTCGGCGGGCGGCACCGCACCCTGATCGTGGACGATCGCGTCGTAAGCGAGCTTCGTGCGATCCCAGCGCCGGTCGCGGTCCATCGCGTAGTAGCGGCCGCTGACCGTTCCCACCCGACCGCCGGCGTCGCCGAGCCACCCCTCGGCCTCCTCCAGGTAGCCCGCGCCCGAGTCGGGCAGGGTGTCGCGGCCGTCGGTGAAGGCGTGCAGCACGAGGTCGGGGACGTTCTCGGCGGCGGCGAGCTCGATCAGGGCGCGCAGGTGATCCCAGCCCGAATGGACGCCCCCCTTCGACACGAGCCCGAGGAGGTGCAGCCGCCCCGACTCGCGACCGGCGGCGCACACGGCGCGCAGCACCTCGTTGCGCGCGAACGATCCGTCCTCGATCGCGTCGTCGATCCGGGTGAGGTCCTGCCGCACCACCGCGCCGGCTCCCAGGTTGAGGTGCCCGACCTCGGAGTTGCCCATCTGGCCGTCGGGGAGCCCGACGGCGCGGCCGCAAGCGGCGAGCGTCGTGTGCGGATAGCCCGCCCACAGCTCGTCGAACACCGGCGTATTCGCCATCTCGACCGCGTTGCCCGGTCCGGGCGGGGCCAGGCCCCATCCGTCGAGCACGACGAGGCAGACGGACGGCACCGGCGGCGATCCGGGCCCGGCCGGAAGGGTCACGGCGTTGCGGCGACGATCTCGGCAAACGCAACAGGGTCGAGGCTCGCGCCGCCGACCAGGGCGCCGTCGACGTCCTGCTGGGTCAGGATCTCGCCGGCGTTCTCGGAGTTGACGCTGCCGCCGTAGATGACCCGCACGCGCGCCGCCGCCTCCTCGGAGCGGTCCCCGACCAGCGCGCGGATGAAGGCGATCGCCTCCTGCGCCTGGTCCGGGGTGGCCACTTGCCCGGTCCCGATCGCCCAGATCGGCTCGTATGCGATCACGACATCGGCGAGCTGCTCGTCGTCGACCTGCAGGAGCGCCTCCTGCACCTGGTGGCGGAGCTTGCGCTGGGTTTCCCCCGCCTCGCGCTCGTCCTCACTCTCGCCCACGCAGAGCACCGGCTCGAGGCCCGCGGCGATCGCGGCCGGGACCTTGTCCTGGAGCGCGCGATCGGTCTCGCCGAAGTCGCGCCGACGCTCGGAGTGCCCGAGCACCACGCCGTGGACGCCGAGCTCCAGCAGCATCGGAGCGGCGATCTCCCCCGTGAACGCGCCCTCCGGCGCCTGGTGCATGTTCTGCGCGAGCACCCGCACTTCGGAGTCGCCCACGGCGGCGACCGCCGCCGCGAGGTCGGTGAACGGGACGCACAGCCCGATGTCGACCGGCTTGCCAACCGGCAGCTTCGCGACCAGGGCCGGCACGTAGCTCTCGGTCTCCGCGATGGTCTTGTACATCTTCCAGTTGCCCGCGACGAACGGGACCCGCGACTCAGGCATCGTCGAGCGCCTCCACGCCGGGGAGCGGCTTGCCCTCCAGGAGCTCGAGCGCGGCACCGCCGCCGGTCGACAGGTGGGTCACGCGATCCGCGAGCCCGAACTTCGTGAGCGCGGCGGCGGAGTCACCGCCGCCGACCACGGTCATGCCGTCCGCGGCGGCGACCGCCTCGGCGATCGCGCGCGTCCCGGCCGCGAACGGCTCGAGCTCGAAGACCCCCATCGGGCCGTTCCAGAACACCGTCCCCGCCGCCACGATCTCGCCCGCGAATACCTCGCGCGTGCGCGGCCCGACGTCGAGGCCCATCCAGCCCTCCGGCACGGCCGTGTCGTCGATCTCGCGCCGCGGGGCGGCGGCGTCGAAGCTCTCCGCCACCACGAGGTCTACGGGCAGGACCAGGCGGCAGTTCGAGCCCTCCGCCTTCAGCAGCACCCTGCGCGCCGGCTCGACGTCCTCCGCCTCCACGAGCGAGTTCCCGGTCGCGAGCCCCTGGGCGCGGAAGAAGCTGAAGCACATCGCCCCGCCGATCAGCAGGACGTCGGCGAGGTCGAGAAAGCGGTCGATCAGCTCGATCTTGCCGCTCACCTTCGCGCCGCCGAGGATCACCACCAGCGGCCGCTCCGGGCTCTCGATCACGGCGCTGAGCGTCCGCACCTCCCGCTCCAGCAGCGGGCCCGCGACCGCGGGCAGGTAACGCGTCACACCGACCGTGCTCGCGTGGGTGCGATGGGCGGCACCGAACGCGTCGTTGACGAAGAGGTCCGCCGGCTCCGCCATCTCGCGCGCGAGCTCGGGGTCGTTCCTTGTCTCCCCGGGCTCCCAGCGGGTGTTCTCGAGCACGAGGACCTCCTCCGGTTCGAGGCGGCTGACGCCGCGCCGCACCTCTGGGCCGATCACCTCGGGCGCCTGGTACACGCCTCCGCCCAGCAGCTCGCGCAGGCACTCGGAGGCCGGGGCAAGCGACGTGTCCGGATCCCGTCCCTTCGGGCGCCCGAGGTGCGAGCACAGCACGAGCCGGGCGCCGCGCTCGCGCAGCAGCTCGATCGCGGGGAGTGCGGCGCGGATGCGGGTGTCGTCGGCCACGTGCCCGCGCTCGAGCGGGACATTGAAGTCCACGCGCGCGAGCGCGGTCTGGCCCGGCTCGACCTTCGCATCGCGCAGGGTCCGCTTGCTGAAGACGCCCTCGATCACGATGCGCGGCTCGTTCCTGGCTCTTCTAGAGGACGCGCTGGGCCAGCTCGACCACGCGGTTCGAGTAGCCCCACTCGTTGTCGTACCAGGCGATCACCTTTACCAGGGTCCGGTCGACCACCATCGTGAGCTCGGAGTCGAAGATCGCCGAGTAGGGCGACCGCTCGATGTCGGTCGAGACGATCGGGTCGTCCGTGTAGCTCAGGATCCCCTTCAGCGCCCCGGTGTCGGCCCGCTCGGCGAAGGCGGAGTTGACCTCCTCGATGCTCGTCTCGCGCCCCACGCTGCACACCAGGTCCACCACTGAGCCGGTTGGGATCGGCGCGCGCACCGCGATCCCGTTGAGCTTCCCGTCGAGCTCCGGTATCACGAGGCCGATCGCCTTGGCGGCGCCGGTCGACGTAGGGACCAGGTTGATCGCCGCGGCTCGCGCCCGTCGCAGGTCCTTGTGGGGCAGGTCCTGGAGCTGCTGGTCCGCCGTGTAGGCGTGCACGGTGGTCATCACGCCGCGCTCGATGCCGACCGCCTCCTGCAGCACCTTCGCCACCGGCGCCAGGCAGTTGGTCGTGCACGAGGCGTTCGAGATCACGTGATGGCTGCCCGGGTCGTAGGCGTCCTCGAAGTTCACCCCGAGGGCTACGGTCACGT
>VAXR01000066.1 GCA_005885165.1 Actinomycetota bacterium
CGCGCGTGCAGAGCGTGGTCGGGCTCGGCGACGGCCGGCTTGCGACCGAGCGTCCGTTCAGGGCTCCCCACCACACGATCTCGGCCCCCGGCCTGATCGGCGGCGGGAACGTGCCGCGGCCGGGTGAGATCACCCTCGCCCACAACGGCGTTCTCTTCCTCGACGAGCTCGCCGAGTTCTCGCGGGCCGCGCTCGAGGCGCTGCGCCAGCCGCTCGAGGCGGGCCACGTAAACGTCATGCGGAGCCAGCGGTCGCTGCGATTCCCCGCCCGCTTCATGCTCGTCGCGGCGTGCAACGGGTGCCCGTGCGCGCGCCCGGCCGGCGCGTGCACGTGCAACGAGGTCGAGCGCTCGCGGTACTACCGGCGCCTGAGCGGGCCGCTGCTCGACCGCATCGACCTGATCTGCACGCTCGACGCGAGCCCCTCGCTCGAGCTGGCGTCGGCGGACGGCCGGCAGGCAGAGCCCTCGATCGCCGTTCGCGACCGCGCCACGGCGGCGCGCGGTCGCCAGCTCGAGCGCCTAATGGGCACGGGCGCGTCGTGCAACGCCGCGATGAACGCACGGCTCGTCAGGCGGCTCATCCGCCCGGCGGCGCAGGTCAGGGCGCTGCTCGAGCCCGCGGCGCGGAGCGGCGCGCTCACGGCACGCGGCCACGGCCGCGTGCTGCGGCTGGCGCGCACGATCGCCGACCTCGAGGGCGTCGAGCACGTCGGCACCCATCACGTGGAGGAGGCGCTCTCGTACAGGCTCGGAGCGCGCGTGGCGGCGGCCGCGTGAGCGCCTGCGACGCATGCCTGCGGCGCACCGCGCTGATCGGATTTCTCTCGACCCAGGTGGCGAACCGGCTGGGACGCCCGGGGCAGAAGGGCGTGATCCTGGCGATGGGCGACGCCGAGCTCATCGGGGCGGTCGCGGGAAGTGCCGCCGGCGCCGCGCACCGGCTGCTCAGGGATTTCGCCGCAGGGCCCGCCCGAGCGCGATTGGAGGACGTAGGCCTCCACGCCGTATGCCGGCACGAGCCGGCGTACCCCGCTCGGCTCCGGGATCTCGTTGACCAGCCGGCCGTCATCCATTCGACGCTCGAGCCGGCGGGCCTCAGCGCGCTCGTCGAGGGTCCGGTTGTTGCGGTGGTGGGATCGCGGCGCGCCTCGGCGCACGGGCTGGAGGTCGCCCGGAAGATCGGCCGGACGCTCAGCGCCGCCGGCGTCACGGTCGTGAGCGGGCTGGCGATGGGGATCGACGCCGCGGCCCACCGCGGCGCCCTGGAGTCGGGCGGGCGGACTGTCGCCGTGCTCGGTTGCGGCGCCGACCGCGCCTATCCGCGGATCAACCACGCGCTCTACCGCCAGGTGAGGGAGGCGGGTGCCGTGGTGGCCGAGCTCCCGCCCGGAGCGCCTCCCAGCCGCTGGACCTTCCCGGCGCGCAACCGGATCATGGCCGGGCTCGCATCCGTGACTGTCGTGGTCGAGGCGGCCGAGCGCTCCGGCTCGCTGATCACGGCTACGTTCGCCGTAGAGCTCGGGCGCGACGTGGGAGCCGTGCCCGGACGCGTGACGTCGCGCGAGGCCGCCGGGTCGAACGCGCTCCTTCACGCCGGGGCCGGGGTGTGGCGGGGAGGCGAGGACATCCTCGACGCCGTCCTCGGCGCCGGCAACTGGGACCGCGCGGCCGTCGAGCGCGTGCCCGCCGAGGCCGGTCTCGACCAAGACCAGCGGCGCGTCCTGCGCGCGATCGAGGACGGCGAGTCGATCGGAGCCGTCGCCGAGGCCGCTGGGCTGAGCGCGGGGGCCCTGCGCGGCGCGCTCGGAAAGCTCGAGCTGATTGGCCTCGTGCGCCGCGATGGCCTCGGCCGCTACGAGCGTGCCCTCGCTCGCTGAGGGACCCGCCGTAACCTCCGCCGAACCGTGACTTCACGCGCCCCGAACAGGCCCCCAACCGCGCTGTCGATCGCCGGATCGGACTCCGGCGGCGGCGCGGGCATCCAGGCCGACCTGAAGGCGTTCGCCCGGGCCGGCGTCCACGGGATGACGGCGATCACCGCGGTCACGGCGCAGAGCACGGTGGGCGTCGACGCTGTCTTCCCGCTCGGCCGGGAGGCCATCCTGGCTCAGGTGCGATCGGTCGCCGGCGACATCGGGGTCGACGCCGTGAAGATCGGAATGCTTGGCGACGAGGAGACCATCGCGGCGGTCGCGGAGGCGCTCGACTACGTGGGCGATGCGCCGGTGGTGCTCGATCCGGTCATGGTCGCGGAGAGCGGCGCCGTGCTGCTCGACCCGCTTGCGGTAAAGGCGCTCGTGGACCGGCTCGTGCCGCGGGCGACCGTGGTCACGCCGAACGTCGACGAGGCCCGCCAGCTGGCAGCCCAGGCGGGCGACGGCGGGAAGGCGGTCGCTTCGGAGGAGGAGCTCGACCAGGAGGCGCTCGCCCGTGCGGTGCACGGGCTCGGGGCAAAGGCCGTGGTCGTCACGGGCGGCCACGCCAATCCGCCCGACGACGTGTTCTTCGATGGCACGCGGCTCGTCGGGCTCCCCGGAGAGCGGTACCCGGACGGCGCGGCGCACGGCTCCGGCTGCACGCACTCCTCCACGCTCGCGGCGCACCTGGCGTTGGGGGACGACCCGCTCGACGCCGCACGGGAGGCGCGGCGCGTGGCGGGCGAGGCCGTCCGCAACGGCCTCCGCGGCCTGGGTGCGGGCGCCGGTCCGGTGGACGTGTTCGGCATCGGCTAGGACCGGCTCAGCGTCCGGCCGGCCGGAACCCGTTTGACATAATCGGCTGCCAGGCGGCGGTAAGTTGACGACGGACGGAAGGAGCGAGGGATCAGGTTCCTGCGGATGATGCCGGGGCACGGCGAGGTGCTGATCGCAGAGGGCGATCCGCGTCTGAGCGAGGACGAGGAACGGCTGATCGCGGAGTTCCGCCGGCAGCTCGACGAGGGAATGTGGGCCGCGGTGCCCACCACGCGGCCCGGCAGCGGTAGGCGCCAGGCCCTGCTCGTGAAGGCGTACCAGGACGTGCCCGCGAGCGCCGATCGCGTCATCTTCTTCCCGCGCGCGGCGGGAGGCTGAGCCGGCCGGCGTGGTCCTGGCCCTGCTCGTCCTCGCGCTGGTCGCCGCGGCATTGATGCTTCCTATCGCCGTGCGCACCGTGCGCTCCCGCACCGACCGGCGGCGCGCCCGCTGGTCGCGCCGCCGCGCCGAGCGTCGCGAGCTGCGCGATCCCGGACGGGAGCGCCGCGCCGAGCAGCGCGCGCGGGAGCTCCTGCGATCGTGCGTGAACGACGAGGAGTGGGCGATGTACCGCGACCTCGGCTTCATCCGGGTGCTGGGACGCCTCCAGGCGGAGGGCCCGCACGGCCTCTCCGCTCCCAGGCGGCGTTTCCGCGGCGGCGCGCCCTCCAGCGAGGCGAGCCGCGGCCCGGCGCGCACCGGCGCCGAGGGCGAGCGGCAGGCGGGCTACGCCTACCTCATCTACCCGCACAAGCCGATCGTGGCGTACGTCCCCCGTACGGGCCGCCTGCTGAGCGAGTATTGCGTCGAGTTCCCCGAGCTCGCCGGCGCCATCTCGCACAGCCGGCTCCCGGATTCGGACGACGTCCTGGCGAAGTGGATGGCGCTCACCGCCGACGAGCGCCGCCTCATCAACGAGTCGAACATGCACCTTCCGGGCCGCCAGATCGATCCGGCCCGGGTGCGCCGCGACCTGTGGCGGCTGCGCGAGTGGGAGCGCCTGCGCCGCGGTCCGGATGCGCCGGTGGCGCCCGGCCGGTGAGCTCCGGCCGGAAGCTCCGCAGCCGCGCGATCCTCGAGGGCCCGGACCGGGCCCCAGCGCGTGCCTACCTGAAGGGGATCGGCTTCGGCGACGACGACCTGGCGCGCCCCATCGTCGGCATCGCCAATACCTGGACCGAGACGATGCCGTGCAACTTCCACCTGCGGCGGCTCGCCGAGCGCGTCAAGGACGGCGTCCGGGCGGCCGGCGGCACGCCGATGGAGTTCAACACGATCGCCGTGTCCGACGGGATCACGATGGGCACGGAGGGGATGAAGACCTCGCTGGTGAGCCGCGAGCTCGTCGCCGACTCGATCGAGCTCGTGGCGCGCGGGCACCTGTTCGACGCGGTGGTCGCGCTCTCCGGCTGCGACAAGACCATCCCCGGCTGCGTCATGGCGCTCGCCCGCGTCGACGTCCCCGGCCTGATGCTCTACGGAGGGTCGATCGCACCGGGCCGCTACCACGGCCACGACGTGACGATCCAGGACGTCTTCGAGGCGGTCGGCGCCCACGCGGCCGGGGACATGAGCGACGCCGACCTGGCGGAGCTCGAGTCGGTCGCCTCCCCGGGGGCCGGAGCGTGTGGTGGCCAGTTCACCGCCAACACGATGTCCACGGCCTTCGAGATGCTCGGCATCTCCGCGATGGGGACCTCGATGGTGCCCGCCGAGGACGGGAAGAAGGGCCAGGCCGCCGAGGACTGCGGCAAGCTCGTGATGCGCCTGCTCGACGAGGACCTGAGGCCGAGCCGCGTCATCACGCGCGAGTCCATCGAGAACGCGGTCGCCTGCGTGGCCGCGACCGGCGGCTCGACGAACGCCGTGCTCCACCTCATGGCGCTCGCCCGCGACGCCGACGTGCCGCTTGAGATCGACGACTTCGACCGCATCAGCGAGCGCACGCCCCTGCTCGCCGACCTGAAGCCGGGAGGCAGGTTCGTCGCCACGGACCTGTTCCGCGCCGGCGGGGTTCGCCTCGTGGCCAAGCGGCTGCTCGACGCCGGCGTCCTGCACGCCGACGCCGTCACCGTCACCGGACGCACGATCGGCGAGGAGGCCGCCGAAGCGGAGGAGGAGCCGGGCCAGGAGGTGGTGCGGCCCCTCGACGATCCCATCAAGCCCACCGGCGGCCTCGCGATCCTGCGCGGCAATCTCGCGCCCGACGGCTGCGTCGTGAAGCTGTCGGGCCTCGAGCGCCTCCACCAGCGCGGGCCGGCGCGCGTGTTCGAGAGCGAGGAGGACGCGTTCGCCGCCGTGAAGGAGAAGCGCATCGAGCCGGGCGACGTGATGGTGATCCGCAACGAGGGCCCGTCGGGCGGGCCCGGAATGCGCGAGATGCTGGGCGTGACAGCCGCGCTCGTGGGCGAGGGGCTTGGGGAGTCCGTGGCCCTGCTCACCGACGGGCGCTTCTCCGGCGCCACCCACGGCCTGATGGCCGGCCACGTCGCGCCCGAGGCCCCGCGCGGGGGCCCGATCGCAGCGATCCGCGACGGCGACGAGATCGTCTTCGATGTCGAGGGACGCCGGCTCGACGTGGACCTCGCGGACGAGGAGATCCAGGCCCGGGTTGCGGCCTACCGGCCGCCCCCGACGCAGTTCACGAGCGGCGTGCTCGCCAAGTACGCGCGGCACGTCGGCTCGGCGGCCGAGGGCGCAGTTACGACCTGACGGCCTCTGCGGTCAGGCGCGGGCGCCGGCCGTGGGCTCGCCGACGTCCTCGGTCTGCCGGCGGCGCGGCTCGCGCAAGAACTCGAGCACGCAGTCGTTGAAGGTCACCGGGCGCTCGATCATCGGCACGTGGCCCGTGTCGTCGAAGACGATCTTGCGCGAGCCCTTGATCGAGCGTTCGTACTCGTCGGCGTCGTGAGCTGGGATGATCACGTCGTCCTCGCCCCAGATGATCAGCGTCGGGCAGCGGATCTCGGGCAGGCGCTCGCGGAAGTCGTAGTCGAGGTGGGCTTCGAGGGCGGGAAGGAACCCGCGGCGCCCCGCTCCCATCGACATCTCGAACAGCGTCTCGGCCGGGATCCGGCTCGGGTGGCGCGTGATCAATCCAAAGGCTAGGTGCCTGAGCCGCGGGCGCCGGATCACCATTCGCTTCTCTGCGACCGACCTCGCCCCGGCCATCGCCGCCGCGCGCCCCCACGCCATAACCGGGCCGTGCCGGAGGCTGTTGACCGTGATCCCGGCCGCCGAGACGAGCACGAGCCGCTCGACGCGCTCCGGGAACTGGATCGCGACCTCCGCGCTCACAAACCCGCCCATCGAGTTCCCGATGACGACCACCTCGCCGAGGTCGAGCTGGTCGCAGAGTGCCTCGATGAAGCGACCGTAGCCGGGAATCGAGATCTTCTCGGCTGGCATCTCGGACCCGCCGAACCCCGGCAGGTCGGGCACGATCACCCGCCGTTCCTGGGCGAAGCGCGGGATGTTCTCGAGCCAGTTCTGCCAGACGCCGGCCAGCCCATGGACGAAGACGATCGGCGGACCGTCGCCCGAGCCGATATCGACGTAGCGCACACCGCGGCCGGCGATCTCGGTTGAGCGCAGGTGCGGGCGCCAGTCGATCTCACGCCAGTCCGGCTGCGCATGCGCGCCGTAGTCGTCGCCGGCGTTGCGAGCGGCCCACGGCGCGGCGGGCCGCGCCTTCGAGGGAAGGAGCGCCATTGCCGATTACGGTAGCTGGATCGCGAGGATCGCGCTCGACATCGACTCGACCCTGCATCACTACTGGGATCTGCTCGACGAGATCGCACAGCGCCGCTACGGCGTGGCGCTGCCGTATGCCGAGCAGCGGGAGTGGGGGATCACCCGCCTGGAGCACGAAGAGCTGGTCGCCTGCGTCCGCGAGACCCACAGCGACGAGAACATCGAGTCCGCGGAGCCGTACCCCGGCGCGGTAGAGGTGGTGCGCGGCTGGCACGACGAGGGGCACTGGATCCACGTGACGAGCCATCGCGCGGGAAGCGCGCGGCAGGCGACCGAGCGCTGGCTCCGGCGCATCGGAATGCCGTACGACGACCTGCACTGCAGCTACGACAAGGTCGCGCGCTGCGCGCAGCTCGGGATCGACGTGCTGGTCGACGACAGCCCCGTCAACCTGCTTCGCGCGGCGGACGAGGGCATGGTTCCGGCGACGATCGTGCACCCGTGGAACGCCGAGCTTGTCGAGTCCGAGCGCGCCCTCGGCGGGCGCGACTGGCCGGAGCTCCGGGACAAGCTCGAGCCCGTCCTTCGCCGGCGCTGAGGCACCCGCGCGCGGGCGCCGGACGATCCTTGGCACAATCGACCCGTGGCGGAGGCGACCCGCACGAGCCTCGGCGTTCGCGAGCCCGAGGTCAAGGACATCGCCCCGAGCGCGACCCTGCCGGCGCGCCGGGACGACGACCTGCGCCCGCACCTCCCCGGCGTCGAGCCCGAGCGGCAGGTCAACGACTGGGGCCGGTCGGAGCGCGTCGAGGGCCTGCTCGACCGCACGCTCGTCGATTTCTTCTACCAGTACTGGTTCCGCTGCGAGATCGAGGGGATCGAGAACGTCCCGGCGGCCGGCGGGGCGCTGCTGGTGTCGAACCACTCGGGTGCGCTGCCCCCCGACGCACCGATGATCGGCAAGGCGATCAAGGAGGAGCACCCGCACCCGCGGCCGCTCAACATCACGGTCGAGCACTTCTTCAAGGGCTATCCCGGCTTCTCGATGCTGATCCCGAAGATCGGCTGCGTGGCGGCCCATCCGGCCAACGTGCAGAGGCTCCTCTACGACGAGCAGCAGCTCGTCCTGGTGTTCCCAGAGGGGCGCAAGGGGACGGAGAAGGTCTACCGGGACCGCTACCGGCTGCGGCGGTTCGGCCGCGGAGGCTTCGTGGTCGCGGCGATGCGCGCCCGCGTTCCGATCGTGCCGGTCTGCGTGGTCGGCGCGGAAGAGGCGGCGCCGATCTTCGCCCACCTCAACTTCATGAGACGGCTAACCGGGCTCACCTACTTCCCGATCACGCCGACGTTCCCGCACTTCGGGCTCCTGGGGATGCTCGGCTACCTCCCGGCGAAGTTCAAGATCCGCTTCCTCGAGCCCTTCCACTTCGAGTCGGAGGGGCTGGACGAGGACAAGGCGCTCGTGCAGACCGTGGCGCACGAGGTCCGGGCGCGGATCCAGGAGAACGTGTGGGACATGGTCAAGTCCCGGAAGTCCGTGTGGTTCGGTTAGATGACTGATCCCAAACCCCCGCACTCCTGGATACCGCTGCAAATCTTCGCTGGACGTACGTCCGCGGGCTCGTCCAGCCATGAATGCCTGAACTTCGCCCTGCGTCCTTCGGCCGCTCGATTTTCG
>VAXR01000233.1 GCA_005885165.1 Actinomycetota bacterium
GCGGGGAGCTTGACGTAGACCCGCGCTCCGTCGTCGAACACCTGTGCCGGTGACCACGGGACGTGGCGCTCCTTCTTCACGCGGTAGCCGAAGTTGAGCGAGCGCACGTCCGCCCCGATCCGAACCGGCGGCGGCTCCGGCCTCGTCCACTGGGCGATGAGGTCATCCGGATAGTAGAACCGCACATGTCGCACGTAGGGCTGCTGCGGGTTCGTCGCGCGCGCCTTGCAGGGCGGCGCATCGAGCGTCAAGTCGTAGAGGCGGCGATCCGTGGCCAGCACGAGATTGGTCGTGATGTCGCACTCGTGCGGCTTCACGACGATGAGCACCGTGCGCCCCTCCGGTCCGGCCGGCGCGGGGCTGATCTCCCACCGCTCCGTGTCGCCGGCAATGCGACTCAGGACGATCTCGCCCGGCTCGAGCTCGATCACACACGCGCGCAGCACCGTGCAGGTGAGCGTGGGTTGCGCGTGCCCGTAGGGAAACGTGAGGAAGTTGCCCTGGACGACCGTCCGCGCGATCCCACTCGCCTGATACTCGCGCGTCGCGGTGGCGATCGGATCGCCGACCGTCGCCGTGGGCGCCGTGTCGCTCGTGGACCGTCCGGTGTCCGCCCGGACCGTCGCCGCGAAGGGCGGACGGGCGAGCCCCCGTTCCTGTTGGGCGTGCACAGGTGGCGCACTCGCGAGCCCTCCGAGGAGGACCGCAGGTACGGCCAAGAAGGTGTCTCCGACGATGCGCATCACGGTTTCGCTCCTTGATCGAAGGTGGTGTCCGTTCCCGCGACGGGCTCGACCGAGGCGCTCGCGCCCACCTGCGTCCAGTTGACGGACGTCACGGCGAGGCCGAGCGGGTTGTCCTGCACAGCCTCGACCGTGCGCGGCGGCACGAGACGCACCGTCAGGTAGCCCTCCCACGCCGCCGTCCGCGTGAGGCCGCCAGGTTGGGTGGAGCGCTCGGTCTCCGTCCACTGCAGCCGCCATACATCGGAGTGCGGGACCCGCAGGACGCCCGTGACGTCCACCTGTCGCGTCTGCCGCAGTCCGAGCACACGGGGATCGTTCACGGGGTTGGCGAAATAGTCGTTCAAGAACGCGGCGGCTTCGGGCGCCACAGACGCGTAGCCCCGCCGGAGCATCTCGGCTTGCCCGGCCGCCGCCGCCGCGGGCAGAACGGTCCGGATGGACCGGATGAACCGCGCGAGTTCAGACGCGACCAACCGCTGGTCCGGCTGCTTCAGGTCCTCCGCCGGCCCCACGGTCAGCACCTGGCCCAGCCGGTCGACCTGCACGATGTACGGCACGACGCGCGACGACGCGGCGAGGCGCAGGTCCGCGAGCGTGACGAGGGCGAGGAGACCCGCCAGCGCGTAGGCGATCAGCTGCCAGTTCCGCTTGCCGCGGGCCAAGTCCCCGAACGCGTTCATGAACTCGTGCCGGGCGGCGAGGAACGGATTGCCGTCCGCGGTGGCCGGCGCGGCGGTCTCCGCACCCGCGGTCGCTCTCGGGTGTCCCAACCGCTCTGCGATGACCCGGGGGAGACACCAGGCGATCCGTTCTCCGAAGCGGCGCATGGGCACCTCAGCTCAAGGCCCGGAGGGCGTGGGCGATGCCGACGCTCGCGTGCCCCGAGAGCCGGCCGGCCACTCGCCCCGGCACCCGAACGGTGAGAATCGCGAAAATGAGCGCTCCACCGACGACTTCGAGGAGCGGACTCGTGGGGCCGAAGAACGTGCTCGCCTGAATCAGCGGGATCCAACTCTTCGCGATCTGCGCCCCCAGACCCACGATCAAGTACAGGAGGAACACTTTGACGCCTACCCCGAACGTGTAGCCAATGAGGTTGTCGGCGAAGGCCGCCGTGCCCCGGAAGGCCGCGAACCCGAGGAAGAGCACGCCACCGCCGAGCACGAGATAGCTCTCGATCAAGGCGAGGACGAGCTCGGCGGCGATCACGATGTACGCGATCGCGATCAGGAGGGCGGCGAGCGCCCCGAAGAGCGCCATCGCCGGGTTGCGAAGCATCACGCCCACGTCGAGGGTGTTCAACACGGTGAGCGCGGTCTGGCGTCCAATATCGATGATGCCCGAGGGGCTCACGGTCACGCTCGAGCCGATAGCCCGCTCCCCCGCTGCCGCGAACCCGTTCACAATCGGGGGAATCCAGGTCGTGAAGCTCGTGATAAGCGCGAGCAGGAACGCGACGAGCGTGAACTTGAGGAGGAACTTGGCCGCGATATCGTCCAGGCTGTCTCGCCGGAGGGCCCAGATCGCCCCCGAGACCGCGAACTCGAGGGCAGGAGCCGCGGGCGCCACAGGCGCGCGGCGTCGCGGTAATGCGCCGCGATCCCGTCGAGTACCGGCACCTGCGCCGGCGCTTGGGCGATGACGGGCACCGCGACGGCGACGGCGAGCGCCGCGATCGCGAGCAGCACCGCGCGGAGACGGGAGCCGAGGCGCCCGGCATCGCGCCGCGGCGTCATCACCGCCCACCGCCTCACGG
>VAXR01000067.1:0-16601 GCA_005885165.1 Actinomycetota bacterium
GGTCGCGCCTGATCGGCCGCTCCTCGCGCCGGCCCGAGCCGCGGCGCGGGATGAAGCTCCAGTACCGGCGCTTGACCACGTCGAGCACGCGCTGCTCGAGCCACTCGCCCGTCATGTATTGCGGATAGACGCAGAGGCGCTCGGTGAGCGCGTAGCCGCGCGGAGCGAGCTGCTTGCGCATCCGGTGGGGCGAGGGGAACGGATGCTCGGGCGAGATGTGGTCGCCGTTGGCGGAGAGACCGCCGAGGTCGGTGGCCCCCTCCTCGATGAGCGGCAGCCACCAGTCCGAGAGGTTCGGCGGTATCTGGATCCCGACGCCGGGCATCAACCGGCGGCAGGCCCGCACCAACTCGCGCATGTCGTCGAGGGAGATCGGGTTGGCCCACTCGGGGAGGGGGAGCTCGGCGGCCGGCGAGTCCCCGGTCTGCTGAGCGTCGTCCGCGATGCGCGCCGGCTCGCGCCCGTAGTAGCGCGGGTGCGGCACGTAGTTCTGGAGGATCACCTCCTGGAGGTGCCCGTACTCGGCGTGCACCGCGGCGAGGCTCTCGAGCGAGGCAACGCGTTCCTCCGGCGACTCCCCGATCCCAACCAGGATCCCGCTCGTGAACGGGATCTGCAGCTCGCCAGCGAGCCTGATCGTCTCGAGGCGACGGCGCGGGTGCTTGGTCGGCGAGCCGGCGTGCACCGTCTCCATCAGGCGCTCCGAGATCGACTCGAGCATCAGGCCCTGCGACGCGGTGACCTCGCGAAGCCGGCTCATGTCGTCCCGCTCGAGCACGCCCAGGTTCGTGTGCGGCAGGAGCCCGCGGTCGAGGGCGCGCTCGCACGCCCACACGACGTACGAGGTGAAGTCCGGGTGCCCGTACTCGTGCAGGCGTTGCGCGACCTCGGGGTTCACCTCGAGCCGCTCGCCCGTGAGCACGAGCAGCTCCTTGGTATTGCGGCGGACCGCGTCGTCGAGCATCCGCTCGACCTCGTCCGGCGTGTACAGGTGCGCGCTGTGGGTGGCGAACGAGCAGTACTTGCAGTAGCAGCGGCAGGTCCGCGAGAGCGACAACGTGAAGTTGCGGGAGAAGGTGACCCGCCGCATCGGCGGGAGTCTACGCCCGGCTACGCGCTAGCCAACCGGCTCGGTGCCCGTTACGCCCTTCTTGCCCGGCTGTATGAAGAGCCAGAAGTAGCCGGCCGCGGCTATCAGGCCTCCGACCGCCGGAGACAGCACGTACACGAGCAGCCACTTGCCGGCGTCGCCCCAATGGTGGGCGACCAGCGCCGGGCCGAACGCGCGCGCCGGGTTGAGCGAGCCGCCCGTGAGCGGCGCCAGGATCATCACGGAGAAGCCCAGCGTGCCGCCGATCACGAGCCCGGACCAGTCCTTGAGGCCGGTCGGGTTGACCGCCACCGCCACCACGGCGAGCACCAGGAAGAGCGTGCCGATGCCCTCCGCGCCCATCCCGCCGAGCGTCGTGCCGACGCGGGAGAGCTGGAGCCCGGGGGCGCCGTAGTGCACGCCGGGGTTCACGCCGGTCATGAGCGCCTTCGTGAAGAGCGCGCCGAGCGTGCCGCCCGCGAGCTGCATGACGATGTAGATCCCCCCGTCGACGATCCGGAGCTGCCTGATCGCCGTGAGCGAGAGCGTGATCGCGGGGTTGAAGTGCGCCCCCGAGATCAGGGCGAAGCTCTGGATCAGGAAGAACAGGGCGAGCGTGTGCACGAGCCCGATGACGGCGAAATCCTGGAAGGGCGCGGGCACCCCGGGCACGGTCGTCGTCGCCGCCGGGGCGAAGAGGACGACGGACGCCGTGATCGAGAACACCAGCGCGAAGGTGCCGACGAACTCTGCGACGTAAGCGGCGGGTCCTCGCTCTTGCACTTGCTCCTCCTCTTTCGATTTGCGGGCAGGCGCGGCCCCCGCGGGCCGTTGGCGGCGGCAGTCTGAGCTGCTACGCCGCGGCGGGACCGCGCTCGCCGCCGCACTGACCGCTTGCCTAGCGGGATGCGGAGGCGGCCACCGCCCCGTCGAGCCAGTCCGCCTGGCGCTCGACTTCACGCCGAACGCGGCCCATTCGGGCATCTTCGCCGCCGTGCACGACCGGCGCGACAGGGCCCACGGGGTGCACCTCGTGGTCCGAGAGCCCAGCGCGTCGACCGATTCCCTCAAGCTGCTCCAGGCCGGCCGCGCGGAGCTCGCAGTGCTCGACATCCACGACCTCGGACTGGCGCGCGAGCGCGGCGAGCAGGTGGTGGGTGTGGGCGCCCTGGTCCAGCGCCCGCTGGCAGCCGTGATCGCCGGCCCGGGCGTCACCCGGCCGCGCCAGCTCGAGGGCCGGCGCGTCGGTGTGACCGGCCTGCCGTCCGACGACGCGGTGCTCCGCGCGGTGGTGCAGGGCGACGGGGGCTCCTTCGATCGCGTCCGGCGGATCACCATCGGGTTCTCCGCCGTGCCGAGCCTGGTCGCGCGCAAGGTCGCGGCCGCCACGGCCTTCTGGAACGTGGAGGGCGTCACCCTGCGCGCGCGGGGCGTGCGGACCAGCGAGTTCCGCGTCGACGCCTACGGCGCGCCGCGCTATCCGGAGCTGGTCGTGACCACGACGGCCGGCCTCTTGAAGCGCAAGCGCGGCCTGATCCGCCGCGCCCTCGCCGCGCTCGAGGACGGCACGCGGGCGGCGCTCGCGCGTCCTGACCCGGTGATCGCGGAGATATCGCGTGCGGGGCAGGCCGACCAGGGCCTCGTCCGGCGCGAGCTCGCAGCGATCCGCCCGGCGCTCACGCCTCCGGTGCGCCTCGACCGCTCGCGGCTCGACGCCTGGGGGGCTTTCGACGCCCGTTTCGGCATCCTCAAGCGGCGGCCCGACGTCGCCGCCGCCTTCGACTTCTCGGTCGCGCCCTAGATCTAACCTGCCGCCGCGCCACCCGCGACCCGCCTCACGAGCCCAGGCGCCAGCGCGCGCAGGACGGGCACGATCCGGTAGCCGCGCGGCACCACGACCTCGGGCTTGCCCCCCGGGCCGGCCCGGAGGATCGCCCGCGCCACCTTGTCGGGCGTCGAGACCATCCAGCGAGTGGCCGGATTCCCGCGGATGTCGTCCTGGGGAAAGCCCTCCGTGGCCGCGTCGCTCCAGCCCGCGAGCGCGAACTTCGACGCCGAGTACGCGCCGCTCCTGGGCCGCGCCACCCGCCCGGCGACGGAGGAGACGTTCACGATCGAGCTCGGCGCCGAGGCCCGCAGCACCGGCAGGAGCTCCTCGGTGAGCCGCAGCACGGCGTCGAAGTTGAGGTCCATGATCTCGCGGACGTTCCGGTAGCCGCCGCGCTCGCGATCCCCGAACGCGGCGCGGCGAGCCATCCCCGCGTTGTTCACGAGGAGGTGCAGCTCGCCGCCGAGCCGCTCCTCGACGGCCGCGCCGACCCGCTGCGGAGCGTCGGCGTCGGTGAGGTCGACCGCCACTCCGCTCGCATCGCCGAGCTCGTCGGCGAGCGCCTCCAGGCGCTCAGCCCCGCGCGCCACGAGGAGCAGCCGCCATCCCTCCGACGAGAGCAGCTGCGCCGTCGCCTTCCCGATACCGCTCGATGCGCCGGTTACGACAGCGGTCCTCATCGCGCCGCCACCCGCTCGACCAGGTCGCCGGCCTCGCGCGCGATGCGCGACCGCGGGACCACGAGGTCGAAGCCCGCCTGCTCGGCGCGCCGGCGCGTCTCCTGATCGGTGTGGGAGTAGAAGCCGATCGTTGCGACGCCGTCGAGCTCCCGCCCCATGCGCATGGACTCGACGAGCACCGCCCCGTCGAACTGCTCGGCGTCGAGGTCGACCACGAGGACGTCCCCCTCGGCCACGGCGGCGCGCGCCATGTCCTCGCCGTCGTAGCGCGTCACGTCATGCCCGGCCGCGCGCATGGCCTCCTCCAGCTTCGAGCCGAGCAGCAGGTCGGGGCAGAGCAGGGCGACGCGCTTCATCACTGCGCGCGGCGGCGGCGGAACTCCTGGCGCACGGATTCGGGACGTCCCCACATCTGCGTCACCTCCACGCGGCCGACGCGCACCTCGCGCAGGGCGAGCTCCCCCTCGATCCCCTGCTCGTCGAGGACGCCGAGCGTCCCCTCGACCGTCTCCGGCGCCGCCGCGTGCCCGAACTCGCGCGCGACCGAGAGACGCCAGTGCCAGTCGTGCTGCGAGTAGGGCTGGGCGTTGATCTGCGTGAGCAGCGTCGCGGCCTCGACGTACCGCTCCTCGTCGAAGATCCGGAGGTCGAGGTCGATCCGCGACCAGTCCGGCGGCAGCGTCGAGACGACGCGCTCGAAGTCGGCCCGCAACCCCATGGCTGAACCGTATACCGGCGCTACGCTGATCGAGGTGATCGAGGCAGCCGAATACGAGCTCACGAGAGACGCCGCGGGGGTCGCGGACAGCTCCGCGCGCGGGAAGCTCCGGGTGACCGGCGCGGACGCCGCCGAGTTCCTCCAGGGCCAGGTGACCAACGACGTCGAGGCGCTCGAGCCTGGCACCGGGTGCTATTCGGCGCTTCTCAACCACAAGGGGAAGGTGCGCACCGACATGCGCGTGCTGCGGGGCGAGGACTGGATCTGGCTCGACACCGAGCCGGGGTTTCAGCAGCTGCTGGAGAGCATGGTCGCGACCTACGGGATCGGTCGCGACGTCCGGGCCGAGGACGTGAGCGACGCCTACGCGATCCTCTCACTCGTCGGCCCCGCGGCGCGCGCGACCGTCGATCCTGCGCCTCCTGAGGACGAGCACTCTTTCGTGGAAGGCGAGCACGGCCTCTACGTGGCGACGGACGCGGGCGTCGACGTGATCTGCCCCGCCGAGAGCGCGCAGGCCGTGCGCGAGGCGCTCGGCCTCGAGGAGCTCTCGACGGAGGTGGCCGAGTGCCTGCGCATCGAGTCCGGCCGGCCGCGCTTCGGCGTCGACTTCGACAGCGACACGATCCCCCAGGAGGCCGGGCTCAACGAACGCGCCGTGAGCTTCGACAAGGGCTGCTACGTGGGGCAGGAGACCGTCGCACGCCTCCACTACAAGGGGCGCCCGAACCGCCATCTCCGTGGCCTGCGGCTGTCCGGCGAGGCGCAGCCGGGAGCCGAGCTGCGGCTCGGAGATCGCACCGTCGGCGCGCTCGGATCCGTTGCCGTCTCGCCCGTTCACGGGCCGATCGGCCTGGCGATCGTGCGGCGCGAGGCGGAGCCCGGAGACGTGCTCGAAGTCGGCGATTCGGGCACGACCGCGGAGCTCGTAGAGCTGCCCTTCTAGTCAGGCGCGCTGCGGGGCTCAAGCCTCGGCCCCCGATGGCCGAGGGAGTCCTCGAGGAACCGCGTGCCCCGCCGTCTGTCCGTCATCCTCCTCGCCGGCGCATTGCTCGGCCTGCCCGCCGCCGCTCAGGCGGCGACGTCGCGCTCCGCCACGCTTCACGAAGCGGCCGCCCGCCGGGCCGGGGAGCGCGCGCTTCACGAGGCGCGCGACGCGCTGAGGTACGGGCACGTGAAGACCGGCCTCGACGTGACGTCGCTGCTCAAGGAGCTCGCGGTCCACCTGCCCGCGCTCACGGGGCGCGAGCGCACCGAGGCGCGCCGGCTCCTGGCGCGCCCGAGCACCGGCGCCTCCGACTACCAGACCGGCTTCTCCGCTCCCGACCACACCCACTGCGGCGCGCAGTTCTGCATCCACTGGTTGGACGCGGGCCCGAACGCGCCTCCGCTCGACGACGCGAACAACGACGGCGTACCCGACTACGTCGAGAAGATGGACGGGGTCTTCGAGCACGTCTACCAGGTCGAGAACGTCCAGATGGGCTGGCGGGCGCCCGTCGGCGACGGCTGGGTCGGCGGGGGCGGCTTCAACAAGACCGATGTCTACATCGCCGACCTCGGCGGCCAGGGCATCTTCGGCTACTCCACGCCCGACCCGGGGCAGACAACGAACTCGCAGGCGGGCTACCTGGTGATGGACAACGACTACAGCCCGTCGCAGTACCGGTACAGCGACCCGCTGCCGCCGATGGAGGTCACGGCCGCGCACGAGTACAACCACGTCCTCCAGTTCGGCTACGACGTGCTCGAGGACACCTGGATGCTCGAGTCCACGGCTGTGTGGATGGAGGACAAGGTCTACACGGACGTCAACGACTACGTCTCCTACGTCTGGCCGTGGACCCGGATGACGCAGGTTCCGGTCACGCGCTTCAACTCGTCGGACCCGAGCGACGACCTCAACATCAAGGTCTACGGCGACGTCGTCTGGAACAAGTGGCTCGACGCGCACTACGGACAGAATCTGATCCGCCGCGCGTGGGAGGACTCCGCGGCCGCCAATCCGCCGTCGTTCGCCCCCGCGGCCTATGACGCCGCCCTTCGCGAGCGCGGCAGCAGCTTCTTCGACGCCTTCGTCCGCTTCGCGGCCGACACTGCCGAGTGGGGCGCAAACCGTGGCAGCTTCCCGGAGGGGAACACCTGGCCCGACGTGGCTCGGGCAAGCGGCGCGACCCTGCGCCCGTCCTCCGGGCAGATCACCGGGCACCTCGACCACACCGCGTACGTGCTGGCCAACATCGCGCCGACGCACGATCGCCGGATCAAGCTGATCGGCTCGCTTCCCTCCGGCACGGCCGGGGCGGTCGCGCTCGTGGCGAGGAAGGGCCCGCGGGACACCGGCTCGGTCGTGGTGCGCCTACGCGAGCGGCCGCGCGGTGGCCGAGCCATCGTGACCCTGGACAACCCCGGCGCCTACTCGCGCATCACCGCGGTCCTCGTCAACGCCGACGTGAGCCAGGACGGCTTCAGCCAGTCGCTGGGCGACTGGCACTTCACGAAGGACCACAGGTCGATCTCCGGCTTCGTCTCCAACGACTTCACGCCGCCGGCCGTCCGCAGGCGCTCGCCGCGGCCCGGCCGCCACGGCGTCTCGCGGCGCGCCAAGGTCGTCGTCGCCTTCACCGAGGCCGTGGGCGACGTCAACTCCCGCACCGCGGAGCTGATCGGCCCCGGCGGGCGCCGCGTGCCCGCCCGCTTGAGCTACGACTCCCGCCGTCACCGCCTCCACCTGATCCCGCTGCAGCGGCTCGCCCGCAACGCGCACTATGTGGTGAAGCTCGGTGGGGCGATCGTCGACGACGCGGGGAACGCGCTGCCCGCGGCGGAGCGCAACTGGGCGTTTAGGACCTGACGCGGGCCCCGGCGCGTGATGGCGCGCCTAAGCGCCGCCGCGCTCCGCTCCGCGCGGGGCGTCGGCGTAACACTCCCGTTACGAACGGAGCGCGACAGCCTCCGTGCTCCCCCTTAATTGCCAGCAGCATGCGCGAGTCGAATGAGGGGTGCTATAGCGCACGCCATTGGACTCGCGCTTCGGACGAGCTCCGCGCGGGGCCGTCGGCGTAACACTCCCGTTACGAACGGAGCGCGACAGCCTCCGTGCTCCCCCTTAATTGCCAAACGGGCGCGGCCACGGGATCCTGCGACGCAAGAGCGGAGCTCCCTGGCCCAGCGACCGCCCGCCCCGAGCCCCTACTTCCCGATTATTGAGTGGAGGATCCCGTCCATCTCGGGTGCCGTGACGCCCCATCCGGGGCAGCAGGGCGGCCCGCCCCGCACGCTGATCCCGATCTCGATGTGGGGCCCGGTCGATATGCCGACGATCCCGCAGCCCACCTCGGCGATCGGCTGCCCGGCGCTCACGTGCGCGCCCACGGGGACGAGCGCGGGCTTCGCATGCCCGTAGTAGATGTAGCGGCCCTTCTCCTTGCCCGAGTCGATGCGCAGGACCGGCGCGTCCGGGCCGAAGCCGGAGATTCCCTCCTGCACGATGGTCCCGCTGGTCATCGCCACCTCCTGGACCTGCGAGCCGCACGCGCTGGCATGCGTCGAGATGTCCACGCCCTGGTCCTCGCTCCAGGTGCCCGGCGGGAGGATCAGCGACAGCGGACGCAGCGGGAACACCCAGCCGCCGCGGGAGACGCCGCCGCCGAACACCCCTAGGGCCTGGGCCTCCTTCAGCTCCCGCCGCACCTCCGCGTCGGACGGCGCGCCCGGGCTGACCCCGGTGGTCGTGCGCTGGTCCGCGCCGCCGATCTTGCCGCTAACCGATTGCGGGCCGCCCTGCGCTGCCGCCCGACCTCCGCGGGCGGACGTGGGCGTGGCGGGCGCCAACGTGCTCGACAGATCGATCGTGTGCCGCGCGCGGCGGTGCCCTCCTCCGGTCAGCGCCAGAGCGGCACCGGCCACGATCACGGCGAGAGCAAGGGCGGCGACGATCCCGATCAGCGGGACCCGCCGGAGCCCGCGAGGGCGTGCGCTGCCATCGTCAGCCGTCACGCTGCCGGGTCACTGTACCCCGCTGCAAGCGGAGATCCGCCAGCAGGGGACCATGATCTACTAGCCGCAATCCGGGGTAGCATTGACTTGAGTCGCAGCACGCCCCCGAGGAAAGCGGGTCTCGCATGACGACCTACATCTCAGATCGCACGGCCCAAAGGCTCGCCGACATCGACGAGCGCGAGCGTCAGGCCTGGGACGCGTACAGCGACAGCCTGCGTGGTCTCGAGGGCAAGGACTACGAGAACGCCGAGGGCGAGTCGTGGGATCGCTTGCAGAAGAGGCTCAGGCAGCTCGGCGACGAGCGCCAGCTCGTCGCGGGCGCCTAAGCGCGCAAAGCCCCCTCCTCGGGGGTCCAATCGAATCGGCGGCCGGGGCAGAGGAACCTCGGTCGGCCGCGAGCGGCTACGACCCGCGCGCGGATCCCTACGAGCTCCCGTCCGCGGACACCATCCGGGAGGAGGCGGCGCTCGATCCGCGGCAGCTGCGTGAGCTGATACCGGCGACCGATCCGAGCCGGGAGGTCGACGACTGGGGTCGATCGGAGCGCGTCTTCCGCCTTACGGAACCGCTCATGAACTTCTACTACCGGTACTGGTTCCGTGTCGACGCCCAGGGACTCGAGAACGTGCCCTCCGCCGGGGGCGCGCTGCTCGTTTCGAACCACTCCGGCGCGATCCCGCCGGACGGCCCGATGATCATGCAGGCGCTCCGCAACGAGCACCCCGAGCCACGGCCGCTCTACATGCTCGGCGAGCACTGGTTCAAGGGCTATCCGGGCGTCGGCATGCTCACGAACAAGCTCGGCCTGGTCGCCGCGCACCCGGAGAACGCTCAGCGCCTTCTGCACGACGAGGGGCGGTTGGTGCTCGCCTTCCCGGAGGGCGCGAAGGCGACGCGCAAGCTCTTCTGGCAGCGGTACCGGCTGCGGCGATTCGGCCGCGGCGGATTCGTGAAGACGGCCATGCGCGCCGGCGTGCCGATCGTGCCCGTGGCGGTGATCGGCGCCGAGGAGGCGATGCCGATCTTCGCGCACGTCCCGCTGCTTGAGCGGGTCACCGGGCTCATCTACTTCCCGATCAACCACGCGTTTCCCCACTTCGGGCTCTTTGCAGGGCTGATGTACCTCCCAGCGAAGTTCAAGATCCGGTTCCTCGAACCCATTGACATGAGCGGCTTCGGACCGGAGGAGACGGAGGACCTGGAGCTGGTTCAGTCGCTCACCCATCAGATCCGCGAGCGGATCCAGGCTGAAGTTGACGCATTAATTCACTCGCGAACGTCCGTATGGTTCGGATAGGGTTCCCGCACGGGATGTGGGGGAGGATGACGAGAGTCAGGCAGACCCCAGTCGCGCTGCTCCTGGCTGGGAGCCTCGCGGCAGCCCTGATCGCGGGCTGCGGAAGCGGCAGCCACTTCAAGAACAAGGCGCGCCCGCCGGTGCCGCTCGAGCTCACCGGCGTGATCACGAATCGCGCGGTGTCCGTCGAGCCGCGGCACTTCGGCGCCGGGCCGATCGTGCTCGTGATCTCGAACCAGACGCAGCAGACGCACACCGTCACGCTCGAGGGCGGACCGACCAACGTGAGCGAGCAGGTCGGACCCGTGCACCCGCTCGACACGGCGCGGATCCAGGAGACCTTGCGTCCCGGCACCTACACGGTGCACGCCTCGTCGGACGGGCTGCCCAACGCGATACCGCCCGCGACGCTGATCGTCGGACCGGAGCGACAGTCGTCGTCCGGGACGGTCCTGCTGCCCTAGCCGTCGCTCCTACTCGGCGCCGTCGTCGTCCGGCGTACCGGCGGTGACGAGCTCGTCGATCTGCTCGAGCAGCGACCGCACGCGCGCCGCCATGTCGTCGAGGATCGAGCGGGCGCGGTCGATGCCGTTCTCGGCGCCGGTGAGCTGCTGCTTGATCCGGCGGACGTCCTCGAGCGCGCCCAGCGTTCGCTCGACGGCCTCGCTCACCGCCGCGGCGTCGAGGCCCTCGCCGTCGCCTCGGGTCATCAGCACGCGCGCCCTGGCGAGCGAGTAGCCGACCTCGAGCGCCAGGCGGTCGTCGCCGTCGGGCTCGTAGGCGACGAGCAGCTTGTCCCCGTTGTACTCGTGCAGCGGCCGCGTGCGCGCCGGCAGGCTGTCCTCCGCCGGGACCACCATCACCGCGAAGTCGGCGTCGCGCTCGCGCATCGCGCGGTCGAGCTCCTCGAAAGCCTTCGGCTTCGAGAGTTTGGAGTGCTTCGCCTCGAACACGATGCGTCCGCGGGCCGGGCCGCGGCACGCGTCGACGTCGACGACCACGTCGCCCGTCTTCCGCGTGGCGCCCATCAGGTCGCCGACGGCGTCGCAGTCGTCCCCCTGGGCGGCCGCGATGCTTCCGATGGCCGCAAAGACGGCCTCCTCGAACGTCCTGCCCTTGGCCGTGCCGCGCTCGCGCTCGGCGTCGAGCTCCTCGTGCTTGACCTGCTCGTCGCGCAGCGACTGCAGCTGGAGATGCAGCGCCGTCATGCGCTCCTCGAGCCGGCCGAGGTTGCCGTCCTGGCGCTGCGCGGCGTCCTGCAGCATGCGCACGACGCTCTGCTTGAAGTCGCCGAGCGGGTTGTGCTCGTCGCCCGAGGCGAACTGCTTGAGGAGGTCCTCGCGCAGGCGCGCCGTGACCTCCGTCAGCGCGTCGCGCACGCGGTTCTGCACGGCGACGTCGCTCTCGTCGGAGAAGTGCCGCTGGAGCGCCTTGCTGAGGTGGCCGCTCTCAGGCCCGAAGACCTCGTCGACCTTGCGCCCGAGCTCGTCGGCCACCTGCTTGGCGCGCTCGGAGAACCCCGACTCCACCTCGTGGGCCGTTCGCTCGAACTCGGCACGCACGAAGTCCGCGTTCGCACCGGCCTGCTCGCGCTCGAGTATGCGCGCGCCGATCTCGACGGCGTCGGCGACGACCTTGGCCGCATCGTCCCCTGCCTCCGCGCGCTCGCGCACGAGCCGGACGGCGCATTCGTCGTCGATGACGAGCCCGTCGACGACCAACCGGTCGCCGAAAATGCCGACGTGCGCGTGTCTCAGGGGCGTGGCGGCTTCCATGACAGGTTCTCACGGTAAGCGCGGGCCCGGACGGAGTGACGGATCTCACATTGGCCGGGCGGCCAAATGCAACCGAGCGTGCAATACTTGCTTGCGTGCAAGCAATTATCGACAAGACGAAGGTGAAGCCCAGCCCGCAGCAACCGACCGTGGCTTCCGACGCCGAGCTCGTCGGGCAGCTGCACGGCTTCGTCAAATACCTCCTCCACGCGCACGGCGACGACTACGCCCGGACGCTGGCCGAGCTCGAGCTGTCGCTGACCCAGCTGAGGGCGCTGCACGTGCTCGCCTACGACGTGGACCAGGCATCGCTCAAGGAGCTCTCCGAGCAGATCGGCATCTCGCTGCCGGCGGTCAGCCGCGCCGTCGACGGGCTCGTTCAGCGTGCGCTCGTGACGCGTGCGGA
This sequence comes from Actinomycetota bacterium, assembly GCA_005885165.1. Lineage (GTDB taxonomy): Bacteria > Actinomycetota > Thermoleophilia > Solirubrobacterales > Thermoleophilaceae > AC-37. The sequence continues at coordinate 11,797 of VAXR01000067.1, forward strand.
GGACACCGCCGATCGGCGGATGAAGCAGGTCCGCGCCACGCCCGCCGCCACCGAGCTGGTCGAGCGGCTGATGGAGCTGCGCCTCGCCGGGATCGACGAGTTCGTGGGAACGCTGTCGGCCCGCGAGCGCGCGCGCCTCACATCCGCGATGGCGCTGCTCGCCGAGCGCGAGGAGATCGCGTCCCGCTGCGCACGCCCAACCAAGCCTCGCTCACGCCGCCAAAAGGACGCCGCCTGATGCCCGAACGCCTACGCCTGACCGAGCAGAACCGCAAGTGGTGGACGCTCGCCGCCATGTGCTTCGCGCTGTTCATGATCATGCTCGACAACACGGTCGTGAACGTCGCGCTGCCCTCGATCCAGCGCGACCTCAAGGCGTCGATCTCCTCGCTCGAGTGGACGGTGAACGCCTACACGCTCACGTTCGCCGTACTGCTCGTCACCGGCGGCCGGCTGGGCGACATCTTCGGCCGGCGCCGCATGTTCCTGTTCGGGGTAGCGGTCTTCGCCCTGTCGAGCGCCCTGATCGGCCTGGCGCCGAGCCAGCACTGGCTGGTCGCGGGCCGCGCGATCCAGGGCATCGGCGGCGCGTTCATGATGCCCGGGACCCTCTCGATCATCTCGAACACGTTCCCGCCGCACGAGCGCGGGCGCGCGATCGGGACATGGGCCGGCGTGTCGGCGCTGGCGCTGGCGCTGGGACCGGCCGTCGGCGGCGCGCTCACCGAGTACGTCTCCTGGCGGGCGATCTTCTTCCTCAACCTGCCGGTCGCCGTCGGGGCGTTCATCGTCACGCTCTACGCGGCGCGCGAGTCGCGCGACCCGACCGTCGACAAGACGGTGGACTACCCCGGCATCGCCGCGCTGTCGCTCGGGCTGACAGCGCTCGTCCTCGCGCTCGTCGAGGGGAACCGCTGGCACTGGGGATCGACCCCGATCGTCGCGCTCCTGGCCACCGCCGTGGTCGGGCTCGTCGCCTTCGTGATCGTCGAGCTGCGCGGCCGCGCGCCCATGGTGCAGTTCGAGTACTTCCGATCGAGGTCGTTCGTGGGCGCCAACACCGTCGCGTTCATCGTCACGTTCGCGATGCTCGCGATGTTCTTCTTCCTCGCCCTGTACATGCAGAACATCCTCCACTACAGCCCGCTGGAGGCCGGAATCCGGTTCCTGCCCGCCACGCTCGTGATCATCGTCACGGCACCGATCGCAGGACGCCTCGCCGACCGGATTGGGCCCAGGCCGCTGATGACCGCCGGCCTCGCGCTGGCGGCGTTCGCGCTCTTCCTCCAGAGCCAGATCACCATCCACACCGGCTACGGCCAGCTGCTCCCGGCGTTCATGATCATGGGCCTCGGGATGGGCCTGACGATGTCGCCGATGTCTACGGCCGCGATGAACTCCGTGACCCAGGACAAGGCGGGCGCCGCCTCGGGCATCCTCTCGATGTTCCGGATGGTCGGTGGCACGTTCGGCGTGGCCGCGATCGGCGCGCTGTTCCAGAGCCTCGCCCGGACCCGGATCGACGAGCGCCTGTCCGGCCTGCACGTGCCCGGCTCTGTGCGCTCGGGCCTAGTCGACAACCTCGGTGCCGGTGCCGGCACGAAGCTGGTGCGGCAGATGGATCCACACACCGCAAAGCAGGTGGCCGCCGCCATGAAGGACGCCTTCGTGCACGCGCTCACCGGCGGCCTCACGCTCTCGTGCTCGGTCGCCGCCGCCGGTGCCGTCCTGGCGTTCGTGCTGGTCGAGCCGAAGCGTGCGTTGAAGCGCCACCTGGAGCCGGCGCGGCAGCCCGAGGCCGCGGCCGAAGCCATCGGCGTCTAGCGGACCACGGCCCCCGTCGCAGACGGCCCGTGCCGCGGGCCCGTACCGCCTTGCTCGGTACGATCCGCCCGCACGCGACACCGGAGGACGAGACAGTCAGATGGCCGTTGACATCAAGAACGTGACCGACGTCGGGACCGAGCCCGGCACGCTGCCCGACACGATGGCGGCGTGGGTGATCCGGCAGGAGCGCGAGGGCGAGCCCTTGGACGCGTTCCAGATCGAGGAGATCGAGGTACCCGAGCCCGGCGCCCTGGAGGTCATCGTGCGCGTGATGGCCGCCGGCGTGAACTACAACAACGTCTGGGCGGCGATGGGCAAGCCGGTCTCGGTCTTCCGCTACCACCCGGAGGACGACCACCACATCGGCGGCTCGGACGCGTCGGGCATCGTCTGGAAGACCGGCCCGGGCGTCACGAAGTGGCAGCCCGGCGACGAGGTCGTCATCCACTGCAACCAGGCCTCCTACGAGGACCCCGAGGTGCACGGCTTCGACCCCCTCGCGGCGCCCTCCCAGAAGATCTGGGGCTACGAGACCTCCTGGGGATCGTTCGCCCAGTTCACGAAGGTCCAGGCGCAGCAGCTGATCCCCAAGCCGAAGAACCTGACCTGGGAGGAGTCAGCCTCCTACGCGCTCACCTACTTCACCGCCTACCGGATGCTGATCGACCGCTGCGAGATGCAGGCCGGCGCGCGCGTTCTCATCTGGGGCGCCGCCGGCGGGCTCGGCGTGTTCGCCACCCAGCTCTGCCGCCTGAGCGGCGCGCTCTCGTGCGGCGTGGTCTCCTCGGCCGAGAAGGGGGCGCTGCTCGAGCAGCTCGGCATCACGGGCTGGATCGACCGCAACGAGTACGCGGGCATGATGCGCAAGGGTGGGGAGTCGCCCGACGAGGAGAAGGCGCGCTTCAAGGAGATGCGCCGCTTCGGCGGGGCGGTCCGCGAGGTGCTCGGCGACGACCCGAACATCGTGTTCGAGCACGTCGGCCAGGCCACGTTCCCGACCTCCGTGTTCGTGGTCAAGCCCTTCGGCAAGGTCGTTATCTGCGCGGGGACCACGGGCTACAACCTCGACTTCGACGTCCGCTACCTGTGGATGCGTCAGAAGGAGATCCTCGGCTCGCACTTCGCGAACGCGTGGGAGTGCACGAAGGCAAACCAGCTGATCGAGAGCGGCGAGGTGCGCCCGGTGCTATGGCGGACGATGGGCTTCGACGGCGTGGCCGAGGCGCACCAGCTCATGAAGGAGAACAAGCACCTCGGGAAGATCGCGATCCTGGTCGGCGCACCCGAGACCGGCCTCGGCAAGACCGAGGAGGGGGCCGGCGCGATCTACGCGGAGGTCGGCGCGTGAACCCGGACGACAGCGTCGTCTTCCTGCTCTGGCACGCCACGCCCTTCCGGGCGGACAAGTTCGAGGATCACTGGCGCCCTGTCGCCGCGGCCGCGCTCGACTTCGGCGCCTCCTTCTGGGCGCTCCTGCGCTCGAAGGACGACCCGAACGACTTCATCCAGATCGCGTCGTTCGCGACCAAGCTCGACTTCGAGCGCTACTGGTACTCGGAGGAGGTCTCCGAGGCGCGCGCCGAGGGGATCGGGCTGTACCAGATCCCGGTCGTACCGCAGTGGCTCCGCGCGGTCGACGCCGGCCGCATCCTGCCCGATAGCGAGCTCGAGACAGAGCCGCAGACGTAGCGGCGTCCGACCGGCGCAGCGGGCCGCAGGCGAGACTTAGACTCGGCGCGATGCCGGCTCGCGGGATCGCGCCGCTGGCCACGCTCGCGACGAGCGTGGCGGCCCTGCTCCTCTTCGCTCCGTCGGCCACGGCCGCACCGGACCCTGACCTGGCGAGCCTGAGCGCGAGCTGCGTGCACAGGGACGCGGGCTCGGGCAGCGTCCACCTCCCCTACATCTTCTGCGACGACGGCGTCCCGTCGGGCGCGGGCGGGTCCAAGCCGAACACGGCCCTGCCGGGTGCGAGGCACGCCGTGCAGGTGCCGGCCGCGTACAAGGGCTATACGGGACTGCCCGCGGCGGACTTGGCCGCCGGCGCGCAAGTTCCGGGCAGCTCAGCTGGAAAGGTCGCGCTCGACGTCGACGTCTCCATGCCAGACCCGGCGAGGTACGCGCCGCCTCCCAGCGGCTACCCGCTGGTCGTGATGATGCACGGCTGCTGCGCGGGCGACAAGACGGGCTGGGAGGCCTCGAGCGTCGACGCTGGCGGCGAGAAGTGGCACTACTCGAACGCCTGGTTCGCCTCGCGCGGCTACGTCGTCCTCACCTACACGGCGCGCGGCTTCGTGAACTCGAACGGCGACGGCTCGACAGGCGAGACGCAGCTCGACTCCCGCCGCTTCGACTGCGTTCCACGTCGACCCCCAGCGTGTTGTCACGACGGGCGGCTCCTACGGCGGCGGCTTCTCGTGGCTGACGCTGACGGACCCGACGTGGAAGAGCCCCGGCGGCAAGAGCATGCGGCTCGCCGCCACCGCGCCGAAGTACGGCTGGACCGACCTCGTCTACTCCTTGGTCCCGACCGGGATGCACCGCCACGACGCGCTGCCCACGACGGATCCTGCCGCCGCGGGGAAGGTGATCGGCATGCCGAAGGCGAGCATCGATGCCGCGCTGTATGCGAGCGGCAAGACAGGCGTCCCGCCCGGGAGCGCGCACACGACGTTCAACCCGGAGATCGACCAGTCGTTCACGTGCCTTCAGAGCGGCGATCCGTTCGAGACGAACCCGCTCTGCACGACCACGCTCTCGAAGACCCTGCCGGAGTTCTACAGCGACCGCTCGGCCTACTACCAGAACGCCTGGTTCAGCCGCATCAAGTCCGATCCGACCGCACGCGTACCGCTCTTCAGCGCGGGGACGTGGACCGATCCGCTGTTCACCACGATCGAGCACCTCCGGATGGCCGAGCGGATGCTGAAGACGGTCCCGTCCTATCCGGTCCAGCAGCACTACGGCGACTACCAGCA
>VAXR01000067.1:16657-23275 GCA_005885165.1 Actinomycetota bacterium
ATGTCGCCACCGGCATCACGACGATGCTGAACCGCTTCATCGATCACTACGTCGGGCCGCAGGGCGATCCCGCCGCGCCGGCTCCGCCGCACAACGTCACCGCCTCGCTGCAGATCTGCCCGCAGAACGCGAGCCCCCAGCATCCGCTGGACGAGCCCGGCCCGCGCTTCACCGCCGCGACCTTCGGCGCGCTGGCGCCGCACGTGCTGACGATCGACGCGAAGGGCCAGCAGGCGACGACGTACCAGGCGCCGAGCGACCACGCGGTCGACTCCGACCCTGTGAAGAACCAGGTGCAGAACTCGAAGCACTGCCCGGTGGAGCAGACACCGACCGGCGCCGGCATCGCCGCGTACACCTCGGATCCGCTCAAGTCGACCTACACGATGCTCGGCCTGACGCGGGTCACCGTGCCGCACACCGGCCAGGGCCAGGACATCCAGCTGAACGCCCGGATGTACGACGTCTTCCCGGACGGAACCGAGGTGATGGTCGACCGCGGCGAACGCCGGGTGACGAACGCGAACGAGACGACGCTGTTCGAGCTCCACGGGAACGGCTGGCAGTTCCCGAAGGGGCACTCGATCAGGATCGAGCTGACCCAGGACGACGACCCGTACCTCAAGCGCTCGAATGCGCCCTCCTCGCTTCTCCTCTCCGGCGCGAAGCTCGAGATCCCGGTGCGCGAGGGCCCGGCGCGGAGGATCGGCCACGCCACCGGCTCGTCCCCGCTGGCCGTGCGCGTGATTGCGCCGCGCTTGGCGAGCGACGCCGGCAGCGGTCGGCGCTTCCCGGTGCGGGTGCTCGGCAGCGTGGCGGCCGACCACTTCCAGCTGTACGTGCGGACCGAGTGCAAGCGCGGCTGGCGGCTCATGGCGTCGCGACTCCACGCGGCCCCACGCCGGTTCAAGGGCAAGTTCGGGACCTCGTACGAGTTCCGCGCCCGCGCGATCGGCGCGAGCGGCAAGGCCGGGCCGTGGGCCCACGCGCGGACGATCGTGCCGATCGACGACCATCCGCGCCGCCACGGCGGCCCCACCTACACCGGCTCGTGGAGGCACCCCCAGGTGAAGCACGCCTGGTACGGAGGCCTGAGCCGCGCGGAGGCGAAGGGCTCGTCGATGACCGTGATCGTGCACGGCTCGGAGCTCTTCCTCGTCGGGCGCGTGAGCCCGGCCGGGGGGCGCGCCTTGGTGGTCTACGGACCGAAGCGGAAGAAGGTGAGCTTCCACTCCGCGAGGACGCGGAACCGGGTCGTCGTCGCGCACTTCCGCCGGACGCGCGTCTGCGCCGCCGGCAAGCCGCGCCGCTGCCGCAATGTCCGTCGCACGGACAGGGCGAAGCTGCGCGTGAAGAGCCTGGGCGGCGGCCGCGTCGAGATCGACGCGATCGGCTTCCGTTAGCTAGCCCGCCGCCACCGGTTCGCCGCGCGCGGCCGCCTCGATGTACGGCGCCATCCGCTCGGCGACGTGCTCCCAGCCCGCCTGCTCACGCACCAGCGTGTACCCCGCGCGACCCATGCTCTCGGCGCGCGCCGGGTCAGAGAGCAGGTCGATCAGCGCGGCGGAGAGCGCCGCCGGATCCTTCGGCGGCACCAGCACTCCGGTCTCGCCGTCGCGCACTATCTCGGGGATGCCGCCCACCGTGGTCGCGATGCACGGGAGGCCGTGGCCCATCGCCTCCCTGAGCACGTTCGGGAAGGCGTCGAAGCGAGAGGGCAGCGCGAAGACGCTCGCCTGCTCGTAGAGGCGCCTCAGCTCCGAGCGCGGTATCCGTCCGAAGAAGCGCACGTCGGGACGCGGCCGTCCGTACGCCCTCCGCGTCCCCGCGAGCCAGAGCTCTGCCCCGGGCACCCGCTTCGCCACCGAGTCCCACGCGGCAAGCAGCGAGTCGCCTCCCTTCAGCCGGTAGTCGAGGCCGACGAACAGCACGATGCGCCTGTCCCAGCGCGCGTCGGCCAGCGATTCCGCGCGCATGTTCGTCCCGGCTCCGACGGTGACGATGCGGTCCGGGTCGCATCCGTAGTCCTCGATGAGCGAGTCGCGGACGAGCCCGCTCATCGGGAAGAGGTAGTCGGCGCGGTGGTAGGCGTCGCGCTCCAGGCGGATCCAGGCGTCGCGCTCGCGGTGGGTGAGCGGCGCGCGCCGCGGCATCTGCCGCGCCGTGATCGCCATTGTGCTGTCGAGGTACTGGACGTACGGGTGGCCGGGGCCGGCATCGAACAGCAGGTACAGCTGGAGGATCACGTCGAAGTCGCCGGCGCGGGCCGCCACGATCCGGCGCGCCGCCTCGCTGCGGCGCCGGAAGCGCCAGGGATTGAGCCCCGCCCGGTTGCGCCAGAGGTCGCGCTGCGGGAGGAAGTGCACGGCCATGTTGAGCCGGGACTCCCACCGCGGCATCCGCGGCGACGCCGTCTCGACGACGTCGAAGCGCTCGGAGAGGGCGTGGTAGAGGCCGTAGTAGCGCGAGTCTTTGTCCCGGAAGTCCGTCGCGCCCTCGTTGTCTAGCCCCAGGATCCTTATGCGGCGCGCCGGCGGGGCCGGCCGGGCCGGCGCCTCTATCAACGCTGAGCGGGTCGCCGTCAACCCTGCTCGAGCGGCGCCATCGTGAGCCCGGCCTCGCGCAGCTGCTCCCAGTAGTGCTCGGCGGGCTCACGCGGCCCGGACCAGACGATCGCCTGGCCGGTGTTGTGGATCGTGTTGGCGATGGCGTATCCCTGGTCGAGGGTGACGCCGGGGATGACCCGGGCGAGCGCCGAGGCGACGCCGTCGAAGGTGTTGTGGTCGTCGTTGAGCACGATGACCCGCCAGGCGCCGCCGAGCCCGGAATCCGGGTCGCCCGTCCGCGGGAGCTCGACGACCTCGGTCGTCATCACGCGCTGGTGGCCGCCTCCGCGCGCTTCGACAGGTAGCGCTCGAGCCCCATGTAGAGCTGGTCCGGCACAGCGGCCTGGATGTAGCACTCGGCCGTCTCTTCCGGCAGGTCGGCCGTCAGCCACTCGGTGAACTCCCGCTGGTCGCTGCGCTCGACCATCTCGAGCTGGCGCCGTAGCGCCTCGCGCACGCGGTCGAGCTGGGCGGGCGGGTCGTCGGCCCGGCCGAAGTGAGTCAGGCAGAGCCGCTGCGGCTCCCAGCCGGAGATCGTCTCGAGCGACGCGAGCCACGCCTCGACGTCGATGTCCGGCGGAGGCGTCGGCGCCAGCGTGCGATCGGACGGCGGGATCCGCACGCCGCCCATGTCGCCGACGTAGGCGTCGCCGGTCTCCTCGTGCAGGTAGCAGACGTGATGCGAGGCGTGACCCGGCGTGTAGGCCACTCGAAACCCCTCGATCTGCTCGCCGCCCGCGAGCGGGCGGATGTTCCGTTCGGGAACCGGGGCCACCTCGCCCCACAGCCTGTCCATGTCGTCGCCGTAGAGGCGGGCGGCGCTGCGGAGCAGCTTGGACGGGTCGATCAGGTGCGGCGCGCCGCTCTCGTGCACGTAGACGGTGAGGTCGGGGTGCTCGCGTACAAGCACGCCTGTGGCCCCCGCGTGGTCGAGGTGGATATGCGTGAGCAGGAGTCCCCGCAGCTCCAGGCCCTCGAGTGCCGCCACGCTGGAGGCCGGTCCCGGGTCGATCAGCAGGCCGTCGAGCTCGTATGACCCAATGACCCGCTCCCTTCCCAGGTGGCGCACGTCGATCAGTCGTGCCACTCCCCGGACCTTACAATTCCCTTCATGAGCGAAGGGGACCCGGAGCGCGACCGAGTGCACCTGCCCGAGCGCGATCGGCCGTGGGTGATGCGCACCTACGCCGGCCATTCGAACGCCCGGGAATCGAACGCCCTGTACCGCAAGAACCTGGACAAGGGGCAGACGGGGCTCTCGGTCGCCTTCGACCTCCCCACCCAGACCGGCTACGACCCCGACGACGAGCTCTCGCGCGGCGAGGTCGGGAAGGTCGGCGTCTCGATCGCCCACAAGGGCGACATGCACACGCTTCTCGACGGCATCCCGCTCGACGAGATGAACACGTCGATGACGATCAACGCCACGGCCGCCTGGCTGCTCGCCCTCTACATGACCGTCGCCGAGGAAAACGGCGTGCCGGTCGAGAAGCTCCAGGGCACGACCCAGAACGACATCATCAAGGAGTTCCTCTCCCGCGGCACGTACGCGTTCCCGCCGGAGCCGTCGATGCGGCTGATCGCCGACATGATCGCCTACACCGTCGACGCCGTCCCCAAGTGGAACCCGATCAACGTCTGCTCCTACCACCTCCAGGAGGCCGGCGCCACACCGGTCCAGGAGGTCGCCTACGCGCTGTCCACCGCCCAGGCGGTGCTCGACGCGGCGCGGGAGCGGGTCGACGACGAGACCTTCCCGCGGGTGTTCGGACGCATCTCGTTCTTCGTGAACGCCGGCATCCGCTTCGTCGAGGAGCACGCGAAGCTGCGCGCGATGGGCGAGCTGTGGCGCGAGCTCGGCCGTGAGCGCTACGGCGTTGAGGACGAGCGCTACCTACGCTTCCGCTACGGCGTGCAGGTCAACTCCCTCGGCCTGACCGAGTCACAGCCGGAGAACAACGTGATCCGGATCGTGCTCGAGGCACTGGCGGTCACGATGGGCCGGAACGCCCGGGCGCGGGCGATCCAGCTCCCCGCCTGGAACGAGGCGCTCGGGCTGCCGCGGCCGTGGGACCAGCAGTGGTCGCTTCGGATCCAGCAGATCCTGGCGCTCGAGACGGATCTGCTCGAGTACCCGGACATCTTCGAGGGCTCGAAGGTCATGGACGGGCTCGTGGCCGAGCTGGTCGACGGCGCGCGCCAGGAGATGGCGGTGGTGGCCGAGCACGGCGGCGCAGTGGAGGCCGTCGACTACATGAAGACGCAGCTCGTGGAGTCGCACCGCGCGCGCCTGGCGCGGATCGAGAGGGGCGAGCAGGTCGTAGTCGGCCAGAATGCCTTCACCTCCGCGGAGCCGTCTCCCTTGCAGAAGGGGGAGGACGGCGGGATCCTCACCGTCGACCCGAACGTCGAGCGGGACCAGATCGAGGCCGTCCGGCGCTGGCGCGAGGACCGCGACGAGACCGCGGTGCGGTCGGCGCTCGACGAGCTCGGAGCCGCCGCCCGGGACGATGGCGCGAACCTGATGCCGCCGACGCTCGCGGCCGCGCGGGCGGGCGCCACCACCGGCGAGTGGGCGGCGACCCTCCGCGAGGTGTTCGGCGAGTACCGCGCGCCGACGGGAGTGGAGGGCGCCGCGGGCGTTGTGGACGACGAGACGCTCACCGAGGTCCGCGAGAAGGTCGAGCGGGTGTCCGAGGCGCTCGGGCGGCGGGTGAAGATCCTCGTCGGCAAGCCCGGGCTGGACGGGCATTCGAACGGGGCGGAGCAGATCGCGCTCCGGGCGCGCGACGTGGGTATGGACGTCGTCTACGAGGGCATCCGCCTAACGCCCTCGCGCATCGCGGCGACCGCCGTCCAGGAGGGCGTCCACGTCGTCGGGCTGTCGATCCTCTCCTGCTCGCACCGCGAGCTCATCCCGGAGGTGCTGCGCGAGCTGCGGGAGGCCGGCGCGGAAGTGCCGGTGGTGGTCGGTGGGATCATCCCGGACGCGGACGCCCAGGCCCTGCTGGATGCCGGCGTGGCGCGCGTGTACACGCCGAAGGACTTCGAGCTCACCAAGAGCATCGGCGACATCGTGGATCTCGTCGCCGAGCGTCACGGCGCCGCCGCCGCGGCTTAGATCTAGGTGAAGGCGGCCGATCCGGCCGAGCTCGGCCGGCGCCTGCGCGAGGGGGACCGCGGAGCCGCACCGGCTGCGCTGAACGTCATCGAGGATCGCTCGCCCGAGGGCCGCGAACGGGCGCGCGCGCTCCTGCACGAGGTCTCCCCGGACGCGCTCGGCGGCGAGGCGCCGGCGCACCTCGTTGGGGTGACCGGTCCGCCCGGCGCCGGGAAGTCGTCGCTCCTGTCGGCGCTCGTCGCCGGTTGGAGGGAGCGGGGACGCAGCGTCGCCGTCCTTGCGGTCGATCCCTCGTCGCGGCACTCCGGCGGTTCGCTGCTCGGCGACCGCGCGCGCATCGAGCACGACCCGCGCGACGACGGGGTCCTGATCCGCTCGACGGCGGCCGGATCGCGCCTCGGCGGGCTGGCGCCGCCCACGCGCGAGGCGGTCCAGGTGCTCGCACCGGCGTTCGACCTCGTCGTCGTGGAGACCGTCGGGGTCGGGCAGTCCGAGACCGACGTCGCCGAGGTGTGCGACACGGTGGCGGTGGTCGTGCAGCCAGCCTCGGGCGACACGCTCCAGTTCCTGAAGGCGGGGATCATGGAGATCCCCGACGTGCTGGTCGTGACGAAGGCGGACCTGAGCGACGTCGCGATGCGCGCGCGCCGCGACCTGGCCGCCGCGCTGCGATCGCTCGGCGCGCGTGACACGCCGGTCGTGAGCGTGTCGTCGGTGCCTCCGCCAAGCGGGATCGAGGAGCTGATCGACGCCCTCGACGCACACCGCTCGAAGGTCGACGTCGAGGCCAGCCGCCTGTCGGCTCGGCGCCTGGCGGCGCTCGCCGAGTACGCCACCGAGCGCGGGGAGAGCGGGCTGCGGACACTCGGCGGCCGCCGCGAGGCGCTGCGG